>NZ_JBVVQB010000047.1:0-55842 GCF_055811775.1 Mesorhizobium sp. WSM4844 | reverse complement strand
CCCACCGGCCGTGCAACCCGCGCCCGCGCCGCCGCGGCTAAAGTGGCGGGCGGGGCGTGGAAAGATTGGGCGGCGCGCGACCCGGCGCCGCGCGAGCCGGCGCGGTAGCGCTGAGCCGCCCACGCCAAAGGGCTGCGCCGGCCATATACACAACGCCAGCGACAATGAGCAACGCGCCAATGAGGACGACAGCCATTTCTCCTCACTCTTCTTTAAGCTCCTGCGCCTGGGACAGCAGCTTCAAGGGCTGATAGCGAGGCGTTCGCGACGTCGCTCGCCTCGCCCGCTGAGACAGAACGGTCAAGACGCCGGCAGGTTCCCGCTAGAGCGGGATGCGTCCAACTTGAACTAATTGAACTATCAGCGAATTGGCGACAGATCTGTCAGCCGAAGTCCGAAGGCGGCACCTTCTCGCCTTCGCGCTTGGCGCGCCTGGAATAGGCGCGGATGCTGAGCGGCAGGAAGAGCAGATAGCCGGCAACCGACGCCGTCAGCGTGTACCAGGGATAGGTCATCAACAGCAGGATGTAGAGGACGACACCGAGGATGATCGGCAGCACCTTGTCGCCCGGGACTTTCAGGCTTTTTCCGGAATAGACCGGCAGCCGGCTGACCAGCAGGAAGGCTATCAGAACGGTGAAACCGGCGGCGATGAAGGCGGCAGGGCGGGACGGCTCCACACCAAGCCGCAGGAAGTAGAGGTAAAGCGGCAGCATCACCAGCACGGCGCCCGCCGGCGCCGGCACGCCGACGAAATACTCGGTCTGCCACTGCGGGCGATCAGTTTCTTCGTCGAGCACGTTGTAGCGAGCGAGTCTCAGCCCGCAGGCGATGGTGAACAGCAGCGCGGCAATCCAGCCCGGCGAGCCGGCCTGGTCGAGCAGGAAGGCATAGAGCACCAGCGCGGGTGCTACGCCGAAATTGACGATGTCGGCCAGCGAATCCATCTGCGCGCCGAATTTGGACGTCGCCTTCAGCATGCGTGCCAGACGGCCGTCGATGCCGTCGAGGAAGGCGGCCAGCAGCACCATCACCACTGCCGGCTCGAAACGGCCTTCGAAGCCGAAGCGGATGCCCGAGAGGCCGGCGCAGATGGCGAGCACTGTGACAAGATTGGGCAGCACCATGCGCATCGGAATTTCACGGATGCGCGGGCCGCCGCTGCCATGCGCCTCGAATTTCTTGAACGGCGCGCCCACGGCTCAGGACACCCGCACGAGCGGCGTTGCGGCAACGCCGCCGAATTCGGCCAGTATGGTTTCACCGCCGACCGCAGTCTGGCCGACGGCGACACGCGGCGTTGCGGTCGACGGCAGGAACACATCGACGCGCGAGCCGAAGCGGATCAGCCCGAAGCGCTCGCCGATGCCGATCGTGCCGCCGGTCTCGGCCCAGCAGACGATGCGCCGCGCCACCAGGCCGGCGATCTGCACCGCGGCCACCGTGCCGTTCGGGCTGTCGATGACCAGGCCATTGCGCTCGTTGTCGGCACTCGCCTTGTCAAGTGCGGCGTTGAGGAACTGGCCGGGCCGATGCTCTATCCTTGTGATGCGGCCGCGCACCGGAGCCCGGTTCACGTGGCAGGAGAAGACGTCCATGAACACCGAGATGCGGGTCATCTCGCCGCCCCCGAGGCCAAGTTCGCGCGGTGGCACTGCCGGACCGACCGCCGTGATGATGCCGTCGGCCGGGCTCACCACCAGCCGGTCGTCGACCGGCGTGACGCGCTCGGGATCGCGGAAGAAATAGACGCACCAGGCCGTCGCGATGAGGCAGACCCAGAACAGGATCGAAGAGAAATAGCCGAGGAAAAGCGTCACCGCTGCGAAGGCGGCGATAAACGGATAGCCTTCGCGATGGATCGGAACCAACGTTTTCTTGATCGTGTCGACGAGGTCCATGGAATGGAAACAGCCTAGTTTCAGGTCCGGCCTCAATAGCGGAAACACCCTGTGGCCGCAACGCGACAATGAGGGAACGCCGGATCCGGCGTTCTCGTCCGCATTAGCCGATCGCGGGCGCTGGAAGGGGTCCAATGAGCCTGTCCAAAAAAGCATGACTGGTGTCGGGGCGAACCGGCCTCAGGCGTCCTTGGAGATACGGGCCTTGTCAAAGCGCCCGCCGAACGAAAGCTGGAGGCAACAAATGCTGTCACGGAAATCAGCAGCAAAGGAAGCGCGGGTCGTGATGAACGGTCTGGCGTTCGGCGAATCGCCGCGCTGGCATGAAGGCAGGCTTTGGATCTGCAACTGGGGAACCGGCCAGATCATCGCCGTCGATGCCGACGGCAACAGTGAGGTCATGCTCACCGTGCCGGCCACCCTGCCCTATTCGGTCGACTGGCTGCCGGACGGTCGCCTGGTCGTCGTCTGCGGGCGAGAGGGGTTGGTGCTGCGGCAGGAAGCAGACGGGACGCTGGTCACCCACGCCGATCTGCGACACCTCTCAGGGAACACCTGGAACGAGATCGTCGTCGACGGGCGCGGCAACATCTACATCAATGGCGGCGGGCCAGAGCCGGTTCCCGGCCAGCATTTCGGCCCCGACACCATCGTGCTGATTGCACCGGACGGGTCCGTGCGGCAGGTGGCGGACAAGATCGCCTTCGCCAATGGGATGGCGGTGTCGCCTGACAACAAGACGTTGATCGTCGCCGAGTCCCACGCCAACAGGCTGACCGCCTTCGACATCGCCGCCGATGGCGGCCTTGCCAACCGGCGGCGATGGGCCGACCTCGGCAACGGCTTTCCCGACGGCATCTGCCTCGATGCCGAAGGCGCCATCTGGTATGCCGACGTCCCCAACCGGCACTGCGTGCGGGTGCGCGAGGGCGGGGCGATGCTCGACAGCGTCGATGCCGATCGCGGCTGCTTTGCCTGCATGCTCGGCGGCGCCGACGGCAAGACGCTGTTCATCGTCGCCGCCGAATGGCGCGGCTTCGAGCACATGATCAGCGATGCGCGCACCGGCCAGGTGCTCAGCATCGAGGCTTCCACGCCGGGCGCTGGCTGGCCGTAAGGGCTACGACACCTCGGAGGGGCGGCGGCGGACGACAACGCCGAACTCGTCGCGCTCGCGAGCAATGCGCAACCGCTCCTCGGCCTCGGTTGCCTCACGCTGGCGGTCCCACATCGACGCGTACAGGCCGGCCTTGCGCATCAAGGCGGCATGCGTGCCGCGCTCGGCGATCTGGCCGTCCTGCAGCACGATGATCTCGTCGGCCGAAATCACCGTCGACAGCCGGTGAGCGATGACGATGGTGGTGCGACCCTTGCTGACGAGGTCGAGCGCCGCCTGGATCTCCTGTTCGGTATGGCTGTCGAGAGCCGAGGTCGCCTCGTCGAGCATCAGGATCGGCGGCGCCTTCAAAATGGTGCGGGCGATTGCCACGCGCTGCTTCTCACCGCCGGACAGTTTCAGTCCGCGCTCTCCGACCATCGAACGGTAGCCGTCGGGCAGCCGCTCGATGAACGGCCCGATCTGGGCGAGTTCTGCCGCCTTGCGCACATCCTCCTCGCTGGCATCGACGCGGCCGTAGCGGATGTTGTAGGCGATGGTGTCGTTGAACAGCACGGTGTCCTGCGGCACCATGCCGATCGCGGCGCGCAGGCTCTGCTGAGTCACGTCGCGAATGTCCTGGCCGTCGATCAGGATCTTGCCGCCCTGGATGTCGTAAAAGCGGAACAGCAGCCGCGAAATGGTCGACTTGCCGGCGCCCGATGGCCCGACAATGGCAACCGTCTTGCCGGCCGGCACTTCGAAGCTGACGCCTTTCAGGATCTTGCGGTTGGGATCGTAGGAAAACTGCACGTCGCGGAACTCGACCTTGCCGGAGCCGACGACCAGCGGCCTGGCACCCGGCTTGTCGACGATCTCCTGCGGCACATCGAGCAGACCGAACATCTGCTCGATGTCGGTCAGGCCCTGGCGGATTTCGCGATAGATGAAGCCGATGAAGTTGAGTGGCACCGAAAGCTGGATCAGCATGGCGTTGATGAAGACGAAGTCGCCAACCGTCTGCGTGCCGGCCTGCACCTCCAGCGCCGAAAGGCACATGACGATAACCGTGCCGAGACCGAAGATAACGCCCTGGCCGAAGTTCAGCCAGCCGAGCGAGGTCCATATCCGGGTGGCGGCGGTCTCGTAGCGCGCCATCGAACGGTCGAAGCGCTCGGCTTCCATGCCCTCGTTGTTGAAATACTTGACCGTTTCGAAATTGAGCAGCGAGTCGATCGCCTTGGTGCTGGCATCGGTGTCGCTGTCGTTCATGTCGCGGCGAATGACGATGCGCCAGTCGCTCGCCCTGATGGTGAACCAGATATAGAGGCAGACCGTCACCGCCACCACAGCCACGTACTTCCAGCCATAGGTGACCGCGAATATGCCGGCTGTCAGCGCGAATTCGAGGATGGTCGGCAAGGTGTTGAGCACGGTGAAGCGGACGATCGTCTCGATGCCCTTGGTGCCGCGCTCGATGATGCGCGACAGGCCGCCGGTGCGGCGCTCGAGATGGAAGCGCAGCGACAATTGATGCATGTGGACGAAAGTGCGGAAGGCGAGCTGGCGCACCGCATATTGGCCGACGCGGGCAAACAGCGCGTCGCGCAGCTGGTTGAAACCGAGCTGCACCAGCCGCACGACATTGTAGGCGATGACCAGCATGACTGGCGCCAGCATGAAGGCCGGCAGCGGCGGCGCCGACTTGGCGTCACCAGCCAGCGCATCGGTCGCCCATTTGAAGAAGTAGGGACCGGCAACCAGCGTCAGCTTGGCGACGACCAGAAGCACGGTCGCCCACACCACCCGCGCCCGCAAATCGGCGCGGTCGGCCGGCCACATATAGGGCCAAAGATTGCGCAATGTCTTGAAGGTCGAGCCAGAATCGGCGGAGACGGTTTTTTCGGCCATTTTATCGCCTTTTCGTATTTCTTGTTGCTTGACCATGATCTTTACCGAAAACCGGCTTCCACGTTTCGCTGACGCGGCCTTCGTTCGGGATGATGGTCTAGCGGCCGGAGCAGCACGAATTGACCAGCGCGGCCAGCGATGCAGAAACATCTTCGAGCGCATCGCTGTCGACTTCATAGCGCGAGCGTTGCCGATCCGGCTGGTAGCGGACGAGCCCGGCATCGACCAGTATCTTCAGGTGCTGCGAAACGGTGGACTGCGCCAGGTCGAGATGGTCGACGACCTCGCGGCAGCAGCAGGAGCGGCTGGCCGAAAGGTGCCGGAGAATTTCGATCCGGGTCGGATGCGAAAGCGCGGCGAGCTTCGCGGCGACGGCCTGGCTGTCGGCGAAGCCGCAGGTCTTCTCGGTCAAGGGAGCGTTCATCGTCTATCGGCGATAGACGATGAATGAACTTTCCGCAAGAGCCCGCTAAAGAAGAAAAGGATTTCTAAAGCGCGTCGCGTTCGACCAACCTCATGCGACGCGCTTTAGTTTGTTGTTTTATGCATGTCGTTATCGCAAAACCGCTGCACACTTTTGCGCGACATGCATTAGTTGGCCTTTGTCGGGGCCGTCGTCATCTGGTCGCCCATCGCCTTGAGGTTGGCGGCTTCGCCTTCCTGCGATTTTCCGGGGACCTTGAACACCTGCCCCGGCCAGATGCGGTCGGGATTCCTGATCTGATCCTGATTGGCGAGGTAGATGGTCGAGTAGCGAACGCCTTGGCCGTAGACGCGCCGCGAAATCCGCCACAGCGTATCGCGGCGGCGGATGATAACGGCGCTGTCGGCGTGTTCGAGCTTCGGCGCCGCGGTCTCGGGCACTCCGGTCGGGGGCGTCGCAGCCGCCATATCGGCTGGCGCCTCGGCCGCGGGCGCCGCAGGCGTGGTTGCCGGCGCGGCCGGCTTTGCCTCGGCAGGCGCCACGGCGGCGATCGACTCGCCCGGATCGCGCTCGAACGGCACGGCGGCACGGGCCACCACCTTGACCCCGTCGGCATCGAGCGCATCGACGTGGATCGTGTAGGTGCCGACCGGAATGTTGCGCGTCGCCTCGACCAGGAAATGGCCGTCGGGCGAAGTCTTCGCGTCGCCGAGCAAGATATCGTTGGCATAGGCGCGTACCTTGCGGCCGGGGTCGGCGAGCCCGGCGACGAAGATCTTGTTGCCGTCGATCTCGATCGCTTCGACGACGACCTTTGGCCCTGCAGCTGGTGTCGCTGGTGTGGCCGGCCCGCCCGGAGCGGGCGCGGGGACGGCTTCGACGGTGGCCGGCGCCGTGGCAGCCGGTGCGGCTGGGGCTGGTGCTGCGGCAGCGGGGTCCTCGGCAGCGGAGTCCTCGGAAGCCGGGGCGGCCGCCTTGTCGCCGGCAGGCGGCGATTCAGGCTTTGTCTCGGGTGTAGGAACGGTGAGCAATTCGGAGGCCTTGCCCGGCTCCTCGATCATCGCCAGCACCTGGCCAGCAGGACTCTTGGGAATCGAGACGATAGCCGTCTGCGCCGAGGGGGTCACGACATTGCCGGTCATCGAGCGCAGCGCGATCGTGTAATCGCCGGGTTTCAGCGCATCGTCGAGAACGATGGCAAAAGCGCCATCGGCACCGGCGACCGTCGAGCCGAGAACCGTCGAACCGTTGAGAATCTCGACCTTGGCGTTGGGTGCGGCTTTGCCGGCGACGACAATAGAGCCCTTGATCTCGACCCGAACGATGTCGAAAGTCGGCGCAATCGCATCGGCCGTGGCCGGCGCTGCCGGTGCCATCGCACCAGCGGCAGGCGCCGGCGGAGGCGGTGCATCGGTCACGGGTTCGGCCGGCGTCTCCACCGGCGGCGTCAGCGATGCCACTTCCGCCGGCGGCGTGCGATTGAGATACGGATCGAGCGCGCCCGACACATAGGCGGTTCCCGCCGCGGCGACGGAGCCGCCGACGACGAACAAAAACGCCTTCAAAGGATTAATTGCCATATTTCCCTGCCCTTAGCCACCTAATGCGGTCTAGCCTGTTTTGCCCAAGGCGACAAGAACAAGGGGGACCGACAGGAAAAAGGGCCGACACGAATAAACGGGGCCGACAAGAAAAAACCCGCCCGGGCTTGACCGCGAATAAAGACCCAATCACCAATCATCTCATGAACACGATTCGATCCATCTGCGTCTATTGCGGCTCGTCTCCGGGCCGCGATGTAACCTATGCCAAGGCCGGACACCTGCTTGGGCGTTCGATCGCCAAGTCCGGCCTGCGTCTGATCTATGGCGGCGGCACCAGGGGCATCATGGGAGCCGTCGCCGAGGGCGCAATGCGGGCCGGCGGCAAGGTGACGGGGATCATTCCGCGCTTCCTGATCAACAGGGAGGCCACCGAAACCGCGCTTGACCGGCTTGACGAGCTCGTCATCACCGAAAACATGCACGAGCGCAAACATACGATGTTCGAGAAATCCGACGCGTTTGTGGCGCTTCCGGGCGGCATCGGCACTGTCGAGGAAATCATCGAGATCATGACCTGGGGCCAGCTCGGCCATCATCGCAAGCCGATCGTCTTCGGCAACGTTGGAGGATTCTGGGACCCGATGCTGGCGCTGCTCGACCATATGATGGCCGAAGGCTTCATCCACACCGCGCAGCGGGTCAGGCCGCTGGTGGTCGACGATCCGGAAGCGATCGTCGCTGCCATCATGGTCGCGGGATCGTCGGTCGACGCACCGACCGAAGGCGTGCAGTCGGTGATCGACAAGCTTTAGGGTATAGGGGAGTAAGGGAGTAGGGAGTAGGGCCGGAAGTAGTGAATGCCGCGCTCATGAGGCATTATCTCTGTCCTATTCCCCTATTCCCCTATTCCCCTATTCCCCTATGACTGGCGACGCGATCATGACCATCCCTCTCAATCCAGACGGCAGCGATCTGTCGCCTTACCTGCCAGACGAGCACGGGCTGTTCTTCGTCTATTACTTCACCGCCGAAGGCGCGAGAACCAAAGACGCGACCGCCACACGCTGGACCTGGCGCAGCTACCAGCTTTCCGACATGCGCGCGCGCCACGAGATCGCCACCGAGCCGGCTTTGCCGCCGCCGGTGCGCGATGCCTTCCTGTCGGCCGGCCATGGCTGCCATATCGACCTCGAGGGCGACTGGCTCTACGGCGATTTGCCGGACCTGCGCCACGACTATTCGGCGGAGGCGCGCGGGCTTGGCCATTTCCGCTTCGCCTTCAACGACACGATGCTGATCGGCGGCCGCAAACAACCGCTGCAATCGGTCGACAAAATCCGCAAGGCGATCGACAACGGATCGCGAAAGTTCCGCTCTCCGGCAGAACTGATCGAGGCTGTCATGGGCCAGTCGCTCGACGGCATGACGACGGAACTCGCTGGCCTTGGCGACACGCTCGATGGCATCGAGGACCGCATCGTCTGCGATGCATGGCACAATGAGCGGCAGGCCCTGGTCGATGCGCGCCGGCAACTGGTGGTGATCCATCGGCAGATGGCGACGCTGACCAGCCTGTTCCGCCATCTCGACCATTCGCATCGCAATGACCTGCCGGACGCGATCAACGACATGGCGGCACGGCTTTCGCACCGCGCCCATACGTTGCATCATGACGGCGAGCAATTGCAAGCCCGCGCCCGGCTCTTGCAGGACGAGCTGATGGCCAAGCTGACGACGCAGTCGAACCAGTTGCTTTACATGCTGTCGGTGATGACCGCGGTGCTGTTGCCGATGACGATCGTCTCAGGCCTGTTCGGCATGAATGTCGGCGGGCTGCCGCTGGTCGACACGCCGGTGGGCTTTTGGGTGGCGTCGGCGATATCGCTCGCCGTCGCGGTGGTCGTCTATCTGTTCGTCAGGCGGCTGGGGCGCGGGATGTAGCGGCAACCGTTACAAGGTCGCGCGAAAATCCTCGATGACAGTGCCGGTGGCGCGCGCCTCCGCTTCGTGGTTCGGCTCGCGCCACTCCTCTGCAAGGGCTGCCGCGTACCATTCGCGCATCGCCGGCAGAGCCAGCAATCGCGCCGAATAGGCGGCAGCTGCGCCCTCGAAGGACAGTCCGTAGGACTGAACCCTAAACGCCACCGGGGCAAAGAAGGCGTCAACGGCAGTGAAGCGATCGCCAGCCAGGAACGGTCCGCCGAAGCGGCGAAGCCCGTCGTCCCAGAGATCGCCGAGGCGAAAAAGGTCGTGCTTCAGCGCATCCGACATCGGCACCGGCGCGACGCGGACACCGCAGTTCATCGGACAGGAGCCGCGCAAGGCGGTGAAGCTCGAATGCATTTCGGCCGCTGCCGACCGCGCCCAGGCTCGTGCCTTCGGCTCGGCAGGCCAGACGCCAGCGTGGCGCTCGGCCAGGTATTCGGTGATGGCGAGCGAATCCCAAACTGCCCAGCCGTCGTCAATCAGGCACGGTACGAGGCCACTGGGCGAGAGCGGCCGGTAGAGGCTCCAACTCGATCCGGTCGGAAACGGTGTCAGCCGCTCCTCGAAGGCGACGTCCAATGTCCGCATCAGCACCCATGGCCGCAGCGACCACGAGGAATAGTTCTTGTTTGCTATGTGCAGAACGTACATCGAAAATCCTCGCTCTAACGCATTGCCGGCCGGATCTCGCGGCCGCGGAACATCGACCAGGAATAGATCGCCAGCGCCGCCCAGATCAGGCCGAAGGCGATGGCCTGGGTGCTGCCGAAGGGTTCGCCGAAAATCAGCACGGCGATCAGGAACACAATGGTCGGCGCGATATACTGCATGATGCCGATGGTGGAGAGACGCAGCAGCTTGGCCCCGAAGCCAAACAGCAGCAGCGGTATGGCGGTGACCGGGCCGCAGCCGATCAGCAGTGCGGTATCGTTCAGGGAACTGGAGACGAAATGGTCCTGCCCGGTGACGATGAGGAAGATGATGTAGCCGAGCGCCGGCACCGACAGCAAAAGCACTTCAAGCAAGAAACCCTGGCTGGGACCGATCGGCAGCGTCTTGCGGAAGAAGGCGTAGGCGGCGAAGGAAAACGCCAGCACCAGCGACACCCAGGGCAGCTTGCCGGCGTCGATCGTCAGCACCGCGACCGCGATGGCCGCCAGCACCACCGCCGCGATTTGCAGCCGGTCGAGCCGTTCGCTGAGCAGCAGCGCGCCGACGACGACGCTGACAAGCGGGTTGATGTAGTAGCCAAGCGCAGTCTCGATGGTACGGTCGACCGCGATCGCCCAGACATAGATGCCCCAGTTGACCGAAATCAGCGCCGCCGTCAGCGCCGCCATGGAAATAATGCGCGGCGAACGCAACGCCGCTTTGAAATCCGCCGTGCGGCCGGCCCAGATCAAAACGGCCGCCGCGATCGGCACCGACCAGACGATGCGGTGCGCAATGACTTCGGCCAGCGGCAGATGTGCAACCGCCTTCATATAGAAGGGCAGCAACCCCCACAGGAGATAGGCGCCCAGCGCCAGCAGGAATCCACGCCGGGCCTTTGAGTCTGCTTCGAGCTGAATTGCGTCCGTGGCCATGGCCCAACGCTATGCGCCAGCCGCCGGGTCAAGACCATCGCAAAGTTCTGATGGATCAATGGACTTTCGCTGATGGTTCAATCCTACTCCGCCGCGACCAGCCCGGCCATTTCGCGGTTCTTCATCAGCTTGTAGACGATCGAATCCATCAGCGCCTGGAATGAAGCGTCGATGATGTTTTCGGAGACGCCGACCGTCCACCAGCGGGCGCCGGTCGCATCGTGCGATTCGATCAGCACGCGCGTGATCGCCTCGGTGCCGCCATTGAGGATACGCACCTTGAAGTCGGCAAGCTCGAGGTCAGCGATCTCGTTCTGGAACTTTCCAAGATCCTTGCGCAGCGCGATGTCGAGCGCGTTGACCGGGCCGTGCCCTTCCGCCACCGACATCTTCTCCTCGCCATCGACCAGCACCTTGACGATCGCCTCTGAGACCGTCTTCAGCTGGCCATTGGCGTCGAAGCGGCGCTCGACCATGCAGCGGAACGAGGTGACGCTGAAGAATTCCGGCAGGCCGTGCAGCATCTTGCGCGCCAGCAGCTCGAAGCTGGCATCGGCGCCTTCATAGGCATAGCCCTCGGCCTCGCGCTCCTTGACCACTGATATCAGCGCGTCCAGCCGGTGGTCGTCTTTCGGCATTTCGATGCCGCGCCGTTTCAACTCGGCGAGGAAATTGGCCTTGCCGCCCTGGTCCGAGACCATGACCCGGCGGCGGTTGCCGACCGCTTCCGGCGGCACATGCTCGTAAGTGGCCGGCTCCTTAGCCAGCGCCGAGGCATGGATGCCGGCCTTGGTGGCGAAGGCGGAAGCGCCGACATAGGGCGCCTGCGCTTCCGGCGCGCGGTTCAGCAATTCGTCGAAGGCGCGGGACAGGCGCGATATGCCGGCCAACGCTTCGGCCGAGATGCCTGTCTCGAAGCGGCTGGAAAAGGCCGGCTTCAGCGCCAGCGTCGGCACGATCGAGATCAGATTGGCGTTGCCGCAGCGCTCGCCGATGCCGTTCAGCGTGCCCTGGACCTGGCGCACGCCGGCCTCGACGGCGGCCAGCGAATTTGCCACCGCCTGGCCGGTGTCGTCATGGGCATGGATGCCGAGATGGTCCCCCGGTATGCCTGCCTCGATGATCGTCTCGACGATGGCGCGCACTTCCGACGGCTGCGTGCCGCCATTGGTGTCGCACAGCACCACCCAGCGCGCGCCGGCGTCGTAAGCGGTCCTGGCGCAAGCCAGCGCATAATCGGGATTGGCCTTGAAGCCGTCGAAGAAATGCTCGCAGTCGACCAATGCTTCCTTGGCCGAGCCAATCGCCGCTTCGACTGACGCCTTGATCGCCTCGAGGTTTTCCTCGTTGGTGCAGCCCAGCGCAACGCGGACATGGTAGTCCCAGCTCTTGGCGACAAAGCAGATGGCGTCCGACTTCGACTGGACCAATGCGGCAAGGCCTGGTTCGTTCGAAGCCGACACCCCTGCCCGCTTGGTCATGCCGAAGGCGACGAATTTGGCGGTTGCCGTGCGGTGCTTGGCAAAGAAGGCGGTGTCGGTCGGGTTGGCGCCGGGATAGCCGCCTTCGATATAGTCGACGCCGAACGCGTCGAGCAGTCCGGCAATGGCAATCTTGTCCTCGACCGAAAAGTCGATGCCTGGCGTCTGCTGGCCATCGCGCAGTGTGGTGTCGAAGAGATAGAGGCGCTCGCGGCCCATGATCATTTCCCCGCAAACTTATCCGTCGCCCGGATCAGCCGGTCGAGGATGCCCGGCTCCGAATAGGCATGGCCGGCGCCCTCGACCAAGTGGAAGTCCGCCTTCGGCCACGCCTTGTGCAGCGCCCAGGCGTAGCGCGCCGGGCACGGCATGTCGTAGCGGCCATGGACGATGGTGCCGGGGATGTCCTTCAACTTGAAGGCATCACGCAGCAGCTGCCCTTCCTCAAGCCAGCCAGCATGGACGAAATAATGGTTCTCGATGCGGGCGAAGGCCACGGCGTAATCGTCTTCGCCAAACCGGCTGCTGGTTTCCGGATCGGGCAACAGCGTGATCGTCTCGCCTTCCCACAGGCTCCAGGCGCGGGCGGCCTCGACCTGCGCCTTGCGGTCGCTGCCGACCAGCCGCTTGCGATAGGCGGCCATCATGTCGCCGCGCTCGCCCTCGGGGATCGGCGCCAGGAAGCGCTCCCATTTGTCGGGGAACATTTCCGAGACGCCGAACTGGTAATACCAGTCGAGCTCCGCGCGCGTCAGCGTGTAGATGCCGCGCACGACCAGTTCGCTGACCCGCTCGGGGTGCGTCTCGGCATAGGCCAGCGCCAGCGTCGACCCCCACGAGCCGCCGAACACCAGCCATTTGTCGAAGCCGCACATGTCGCGCAGGCGCTCGATGTCGGCGACCAGATGCCAGGTGGTGTTGGCCTCGAGCGAGGCGTTGGGCGTCGACTTCCCGCAGCCGCGCTGGTCGAACAGGATGACATCGTAAAGCTTCGGATCGAACAGCCGTCGGTGCTTCGGCGAAATGGTGCCGCCCGGTCCGCCATGCAGGAACACGGCCGGCTTGGCGCCCCTGGTGCCGGAACGCTCCCAATAGACCTGATGGCCATCGCCGACCTCGAGCATGCCTGAGTCGAAGGCCTCGATCTCCGGATAGAGGCTGCGCAGGTCATTGCTCATAATTTCAGGCCCTGCTGCGGCCAATTGGCCGTCTCGTGATCCGGATGCTGGAAGGAGATGATCGATTCCTGCCTTGTGTAGTAGTCAGGATCGTCATGGACCGGCGCGTCGAAGATCTTCTCCACCCAAGGCAGCCGGGCGGCGTAGTTGACCTGGATCTGCGGTGCGAGGTCGGAGCGATCGTCAAATGCGCCGATAGCGATCTCAAGCCCACCAGGCTGCCTGTAGGTCAACGGCGTGCCGCAGCGGCTGCAAAAGCCGCGATCGATGTTGACCGACGACTGGAAATAGCTCGGCTCCTCGCGCACCCATTCGACACCGTCCTTCGGCACCGTCACCAGCGCGCCGAAGAAGGAGCCGAACTGTTTCTGGCACATGCGGCAATGGCAGATGGAAGGGCGTCCAAGCGCCCCACGAATGCGGAAACGCACGGCGCCGCACTGGCAGCCGCCGGTTCGAACGGTTTCGGTCATGATCTTTCCTCCGGCGGCCATTGATCGGTGTCGTGGTCGGGGTGCTGGTAAGAGACGAGATCGGCGAGATAGGAGGACGACGAAACATCGGCCATCGTGTCCTCGCCAGGCAATTCGTGGATGTGATCGACATAGGGGAGTTTTGCTTCGGTGCCCCACTGGATGGTCGGCGCGATCTCCTCCGCATGGTCGAAGGCCGCGATGGCGAGTGCGATGCCGTCGGGCGCCTCGAAAGTCAGCGGCGTGCCGCAATCGGCGCAAAAACCGCGCCAGGCGGCGTTGGAGGAACGAAAGCGTTTGGGCGCGCCGCGCGTCCAGTCGAGTTTTGCGCCACGCACCGACACCAGCGGCAGGTAGAAATTGCCGCTTGCTTTCTGGCACATGCGACAATGACAGACGGAGGCGTCGCCCAGCGCGCCTTCGACACGGAAACGCACGGCGCCGCACTGGCAGCCGCCTGTGTAGACCGGTCTGTTATCCAGGCTCATCACTTCACTCCGGGGCATGGCAGACGGCTTCGACATTGTTGCCGTCGGGGTCGAAGACAAAGGCGCCATAGTAGTTCGCGTGATAGTGCGGACGAAGGCCCGGCCCACCATTATCCTTGCCGCCGGCGGCGATGGCGGCGGCGTGGAAGGCATCGACTTCAGCGCGGCTGCGCGCGGTGAAGGCGACATGCTGGCGGTCCTTCGGCTTGTCCTTGCCTTGATGCAGCCAGAACACCGGCCGGTCGCGGCCATAGCCGCCGACCTTGGCGCCACCGGTGTATTCCTGCGGCACCATGTAGAGCAGCGAGGCACCGAGCGGCGCCATCGCCTTGTCGTAGAAAGCTTTCGACACGTCGAAATCGGAAACGGTGATGCCAAGATGGTCGATCATCTTTTTACCTCCTTGCTGGTTCGCCGGCCGGCATTTCGGCAGCGGCCAGGCCGGCTTCGATGACGATGTGCTGGCAGACATTGTCGATGTCGCGAATGACGTCGTCGTTCCAGAAACGCAGGATGGTCCAGCCGCTGGCCTTCAAGTAGGCACTTCGTGCCTCGTCACGCTCGACGTTTTCGGGATCCGCGTGCTGGCTGCCGTCAACCTCGACGATCAAGCTGTGTGTCGAGCAAGCAAAGTCGATGATGTAAGGTCCGATCAGCACCTGCCGGCGAAAGCTCATCCCCATCAGACGATGGGCGCGCAATTCGTTCCAAAGCTTCAACTCGGCATCGGTCATCACACGACGCATGGATTTTGCATTCTTGCGCTGGCGCGATGGAACGAGGTCGTGACCCATCAAGCACCCTCGCCTTCATGATTGGCGAAAGCGTCGATGGCGGCCAATCTCCCCCCTTGCGGGGGAGATGTCCGGCAGGACAGAGGGGGGTGCGAAGGATCGCCAACATTCGATGTCTCCCATTCGCAACCGGAAACCAGCCCGAGGGCGTGGCTGCGATGGGTTGATAGGCCGGAGGGACAGCACCCCCCTCTGTCCTGCCGGACATCTCCCCCGCAAGGGGGGAGATCGGCCGTCACCGGCGCTTTCGCCAACCGCCCGCCAACCCCTCTCATCGCTTTACCTCCCACGTCGTCACGCGTTCACCGGTGGCGGGATCCTTGCCGTCCTTCAGTTGCACGCCTTGCGCCAGAAGCTCGTCGCGAATGCGGTCGGCCTGGGCCCAGTTCTTGGCGGCGATCAGTTCCAGGCGCCTGGCGATGGCCCTGGCGATGGCATCTTCATCAACCTTGGCCGGCGCAACGTCGAAGCCGAGGAACGACAGTGCCGCCTTCAGCGAAGCGGCAGCATGGTTGCCCGCGGCGGCGTTGCCGCCACCGGCAGCATTGGAATCCACAGCCTCGCCGGCCAGTTGCGTCAGCACCTGGAACGCGGAATAGGTTGCGAGATCGTCCGACAAGGCTTCCACCACTTCGACCGGCAATTGCTTGGCCGCCGCCGGTGCCAGGTCCGCCGCCCGCTTCCATTTGCGCAGCGTATTTTCCGCCTCTTCCAGCTTGCGCACGGAAAAGTCGATCGGCTCGCGATAATGCGTCATCAGCATCGCCAGCCTGAGCACCTCGCCCGGCCACTTGCGGCCGCCAAAGGTCTCCGTCTCCAGCAACTCGTTGATCGAGTAGAAGTTGCCCAGGCTCTTGGACATCTTCTGCCCCTCGACCTGCAGGAAGCCGTTGTGCATCCACACCTTGGCCATGACCTCGGTGCCATGGGCGCAGCGCGACTGGGCAATTTCGTTCTCGTGGTGCGGGAAGATCAGGTCGAGCCCGCCGCCATGAATGTCGAAGACCTCGCCGAGATAGGCGGCCGACATCGCCGAGCACTCGATGTGCCAGCCCGGCCGGCCCCTGCCCCACGGGCTGTCCCAGCCCGGCTCTTCCGGCGAGGACAGCTTCCACAGCACGAAATCGCCAGGGTTCTTCTTATGCGGATCGACGGCGACGCGAGCGCCGGCCTGCTGCTCGTCGAGATTGCGTTTCGACAATTGGCCGTAGTCCGGCATCGAGGCCGTGTCGAACAGAACTTCGCCTGCCGCAACATAGGCATGGCCGCGTTCGATCAAGCGTTGAATCAAGGAGATCATGTCGACTTTGCCATCTGCGCGCGGCTCGACGAATTCAGTGGCCCGCGGCTCGACCGTAGGTTGCAGGCAGCCGAGCGTCACCACATCCTTGTGGAACTGGTCGGCGGTCTTTTCGGTGACCCGCCGGATCGCCTCGTTCAGCGACAGCTTTCCCGAGGCAATCTCGGTGCCGAAATCGCGCAGTGCGCGGTCGTTGATCTTGTCGTCGACATCCGTGATGTTGCGCACATAGGTGACGTGCGCTTGCCCGTAGAGATGGCGCAGCAGACGAAACAGCACGTCGAAGACGATCACCGGCCGCGCGTTGCCGATATGGGCAAAGTCGTAGACCGTCGGGCCGCAGACATACATGCGCACATTGCGCGGATCGATCGGGAAGAAATCCTCCTTGGTGCGCGTCAGCGTGTTGTAGAGGCGCAGGCCCTTCGATGCGTCAGACATTCGTGCCTTCCCGGTCCGTTACTTTTTGGTTGGGGCCACTTGCGCCGAGACGCAAATCAGCCACCAGCCTGCTGGCCGGGGCGTTTGTCCACTCTAGAAGGAAGATAGGCGAAAACGTCCGGACCAGCGCGAAGCTAGCCAATAATGCAGATGCCACAAATGGCGAAAGACGTTCTCATGAGCGGCTTTATCGCCTCAGCCAGTGTTGCCGTCAAGTCGCAACTTTCGGCAAAAGAGTCGCTGGATCACAGGTAATGACGCGGTGAAACATTTTATTAAACATCTCGGCACAGTCATGAAACATTCACCGGCTAGATCAGCAGATGTCACGATTTGGTCGGATTCGACCAGCAAACGCGGACACGAAGACGTTACCAGGGAAGAGAAAGATGCCTCGAGCCAAGCAGGACTCCAGCAGCGCCAAGCAACCGGCGCTCGCCAGCCAATACCGGGCGATCGGCCCGGCCGCGATCGTCGCCGCCCTTCTCCACACAGCGAAGAAGAAGAAGCCGGTGCAGAAGATCACCTCGCCGCGCGCTGCCTGATGTGACGTGCGGCCGGCGGGTTCGCCAGGAAATGGCAGCGCCGGCAATGAAGGCGCTGAAGCGCCCCAGAAAATAGCAGCTACTGCTGAAACAAGCTCATCTGACTGTCGTCGGCGCCCGGCTTCCGGCGCCTGGCCTTCTTGAGCTCCGGCCACCTTTCCTGAATCTCCGGTCCGGTGTTGGCGACCTTGTTGACGAGGTCGGAAACCGGGACGGCCTCGAAGAAATCGAGTTGTGCCGGTCTGAGCAGGTCGGCCACGTCGCGCGGCTCGCGCGTGCGGCAATCCAGCCAGCGGGCGAAATCCTGCGGATCTATCACCACCGGCATGCGGTCGTGGATATGGGCAATGTCGGCATTGGCGTTGACGGTCAGGATGGCGCCGGTGTCCATCTCCGAGCCGCCCGGCTCGGCATAGGTCTCGATCAGTCCGGCGAAGGCGACAAGCCCGCCATGCTTCGGCCGCACCCAATAGGGCTGTCCCCGCTTGCCGCCTGATTGACGCCATTCGTAGAAGCCGGAAGCCGGCACCAAAGCGCGGCGGTGGCGCATGGCGGCGCGAAACGAGGCCTTTTGCGCGGCTCCCTCCGAGCGCGCGTTGAACAGCAAAGGAAACTCACGCGTGTCCTTCACCCACGCCGGGATCAGCCCCCAGCGCACCAGCATCGGCTGCCGGTCTGGAAGGTTCGAGCCTGGCGCCCGCGGCACGCCTGCAATCGCCATCAGCACCGGCTGCGTCGGTGCGATGTTGTAGCGGGGCGGGAAATCCTCCAGTTCTGGCAGACCGAGAAAAGCGGCGGCCCGGTCCGGCGTGGCGGTCAAGGCGAAGCGTCCGCACATAAGCTGAAACTCGTTGGATTGGTCGGATGTGAAGGTGGCGATGGAACCGGCGTTGCGCAACCGCTAATGCTTGCTCTCGCCGACCGATCCACAACCGGCTGCGGCAAATGGCGATCGGAGATCCATGGACGAGATGCGCAAAATACTCCCGGCTGTATCGGTCGCCATTGTCCGCGGCGACACGGTGCTGCTGGTCAAGCGGGCGCGGCAGCCTTCGCAAGGATTCTACGCGTTTCCAGGCGGAAAGGTCGAGGCCGGCGAAACGCTGGAACAAGCTGCGCAGCGCGAATTGCTGGAGGAAACCGGGTTGCATGCGCACAACTACCGCCGCCTTCGGGAAATCCACATCGACGGCGGCAGCGACGGGCACCCGGTCGACTATCTGCTGACGGTATTCGGCGCCACCTATGCCGGCGGCGAGCCAGTGGCCAGCGACGACGCCGAGACCGCCGCCTTCTATACACTCAGCGAAATGACGGCGCTGCCGATTGCCGCTTCGGTGTTTGCCGTTGCCGACGAATTGCTCAGGAATACAGGCGCGTAACCTCCAAAATCGCCTTGCAGGCGACAAATTGTTTGGCCACATAGATTTATGATCCGCGCATCGGTTTTCCTTGCAGCTTGCCTCGCCGCCAGTACGGCAATCGGGGTGCGGCCGGCCATGGCCGCCGAGTCGCCGTTCGAGCCGGGGCTGATGCGGCTGGCCGAGGTGCTTGGGTCGCTGCATTTTCTGCGTAATTTGTGCGGCGAGAAGGGCGACCAATGGCGGGTCGAGATGGAGAAGCTGATTGCTTCGGAAAACCCGAACCCGGAGCGGCGCGCCCGCTTCATCGCCAGCTTCAACCGCGGCTACCGCTCCTTTGGCGGCACCTACACACAGTGTACCGCCTCGGCGACCGAAGCCATCAGCCGCTACATGAAGGAAGGCGAGACGCTGTCGCGCGACATCGCCTCGCGCTACGGCAACTGAGCCTGGCTCCCCCCGCTTGTGTCCCGGCCCGCTTGTGTCCCGGCCCGCTTGTGTCTGGTGGCGTCTTGGTGCAATTGTTGTGTTGCACTTCTGCAACGGTGTTAACAAAACGTTACGGCACGGATGTGGAATTAACTCAAACTGAAGGTTTTCATCCCGCTCGCCGGCCTAATCGGCTAAGTTTTGAATCGGATCGAACGCAGGTTTGCAAAACGTGACGAACCCTTGTCGAAACGACCCCAGAAATGTCGTATTTACAAGTACTTACTTAACCTGCGAGTAAAAGGGACAGCCCAAGCCTGATCCGCATCCGCCGGATCGCCGCTTGAAAAGGGTGGACATCGCAATGGAACATGGCGTCAACGACATCGACGCGCTGGTCAGGGAAGAAAAGCGCCTGACTGCAGTGGAAAGCCACAGCGAGGCCTGGGCGGAAGGGCTTTCGGCCGGAATCGAGACGGAAATCATCGCCGAGGCGGCCCTCGAAACCGCGTTCGGCGAGATGCTGCGCGCCAATGGCGAGACCTCAGCCCTTGCCTTGCTCGACCGCATGCGTGAAAAGGTGATAGCTGGGGCCTTCGAGCCGGGACGGCTGCGGCACTGATTGGCATAAGGCTCTTCGATGACGGCGTGCCGCTTGGGCGTCATGCCCCGGGCACCTGGGCGGGCCTGGGCAGCTGGACGGAATCATGGAGAGGCAGGCGGTGAATTTTTCGACGTCAGGCCAGCCGCGTGGCTTGGCCCTCAGCATCCGGCTTGCCGCTTTTTGCGCCGCGTTTCCGCTGGCGCTTTGCCTCGCAATCAGCCCCGCCTATGCTTTGAGTGAAATCAAGCGCGAGGACCTGCCCTCGCCAGTCACGCCGCCCGCCGACGACGACATGTCGCCGCCCGGAACCGCGGTGCCGACGCCCGGCCCGCTCGGCGCGACGCCGCCTGCGGCGAGCCAACCGACGCCACCCGACGAACGGGAACAGGTCGAACCGGGCGGGCCAACAGACGATGGTGGCATAGCCAATCCGCAAGTCGACCCGGATGAACCCTTGCCCGAGGTCGTCTACGATCTCGGCAAGCTGCCGGAGCCGGTCAGGCGCATGCACGATTTGATTATCGGGGCCTGCAAGAGCGGCGATATCGAAAAACTCCGGCCGCTGATCGGCCAGGGCGATGCGATGACCCAATTGTCGCTGGCCGAGATCGAAGGCGATCCGATCACCTTCCTGAAAGGGCTTTCGGGCGACGCGGAAGGCCAGGAAATCCTCGCCATCCTGGAAGAGGTGCTCAGTGCCGGCTATGTCCATGTCGATGTCGGCACGCCGCAGGAGCTCTATGTCTGGCCATATTTCTTCGCGCTGCCGCTGGACAAGCTCGACGCCAGGCAGCGGGTCGAGCTGTTCAAGATCGTCACCGCCGGCGACTATGACAGCATGAAGCAGTTCGGCGCCTACATCTTCTACCGCGTCGGCATCACCCCGGATGGACAGTGGACGTTTTTCGTCGCAGGGGATTGAGCTGCCGTTGTGGTAAACTCCACGCCCTGCCTCGACCCTGCTATTTGTTGGCGCGACCGGCGGGGTCGTTGCCGATGCCCGCACCCGGCCAGAGGCGAATGCCTGCATTTCGAAGAGCCGAAATAGCAGCGTCGGCCGCGTTCGTGTCCATTTGCAAAGACTCGGCTGCGTTGCGCAATTCGTCCCTGTCCTGAAGCTTGTTCACCACCCATGCGACCTTGTGCTGGATATCCGACCCGTAGGCGGTTTGCGCCTTGCTTAGCGCCTCGGCCGGGATTTCTCCATGGGCTTTAACCAATCTCCCGAGATCGATAGCATCGCGATATGCGGTGGCTCGGTCTTGACATCGGTCGGCATTCGCCAACAGCTTCTCGGCAAACATATCCGCGGCAATCAGGGCGGGTACATTCAAATCGTCGTCGAAATGGCCTTGCAGCTGGATGCGGCCTTCGCGGATGATTTCGAATTTGATCAATTGCCCCTTGAGACGCACAACCGTTCTCAAGCCATACTGGTCGATTTGGAGATCCCGAACGGCCTCGACTGGTTCGGGGAAGAACGCTCTTGCTCCCCGTTCGGCCGCGCGGGTTCGCAGTTCGCGATAGCCATCGGCGTCGGCACACAGGAAATCGACATCCAGCGACCGTCGATATTCGCCGAATTTCATGACGATCGCCGTCCCGCCGCCGAACCAGCATTGGTTTGCGGTCAGGAATTCGCGATCCATAAGTGCGAGGGCTTCGGCAATGATCCGGTGTTCTGGCCGTTTGAACTGCTTCATGACTTCCGTTCGCTGTGTGTCCTGCTTGATACTGCAGCTGCGGGAAGAAAGATCACGAGAATGAGAACGAACTTCAGCCAGTGGTCAAAAGGACGCCATGACCGAATTTGTCGGCCAGATTCCGTATAAGCCGTTTTTCCCGGGCCGTAAGACGCTTTTGATCGATAAAACGCCAATTGCGCTCATACAGCGCAAATGCTTCTTCGGCGGGAATCGGGCGCGCTACGTCACGATTCCAGGCGAGAGCCTGGAGCTCCGGAAACTCGGCGGGGACAATCATGGGCGCTATATCTGCGTTCATAACCCCAGCAACATAATGCGCTGTGCTTAAAAAATCCAACACCGTGGAAACGGCTACACCACCAGCGCCTCGGAAAACTCCACCGCCCGGCCCCGTCCGGGGGTGACGATCTCGCCTTCCCACATTACGCGCCGGCCGCGCACGATCGTGCCGACCGGCCAGCCGGTCACGTTTCTGCCGTCATAGGGTGTCCAGCCGGCCTTCGAGCCTGCCTGCGCATTGGTGATGGTCTCGCGGCGCTTCAGATCGACGATCGTGAAATCGGCGTCGTAGCCGGCGGCGATGCGGCCTTTCCTGGCCATGCCGAAGATACGCTGCGGGCCGTGGCTGGACAGGTCGACGAAACGCTGCAACGTCAGCCGGCCGGCATTGACGTGGTCGAGCATGATCGGCACCAGCGTCTGCACGCCGGTCATGCCCGACGGCGAGGCCGGGTAGGGTTTCGCCTTCTCGGCCAGCGTGTGCGGGGCGTGGTCGGAACCCAGCACATCGACAATGCCTTGCGCAATGCCGCGCCAGATGCCGTCGCGGTGGCGCGATGCGCGCACCGGCGGGTTCATCTGGATCAGCGTGCCAAGCTGCGCATAATCGTCCGCGCTCAGCGTCAGATGATGCGGCGTCGCCTCGCAGGTCGCGACGTCCTTGTGCTGTTCGAGGAAAACAATCTCCTCGGCGGTCGAGATGTGCAGCACGTGGATGCGGGCGCGAACCTGGCGCGCAATGCGCACCAGGCGCTCGGTGCAGCGTAGGGCGGCGATCTCGTCGCGCCACACAGGATGCGAGGCCGGGTCGCCCTCGATGCGTTCGCCGAGCCGCTCGCGCAGCCGGAATTCGTCCTCGGAATGGAAGGCCGCACGGCGGCGCGTATTCCTCAGGATCGAGGCAACGCTTTCATCGTCCTCGACCAAAAGGTCACCGGTCGACGAGCCCATGAACACTTTTATGCCGGCAGCACCGGGTAGCCGCTCAAGGTCGCCGGCGTCCTTTGCGTTCTCGCGGGTGCCACCGACCCAGAAGGCAAAGTCGCAGTGCATGCGGCCGGTGGCGCGCCGAACCTTGTCGGCAAGCGCTGCTTCGCTGGTGGTCAGCGGGTTGGTGTTGGGCATCTCGAAGACGGCGGTGACGCCGCCCAGCACCGCTGCGCGCGAGCCTGTCTCCAGATCTTCCTTGTGCTCCAGCCCTGGCTCGCGGAAATGCACCTGGCTGTCGACGACGCCCGGCAGGATGTGCAGGCCGCGACAGTCGACCGTCTCGCCGGCGGAAGCCTGGCCGAGATCGCCGATGGCGGCGATGCGCCCGGCGCTGATGCCGATGTCGCGTCGGCCTTCGCCATCGTGGTTGACCACCGTGCCGCCTGTCAGGATGAGGTCGTAGGTCGTGGCCATGCTGATCCGGTCTCTTGCGGGGGGAGTGCCAGCGGCTTACGTAATGGCCGACCGTTTTGCAAGATCAGGTTCTTTTCCGCCCATGCCCTTTGCCCAGTTGAAAGACCGCGCGCTCGTTTCCGTGTCAGGCCCGGATGCCGAGAGTTTTTTGCAGAACATTCTGACCACCGACCTCGACGCGCTGGCTGCCGGCGAGGCAAAGCCGGGCGCTTTGCTGACGCCGCAAGGCAAGATTCTGTTCGACTTCCTGATCTCCCGCGCTGGCGAGAATTTGTTCCGCCTCGAATGCCGATCCGATATATCAGACGATTTCATACGCCGGCTGATGCTCTACAAATTGCGCGCCAAGGTCGAGATCGCCAAGGCAGATCAGGGAATTGTCGCTGTTGTTTGGGGGGATGATTCAACTGCTTCGCAGTTTGATTCAACGCCGGTTGCCGATGCACGGTTCCGCGACGCAGTCGTCAATCGCTTTTATGGCGCCGCTGCCGCCGGCGGCGACCCGGCCGCATGGCAAGCTCTGCGCATCGCCCATGGGATTGCCGAAAGTGGCAGCGACTATCAGCTCGGCGATGCCTTCCCGCATGATGTGCTGCTCGACGAGACCGGCGGCGTCGGCTTCAGGAAGGGCTGCTATGTCGGCCAGGAGGTGGTTTCGCGGATGCAGCATCGCGGCACCGCCAGACGGCGGGTGCTGATCGTTTCGGCCGAACGGCCCCTGCCCGCTCCTGGCACAGAGTTGACAGTTGCAGGGCGACCGGTCGGCACGCTTGGCACGGCCGCCGGCACGGCGGGCCTCGCCATAGCCCGCATCGACCGCGTCAAGGCAGCGCTCGACTCCGGCCAGCCGATCATGGCGGATGACGTCCCGGTGTCGCTCACCATCCCGGCCTGGGCGAAATTCATCTTCCCGCAGGAACCCGTCGGCGCGGAGGAGGCCTGATGGCGGCCGACCGTCCCGGCGCGCCGCCGCGCGCCTGGCAGCGCATGCTGTCGGGCCGGCGGCTCGATCTGCTCGACCCCTCGCCGCTCGACATCGAGATTTCGGACATCGCCCATGGGCTTGCCCGCGTCGCCCGCTGGAATGGCCAGACCATCGGCGATCACGCCTTTTCCGTCGCCCAGCATTCGCTGCTGGTCGAGGCGCTTTTCGGCGAGCTGGTGCCGGACGCCCCAGCCGATGCGCGGCTGGCGGCTTTGCTGCACGACGCGCCGGAATATGTCATCGGCGACATGATCTCACCGTTCAAATCGGTGATGGGCGGCAGCTATAAGGAGTGCGAGCTGAGGCTGCAGCGTGCCATCCATCTGCGCTTTTCGCTGCCGGTCGAACCGGTTGCGGGCCTGCGCAAGGAGATCAAGCGCGCCGACCAGATCGCCGCCTATTTCGAGGCGACGCTGCTTGCCGGTTTTTCGACCGCCGAGGCGACCGAATTCTTCGGCCGGCCGCGCGGCTTCAATGCCGACCGCTTCGATTTCACCCCGCGTTCGGTGACCTGGGCGCAAAACGCCTTTCTCAAACGATATGCGGCAATCGAGAAATCGCGGCGCCAAACGGTGCAGCCGGCCGACTGAAAAACGCTGAGGGGATACAGAGCCGTGTTCGGGCGGGGAGCCGAAGGTGTGAGCCTGCCGCGACGGATAGAAGGCTGGGGCGTCGATCGGATAGAACCCCTGCTACCGTCCCTGTCGATCGAGCCGCTCCAGGAACCACTGCGTCAGCCGCACCCAGACCTCATCTTTTTCGCCAGAGTCCTCCCAGCCATGGTCGAGGTTGGGATTGTCGTTGACCTCTATGACGAAGACACCGTCCTTGGTCTCTTTGAGGTCGACGCCGTAGAGGCCATCGCCGATGCAGCGCGCCGCCCTCACCGCCGTCTCGACGACATGGGCCGGCGCCTCCTTCAGGGTGAAGGTCTTGATGCCGCCCTGGTCGGGCTTGCCGTTGGCCTTGTGGTTGACGATCTGCCAGTGCTTCTTGGCCATCAGGTAGTGCACGGCAAACAGAGGCTGGCCGCCGAGCACGCCGACGCGCCAGTCATATTGGGTCGGAATGAATTTCTGTGCGATCAGGAGATCGGAATCCTCCAGCCATTCGGTGGCAAGCGTCTTCAGCTCCTCAAAGGTAGCGCATTTCTTGACTCCGCGTGAAAACGACGAGTCCGGGATTTTCAGCACCAGCGGAAAGCCCAGCGTCTGCGCCGCCACTTCAAGGTCGGAGATGCCGGCGATCATCACCGTCGGCGGCACCGGCACCTTGTTGTAGGTCATCAGCTCGTTGAGATAGACCTTGTTGGTGCAGCGGATCATCGACAGCGGATCATCGATGACCGGCATGCCTTCCTGCTGGGCGCGGCGCGCGAAGCGGTAGGTGTGATTGGAGATCGAAGTCGTCTCGCGGATGAACAGCGCGTCGTAGTTGGCGAGCTTGGCCAGATCCTTTTTGGTGATCGGCTCGATTTCGACGCCCATCTTCTCGGCGATCTTGGCCCAATAGCGCAGCGACGAGATCTCCGATGGCGGCAACTCCTCATGCGGATCGACCAGCGTGGCGAAGGTGTAGCGCGCCGGCGTGCGGCCCTTGGTGTCACGCCACTCGCGGCTGGTGTAGGTCTCGAGGCACTGAAGAAAGCGCTTTTCTTCCTCCTCGGTCATCCTGGCCAGCGGATGGAAGCCGATCTTGCGGATCGACGCCCATTCGGCGTTGTCCGTGATATGGACTTCCAGCGCCGGCGCCCGGAACCAGTCGAACAAAAGCTTGGCGAAGCGATCCCAAATCCTCGACGAGCCGATGCCGAAAAAGATGCAGACTTTTTGCGGAAAGGCTCCGCCCAGATCCTTGCGGCATTTGTTGAGCGCGAGTTCCAGTTCCGGCAGCGCATGCTCGTAGAGCTTGCGCTCGGACAGGTCGATCATCGTCTCGACCGTCGGAATGACCTTGTGACCGCGCGAACCGGCGAGCAGCGAGGCATAGTAGCCGCGGCTTTGGTAGCCGTAATTGTTCGACAGGTTGATGACTTTCGGCCGTTGGCCGCGAAACAGCGCCGGATGCGCAAGATAGTCGCGATTGGTGATGATCTTGTGCGGTGTCGCCACCTGATCGAGATCGTTCTGCCGGCCGGTAAGGATGACCCAGGTCATTGTCTTCAGCGCTTTCCGAGGATTATGGCGGCACGCAATCCATCGCGGCCGAATTGCGCCATGTTCATGAAGATGCCGTAAGGCACCGGAATGTTGGCGGCATCAAGGATGGTCTCCTGTCTCTCGTCTTCGACCCAGGGATCGTGGATCAGGATATGGTCGCCATCGTCGCCGATGGCCAGCACCCAGTGCGGAACCTTCTTGCCGAACATAAGGAAGCCGCTGATCAGGACCAACACCAGTTTTCCTTCTGCGATTGCGGTGCGGATATCGTCGATGGCGAATGGACGGTAATTCACCGGGATGCCGTAACGTTCCGCGCGCCGGCGAAAGTCGACCTGCGCCAGTTCCATCACGCGCCGCTTGTCTTGGCTGCGCACCGACTGCAGGAACAGCGCACCATGAAAGGAGACATATATCTCGGCAGACAGCCCGCTTTCGTGGCCGGCAACGGCGAGGCCGAACGGCTCGCAGCCGCCCGGCCCCGACATCATGAAAACGGTGGTCGACTCGCGCCACAAACGGATTTCCATCACCGGGTCGGGCACGAAGCCGGCATCGAAATTGGCCATCGCCATCATCAGGCAGCACGGGCCGCACGTGAATTCGCAGGTCTGCTGGTAGAACGGCACCCTGGTGGCGACCGGAATGTCGCCGCGCAGGGTCTTTTCGTAGCGCAGCGCCGTGGCGCCGTCCTCGTAATAGCCCGGTTCGCGGCCGATCTTGCGGTAGCCGCTCTGCTCGTAAATGCGGATGGCTCGGCTGTTGTCCTCGCGCACCTCGAGACGCAGCATCATGCGGTTGTGCTCGAAGGCGGCGTCCTCGGCGCGTTCCAGCAGCATGCGGCCAATGCCGAGTCCGCCGAAAAGCGGACCGGTGGCAATGGAATAGAGCCGCGCGACTCCGCTGCCCTTGCGAAACAGCACGACCGCATAGCCGGCGATGCGGCCGTCGTTTTCGGCAACCAGCATCTCGGCGGTCTCGCGTTCGATCAACTGACGAAAGGAGCGGCGGGAAATGCGGTCGCCAGAGAAAACAGCTTTTTCGATCGCCGCGAGGTCATCGACGTCGGACGCGCGGGCCGTGCGGATCTCGGCAGGCATGCGGGCTTGGAAAACCTCGATTGGATTCTTGGAAAGGCTTGGTCAGAAGTGTCGACAACACAGCCGAAGCGCCAGCATCCGTCAAGCGCTATCGCACCTCGGTTCGGGCTGAAATTTTTACAGTTTTCGGCGGCGCATGATCCCCAAAAAATCGAAATCGATTTTCGGAAAGGATGATGCGCAAATTAAAGTGCTACAGCGTCCTTTGCGTGTCCAAAGACGCGCGGCGCTGCAGACGCAAGCTTTGAAAAACAGCGCAGCTCAGCTGGCAAGCCCGGCGACAAGCTGGCTGTAGGCGCTCTTCGCCACTGCGGTCAGCTGCGCGCGCGGCAGCGAGCCGACGACGGCGCAGCCATAGCCCTTGTCCAACCAGTAGATCGCCTCGGGGCCGTCTTCTTCCGATCCATAAGTGCCCTTGGTCTTCTCGGCCGATTCCGCTGTGACGAACAGCGAGATGCGCTCGCCCTTGGCGTCCTCATAAAGCAACATCGCGGCCTTGCTCTCGCCAGCGGGCAGCAGCCGACCGCCGACGAGCTGGAATCCTTGCGCCGCCAGATCCGGTGCGACGAGCTTCAGGCCGACCCTATTGGATAGCCAGGTCTGCAGATGATCCTTGTCGCTGGCCGGCACTTCCACCGCATGCCGCTGCTCGGCGGCATAGAGGACATGGGCTGCGATCGCCTGTTCGGCGAGTTGGTCCTCGGCCGGGTCTTCCAGACCGAGATGGTCGATGCCGGCGACATAGCCGCCAACACCGCCGATGGCCAGCATCGCCGCTGCGGCAGCCGCCCGCCACCAGCGCGAGCGCGATGCCGCCGTCTTGACCGGCGCCTCGCCGAACACGATATTTTGCAGCCGCGCCGGCACCGGCTCGTCGAGCACGCCGGCGAAGGCGGCGCGCAGCGCTGCGCGGTCGGCGACATAGCGGACGCTCCTCGCCTTCATTTCAGGATTGGCCTCGAGCCAGGCATCATAAGCCACGCGCTCGTCAACCGGCAGCTCGTCATCGAGGGCCATATGGATGTCGCGTTCGGAAAAGTCGCGCCGGGTCATTTCTCGACGATCCTTATCGCCCGGCGACGCGCGGCATCATCCAGCAACCCGCGCAACTCGTCACGCCCGCGCGCGATGCGCGACATCAGCGTGCCGGCCGGAACGCCGAGGATGTTGGCGGCCTCGGCATAGGAAAAGCCTTCGATGGCGACCATGACCAGTGCTGCGCGCCGATCGGGGCTGATCGCCTGCAACGCGTCGATGATCTCGCGCGAGGCGATGCTCTCCACCTGCTCAGCGGGCGCTGCCTGCGCCTCGCGCGCTTCCAGCGGCAGGATCGCTGCTTCGCCGCGCCGGTTCACCTTGCGCATCTGGTCGATGAACAAATGATGCATGATCGTAAACAGCCACCTCCTGGGGCTTTCTCCAGTCTGCCAATTGTCGAGCCGCACAAGCGCCCGTTCGAGACAGTCCTGAACGAGATCGTCGGCGGAATCGCGATCGCGCAGCAGCGAGCGCGCATAACGGCGCAGGCGTGGTATCTCGCCTAGGATTGCTGCCTTCTTGTCGTCCATGACCGCTGGTTCTGAGGTCGCCCTTGTTCATCCGATTGAACGCGCCTTCACGGCGCGGCGCAAGCGGCCAGCGCGAAGCGGTCCGCCGCCCGGCCACCCAAGCAACAAGATAACGCTGCCGGCGGCCGGTTTATTCCCGTGAGATTGACAGGCAAAGCAGAGTCCTCCCATCGCGAGCGACGCGACAAAGGCCCCGATAATCCGCCGTGGCATGTGCCGGCGCAGCGCTGCAGAATATCCCGCGCCGTATTGGGACTCACAGTTGAACCGCCTGGACCGGGCTCGCCAACGTCAGCCTTCCCATGCCTCGTCGGTAAATGCCTTCATGTCGAAGTTGGGATCGGATGGCCCCAACGCCGCACACTTCTCCTGCCACACCGCAATCCTGTCACGCAAAGGCTTGCGGGCGTGGTAACGCTCAAGTTCATGCAAAAGTGCAATCCGCACTGCTTCCGTTTTACTGGCGGCGTTGATCTCGCGCTGCAATTTTGTGGCCAGCGCATCCACTTCTTTGTCGCGAATATAGAGAGGCACTTTTGAATATCTCCTGCTGAACCTTCAAGTATTCCATTTAAATTGGACATTCAAACAGATGATCCCTTAGGCCTCCTTCGCTGCTCTTGTCAGCAGCCGCTGGTAGAACAGGCCGATGCCGATCAGCACCGCGCCGAGGCCGATGAAGGACAGCGCCCTCAGCACGCCTTCCAGTTCCGACATGTCGAAGAGGAAGACCTTCAACACCGCGACCGAGATCAGCGCGGCCGACGCAACGCGCAGCACCTGCGACTTCAGCCAGACGCCGGCGGTGAGCAGCGCCACACCAATGATCAGCCACAGCGCGGAATAGGTGTAGGTTTCAAGCTGGCCGAGGCCGCTCCACAGGCCGATGAACTCGCCCTTGAACAGCCGCCGCACCGATAGCGTCGCATAGACGAAGGCGAGCAGCGCCGCCACCAGCGCCAGCATCGCGGCATACCATTTCGGCCGCTTGTCACGTGCGTAAAGCGCGAGCCCCCCGGCAGCGAGGGCCGGCAAGAGATAGGCGAGGAACAGCAGGTTGAACACCGGGATCCGGCCAGTCGATTCGTCGGTAAACAGCGGGTTCAGCGCCACAAAATGCTGGATGACGATGAAGGCGACCGAGACGACGCCCGCGGCAAGCGAACCATAGCGCAGCACCAAGCTTGGCGAGCGCATGTCGACGGCGACCAGGATGGCGCCGGCGCCGATGGCGATCAAAGTGTAGATCGCCTGCTCGGCGACCGTCGCGGCACCCATGTCGATGACGCCGCCATGCATGGCATGGCGCACCAGTATGGCAACCGTGAGCACCGCAAACAGTGCTGCGCCCGCTTCCATGGCGAGGCGTGGCCGGCCATTTGTGGTGCGGGCGAGTTGCCAGGCGGCGAAGCCGAAGGCAAGCGCCGGCACGCCGTAGCCCGGCAGCAGCCAGTTGAACACCGGCGTCCTCGACAGGAATTCAGCGCCGACGATTGTCGGATCGAAGGCGATGCGGCCGAGCACCGCGATGACCGCAGCGACCGAAATCCAGCCGAGCACCGGGTAGGCGCGCCAGCGGGTGGCCAGCGCCGGCACGATGGCCGCGGCACCCAGAAGCATGGTCGTCCAGCCGGACCCAAAGGCCATGTAGAGCATCAGCAAGGCAGCGACTGCTGCCCCGCCAAGCGCGAACGAGACGGCAGCACCGCCCTGCAGCGGCGGCTGTTCACCGCGCGCAATCCACTCGCCGCCGGTGGCTAAGACAACCACCAAAAGGGCTGCAACCGCCGCGTAGACAAGATCGCGGTCGAGATTGCCGAAGGTGAACCAGAGCGCCAACAGAATGACCAGCGGTGCGACAACGCCCCATGCCGCCCATGAGGCGGCGCGGATGTGAGCCGATGCAGCAAATTTGCGCGCTGCCCAGAAGCCGGCTGCGATGAGCACAAGTCCGAGAACGATGCCGATCCTGAGCATCAGCGTATCGGCAACTGCCGCCGGCAGGCCATCGACGCCGAGAGCGCCACCCGAAAAGTCTGAAACGACAGAGGTTGGCGGAATGATGCCGAGATAGACCAGAACCGTCGCCAGCCCTGCGGCGTGCAGAAGCGCCAGCGCCAGCGGTCGGTAGAGCGCCACCGCGACCAGGGCTGCGATAAGGGCTGCACCCGGCAGCGCATCGCCGGCAGCGTATGCGGGGTCGACGAACAGCGCCATCGCCGAAAGGCCGACGAAGAAGCCAGGCGCGACCGATGGCCAGTCGAAGCCCCTGGCGGGTCCTGCTTCGCCACCGCGACGGCCGAGCCAGACGAGGGCGAGCACGGCCAGGGTCACCGCGTTGATAAAGAGGACGACAGGCAGGTTGGTGCCCGGCGCATCGGTCATGTAAAGAATGGTCCACAGGCCGGTGCCGACGAACGCTGCCGCCATCAGCAATTTCCAGTCGCGCAGGCGGGCGATCACCCCGGTAGCGGCGAGCACAATCGCCAAATAGCCGAACAGCGCCCAAGGATTCGGCGCCTGCGAGGCGACCAGCATGGGCGTCACCACCGCGCCGAGCAGGCCGACACCGGCCAGCGCCTGGCCATGGACGAGGGCTGCTGCGATCGTCGCCACACCGATGGCGCCGAGCAGCGTGAAGGCGAGCGCCGGCCCGATGAAGCCGTAGACGCCATGCGCGGCATAAACCGTGCCGAACAGGATGAAAGCACCGGCCGCCGTCAGGATCGCCGGAATATAGGCGCCGGCGACGCCCTGCACCGGCACCTTGAAGCCGGTACGGCGGATGAACTCGCCGACGGCGACCAGCACCAGCCCGAGCATTGCTGCCATGCTCAGCCGCACGCCGGGACCGAAAATGCCGGCCTCGATGGTGTAGCGGATCAGAAACAGCCCGCCCAGCGCCAGCGCGATGCCGCCGACCCAGACCGCCCAGCGGGTGCCGAGCGCCGTTTCAATATCGGGTCTTTGGGCCGCTTTCGCCGTCGCGGCCGCCGGTTGCGCAGGTGCAGGCCCAGCCGTCGCCGCTTCGCCCGCAGCCCACGGTCCGGATGCAGCCTCTCCGGCTTCAACCTGCGTGGGCGGCTTTTCCTCAGCCTCGCCCGCCGCCGATGGCGGGGCAATGTCGGTGACGGCCGCAACTGCCGCGTCTGCTGGCATGCTGTCGTTTGCGGGCTGTTCTACCGGCTTGGCCTGCGGCGGGCCAACATGGACGCCCGAAAGCACGAGGCTGCGCAGCGCACCAAGTTCGCGCTCGATCAGGCCGATGCGGCTCTGCTGGCGCGAGATAATGACGAACAGCGCGATGATCGCGACGAGGCCGATCAGGCTTTCGAACATGGCGGGTCCCCCAAACCAAGCCAGTAGTGACCGACAAATACGGCGGCCAGACGGCCAGCCGAGTCAGCCCTCCGCCAGATTGGCTGCCGGAAAGATCGAGCACGTTTCGGTGCCGAAAGCCAGCGGCGGCGCCTTTTGTTTGTTGTCGACAATGCGCTGGAGCAATTCCAGGCCGGTATATTCAGCGATGTCGGCGTGCGAAATGGTGCCGAGGCGGAGCGGCGACACCCGGCCGGGATAGAGTTCCGCTTCGCTCATGTAACGGTCTCTCCCCCGATCACCTTGTGCAGCGCATGGTGCTTGCGTAGGGCGGCGAGGAAGCCGGTGCGGGCGCCGGGCGCCTCGATACCGCGCGGCTCGTAGACATGGCGGGAAAAAAAGAAGCCGGTCAGCCGGAAGGCGTCCTCGATCGCCGCCGGATCGGCGCGCAGCCCGGAGCCGCGCTGCAGGAAGGCGGGGAGCACCAGCATCTTGTCGCGCCATGGCGCGCCTGCGGCGCGCGACACGGCGCGCCCGGACTTCGGTGAGACATAGGCAAGGTCCTGCCTGGCGCCGGTCGCGGCACACTGGCTGAGATCGAGGCCAAAGCCGAGTTCGTCGAGAATCAGCAATTCGAAGCGCGCCACCAGCTCGCCGGCGGCGTCCGCATCGTCGAGATGGGCGATCATCACGGCCAGCGTCTCGTAGAGGCCGTCATGCGCGTCGCGCTCGGGCAGCAGGCGCAGATGCGCCGCCATGGTCTGCAGCCCATAGATGGCGACGGCGCTGTCCATCAGCCGGGCGGCGTTCATCTCGATCGCCTCGGCCTGGAAGGTGCCAAGATGTTCGTCGAGCCGCGCCCGCCACAACAGGTCGACGCGGTTGCCGGGCTGCAGAACCGGCTGCTGCTTGCGCGAGCGGCCGCCGCGCACAAGGCCGAGGTGGCGGCCGTGCGCACGCGTCATGACCTCAAGAATGGCGCTGGTTTCGCCATGCTTGCGGGTGCCGAGAATAATTCCCTCGTCGCGCCATTCCATGAACGCAGCTTGTCACCGCTTCGGTGGCGAAATCAAGTTTTTCAGGCGCTGTGTCGGTGCCCTCCGCGGCGATCCGCGCGGAGGTGATCGGCAAGCACTTCATCGATCACGCGTCGCGACTTTTCAACCTCGATTGGATTGATGTCTATATGGCCGGCGACCGTAATCAGCGCTTTCCATAGCACCCAGCCACGGCCTCGCGCCCAGGTTGCCTCATCGGCCTGAAGACCGGCGCGAAACACCTCTCGGCTTTTCCCTTCGAAGAGCGTCCACGCAATCGCCAAGTCGCACGAGGGATCGCCCACGCCTGAAGTTCCGAAGTCGATCACGGCGCTCAAAGCACCTTGGCTGACCAACAGGTTTCCCCAACTGACGTCGCCGTGGAACCAGACGGGCGCGCCGTGCCATGTCGCGGCAAGCGCTGCATCCCACACCGCACTCGCGGCGACCGTGTCGATCCTGCCGTCGAGGGCTGCAATTGCTTGCCGGGTCTCACCGTCATAGACACTCAGTGGTCCGCCGCGAAAAAAATTGTGCTGCCCTGGCGCCGGTCCACCGGCGGGATCGACCCGTTGCAGGGCGACCAGGAATTGGGCCAGGCCGGCCGCGAATTGCGGCAGGCTGGCAATACGCTCCAGCGTCGCCGTCTCGCCTTCGATCCAGCGGTAGACGGACCAATGCCAGGGATAGTCGTCGGCCGGGGCTCCCATCGCCAGCGGGACCGGGACAGGCAGCGGCAGCAGAGGCGCAAGCCTTGGCAGCCAGCGATGTTCCTTTTCGACCTGCAAGGCATAGGCGGCCGCACTCGGCAGCCTCACCAGCATATGGTCTCCGAGATGAAAGGTCCTGTTGTCCCATCCGCCTGATGCAACCGGCCGGACAGCAAGATCCTTCCATCGGGGAAATTGCGTGGCGACCAACCGGCTCACGAGGGCTGTATCGATAGTGACTTCTTGTTCGAGCATGATCTTTTCCGAAAACCGGCTCCCACTTTTCGGGAACATGCTCTAATGCGGAAACTCCAGCCCCATCTCGCGATAGCGCTCGGGGTCGTCGCCCCAGTTCTCGCGCACCTTGACGAACAGGAAAAGATGCACCTTCTGTTCGAGGATACCGGATATCTCCATGCGTGCCGCCTGGCCGATGGCACGGATCGTCTCACCCTTGTGGCCGAGCACGATCTTCTTCTGGCTGTCACGCTCGACATAGATGGTCTGGTCGATGCGCACCGAGCCGTCCTTCTTCTCTTCCCATTTCTCGGTCTCGATATGGGAGGAATAGGGCAGTTCCTGATGCAGCCTGAGATAGAGCTTTTCGCGAGTGATCTCGGCCGCCAGCTGACGCATCGGCAGGTCGGAGATCTGGTCTTCCGGGTAATACCAGGGGCCGGCAGGCAGGGTTTCCGAGAGATAGTCGAGCACGTCCTTGCAGCCCGACCCGGTTAGCGCCGAGACCATGAAGGTGCGCTTGAACGGCACTCTTTCATTCGCTGCCGCGGACAGGGCCAGCAGCGCCTCGGGCTTGACCCGGTCGACCTTGTTGAGGATCAGCACCATCGGCTGGCGGACATCCTTCAGCCGTTCGAGGATCGCGTCGGCGTCGCCCCTGATGCCACGCTCGGCGTCGATCAGCAGCAGCACGATGTCGGCGTCCTTGGCGCCACCCCAGGCGGTCGTCACCATCGCCGTGTCCAACCGCCGCTTCGGCCTGAAAATGCCCGGCGTGTCGACGAAGACGATCTGTGCGTTGTTGTGGATGGCGATGCCGCGCACGATGGCGCGCGTCGTCTGCACCTTGTGGGTGACGATCGACACCTTGGCGCCGACCAATTGGTTGACCAGCGTCGATTTTCCCGCATTCGGCGCGCCGATCAGCGCAACGAAGCCGGAATGCGTGGTGGCGGCTTCTGTTGCCGGCGGGACGTCTTCGGTGGCGGTCATACCGCGCTCCCCTTGTTCAGCCAGACGCCTTCGCGCAACAGCAGCGCAGTCGCGGCGGTTTGCTCGGCCTCGCGCTTGGAGCGCCCGCTGCCGGTCGCCGGCGGATAGGCGCCGACCTTGACGGTGACGGTGAACAGCGGATCGTGGTCCGGTCCCTCGCGGTTGTCAATTATGTAGACCGGCACGGCGCCTGCCGCCTGATGCGCCCATTCCTGCAACTCGGTCTTGGCATCGCGGCGGGCGGCGCCGATGGCCTGCGAGCGCGGCCGCCAGTATCTGTGGATGAAGGCGCGGGCCGCCTCCAGCCCGCCGTCGAGATAGAGCACGGCGATCAGCGATTCCAACGCATCAGCCCGCAGATTGACGCGTTTGCGCCCGTCCAGGCCGCGTACGTCCGAGCCGGCACGGATCAGCTCCGGCAGGCCGATCTCCTCGGCGATGTCCGCCAGCACCTCGGCATTGACCAGCGCGTTGAGCCGGAGCGACAGCTCACCTTCGGCAGCATCAGGATACGCCGCCAGCAGCATGTCGGCGACGACCAGGCCGAGGACGCGGTCGCCCAGGAATTCGAAACGCTCATAGTCAATGCCGGCATGGCTGCTGCGGGCGCTGGCATGGGTCAGCGCGCGCTGCAAGCGCAGTCGATCGGCAAAGGCGTGGCCGGTGCGCTCCATGAGCGCTTCGGCGAGCGCGTCGACGGTCAGCCGTTTTGTCGCCACCATGACCTATTTGACGAAATGGAGCAGGCGCGACGCGCGCATCTGCGACGGCCATTTCCAGATTTCGAGCGGGCTGGCGCTGCCACCGATCGAGAAGAAGATGAGGTTGGCGCGACCGACCAGGTTCTCGTCGGGCACGAAACCGACGGTGAAGCGGCTGTCCGAGGAATTGTCTCTGTTGTCGCCCATCATGAAATAGTGGCCGGGCGGCACGTCGAACTCCTGGGTGTTGTCACCGATCGAGTTGGGTATCAGGTCGAGCGTGTCATAGCTGACGCCATTCGGCAATGTCTCGCGATAGACGTCGACCGGCCCGCTCTCCTCGGTGATGTCGCGATTGTCGATCTGCCCGACCTTCTGGCGCTGCACGCCGACGCCGTTGATGAAGAGCTGGCCATCCTTGACCTGGATCTTGTCGCCCGGCAGGCCGACGACGCGCTTGATGTAGTCGACGGAGGGGTCCGGCGGGAACTTGAACACCGCCACGTCGCCGCGCTTCGGCTCGGCGCCCCAGATGCGGCCCGAAAACAGGTCCGGCCCGAACGGCAGCGAATAGCGCGAGAAGCCATAGGACCATTTGGTGACGAAGAGATAGTCGCCTTCGAGCAAGGTCGGCCGCATCGACCCGGACGGTATAGAAAATGGCTGGAAAAGAAGCGTGCGGATGACCAGAGCGAGCAACAGCGCCTGGACGATGACGCTGACGGTTTCGCCAAGCCCGCCGGATTTCTTCTGGGATTTTTCAGCCACGCTCATGTCGTCCTCGATTATGCGTTGGTTGGTATAGAGTCTCGGCGCGCGCTGGGCAACGTCATGCCGGTGGTCAGATGCGATCAATATGGCGCTTATTCGACGGGCATCGCCTCGATTATCACAAAGGCTTGAGCAAGTGGAAAATCATCGGTGATGGTGAGGTGGATCGCCGCTCTGTGCCCTTCAGGCAGGATCTTGTCCAACTGCGCCGCCGCCCCGCCGGTCAACGCCATGGTCGGCTTGCCGCTAGCCAGATTGACGACGCCCATGTCGCGCCAGAACACCCCTTGCGCCATACCGGTGCCCAGCGCCTTGGCGCACGCCTCCTTGGCAGCAAAACGCTTGGCATAAGAGGCGGCGCGGGCGCCGCGGTTTTCGGAGCGGGCCTGTTCGACCTCGGTGTAGATACGCTGGATGAAGCGCTGGCCATGGCGTTCCAACGATTTTTCGATGCGTCTGATATCGATCAGGTCGCTGCCGATGCCAATGATCATTGAGCGGGAACTTCCCGTCCGGCCGTTCCAGCTCTGTTCGTCAGGCGCATGGAGCGCGAGAAAGAGCGGCGTGGCCATACGTAGGTGCGCACCCGCTCGAGAAGACCATCAGGCTTGCGGCGTCGAAAAAGCACTCTGTCCCTGTCCTGATCCAATACGCCGGCCCCGGCCACCCGGTAGCGGGTCTTCAAGCACGCCGGAAGGCAATCAAGGCTTCGATATAGCGACACCCAAGTCCCAAGACAACGAATCGCTGCCGCGATGGTCTGCCACAGGAGGTAACCAAATGCGACGGGTTCGCCTTGCCCCGAAGCAGCAAGTTGCATGGATGTCAGCTTGCGAGCGCCAAGCTTCAGCCGCAATCCTATAGTGCGCGGCCGGCGTTGCCGGTCTCGAAAACCCAGCCGTCGGGGTAATCCTCGGCAAAGCCAGCCTCGGGAATGAGCAGCGTGGCACGGTAAGGCACTGTGGGAGCCTCGTAAACATACTCGGTCTCACTCACACGATGGTAGCTTTGCGGCAAAACAACCAAACTCGACGCGCCAGCCACCAGCCAAGCCACCGGAAAATCCGCCTTGTCGCCGACCTTCAGGTTCATTCTGCGAATTTGTTGCAGGTTCGTCGCCGGCGTAAAGCTGTAGTCCAGGTCCACCATCGACTGAACCGCCGGCTGCCGCTGCCCATTGACAGTCCAGCCGGTCTCGTTGCGGATGATTGTGAGATCAACTGACTGGGAACCGATGAACCCGCGAACGCTGCCGGATTTGGTCGTCCAATCTTCGGCCAGTTGCACAGTGTATTCCAAGCGTGCCGGGCCCGCATCCGACAGGTATACAGCGGCTCCATTCAAGTGCCAGCCGAGGTCTGTCTGCTTTAGCTGCACGACATCGTGCCCTGGTTCGTCCGTCCTGCGCCAGATAGCGAGTAGAGACATCTCTCACCTCTCGATGCGTTGTTCATCACCACGATCAATTTTTCGGCCGAGGTCGGATACGAGTTGCTGAAGGCTGCTCCCCAATATGACCAGGCTCACTCCGAGCAAGGCGACATCCTTGATCAGAAAGGCACCTAACCCGTTGAGGAAGGGAAACCCTCCGGAGCCCGTTTCCCAGATCGGCAGGGTGAGCATTGTCGAGGATGTCAGCGCGAAGATGACTGAGCCGATGGCACCCCCCACGAGGCCGGCCCAAACGCTGCGGACAGATGCTATCAGCAGAAGCGCTGTGACCAGTTCGACCACGCCCAGGAAGTAGGAGGCTCCCGCAAATCCGAATGCGGGATAGAGCCATGCCAGCCAAGGCGTATTCTCGACGAATGGCCTAAGCGCCTCGATCTCGATTGCAGTAAATTTCAAAATGCCGATCAACAGCAGAGGAAGCACCACCCCCAAAAGGGTTACCGCGCGACCGACGGCAGCAAGGTGGTAGCCAGCTTGATTGATGCGCGCCACGAACGGAGCGTTGGCGGTTGCAGAGGTAAACATGGCCTTCTCCTTTCGATTTGTATGCTCCAAGCATATAATAATTCGACCTTGATGTATATGCTCCGAGCATATATTTTTTGGCAATGACCGATTCCAGGATTGAAAATGTGATTGGCGCTCTAGCGCTCGCCTTTGCGGACATTTTGCAGCGGGACGCTCAGGCCAAAGCACCGGAGCCCGGCCCAGCGGCTTCCGCGATCACCCTCATTGGCCACGTACCGGGCCTGTCGATCGAGAGGCTGCGCCGCGCATTGTCACTGTCCCATTCGGGCACCGTCAGACTGGTCGATCGACTGGTCGCGGATGGATTGGCGGCTCGGTTCTCGGCGCCTGACGACCATCGCGCGGTAGCGCTAAGGCTCACTCCTCTGGGCGAGACGACCTGCAGTGCTATTCTTTCCGCTCGCCAGAAAGGGCTCGTGTCAGCGCTCGCTGTTCTAAGTCAGGAGGAGTTGCAGGAATTCGGTAATCTTGCCGCCAAGCTGTTGCGTGGGCTCGTCAGCACCGAGGACCATGCATACCGTATTTGCCGGCTCTGCAACTATACCGCTTGCCTTGACTGCCCTGTGGAAGCGGAACTGGCCTGAGCTGTGGCTTTGGCAAAACTAAAGCGCGTCGCACCTCGATGATGGCTGCGGCGGGCATGAACACGGTTGCCCGCAAGCCGACTTGCCGATGCGCTCGTTCGCGCCGAAATTCCGGTTACCTGTTGTACCAGCTGATCTCGACGAGATTGCCGTCCGGATCGCGGAAATAGACGGACATCATCGGGCCAAGGGCTCCGATCCGCTCGACCGGCCCGACTTCTATCGCCACGCCATTGGCAGCCAGGCTGGCACATATCTCCGAGAGCGGGCGCGCGGCGACCAGGCAAAAATCCGCGGAGCCCGGCGTTGGCGCCTTGGCCTTCGGCTCGAAAGTGTGGCCTGCCTCATGCACTTTGATCTTTTGCGTTCCAAACAGCAGCGCCGTCGGCCGGTCCGGCTCGTCGAGGCGCTTGAAGCCGAGCACGCGCTGATAGAAGGCGCAGGTGTCTTCGACGGAGCGAACGGTCAGCACGAAATGATCGATGCCGGTAATCACGGTAGCGCCTCAGTTAATGTTTGTTTTAGCAGGTCGTGTCCCAAAACCGCTACGCACCCTCGGTTCAAGCCCCGGTTCAAGCCCAAGGCATGCTTTTAGGCGACATGCCTTAAATGTTGCGGCTGCCCGGCTTGACAGGCGGTATGGCGGCAAGCTCGGGCGGCAGCCTGTCGGCCGGGTAGGCCGGAACCTCATATTCGGCGAGCGCGATCAGCGGCACGCCGACATCGGTCTTGCCGGCCGAGCGGTCGATGATGCAGGCAGCGGCAACCACCTCGGCGCCAAGCGCGCGCAGGCAGTCGATGGTCTCGCGGATCGACAGGCCGGTGGTGACGATGTCCTCGACGATGACGACGCGCGACCCGCTGGCGATCTCGAAGCGGCGGAGCCTGAACTCGCCCGCTTCCCGCTCGACCCAGATCGCCGGTGCGCCAAGATGGCGCGAGGTTTCGTAAGCCGGGATCAGCCCGCCGATCGCCGGGCCGACGACGTAATCGATCCTGCCGGACACAGCAGCGCGGATTTTTTGGGCCAGCGCCTTGCACAGGCGCTCGGTCTTGTCGGCATGCATGAAGACCCGCGCCTTCTGCAGGAAGACCGGGCTACGCAAGCCCGATGTCAGGATGAAATGCCCTTCGAGAACGGCACCGGCTTCACGGAAAACGCCCAGCACTTCGTCGGTGTTCATTGTTCGCTCCGTCCATGGTGAATGGTGAATGGTGAATAGTCAGTAGTCGGCAGTGAGAGCGCCCTTCTTTCACTATTCACTATTCACTATTCACTATTCACTATTCACTATTCACTATTCACTATTCACTATTCACTATTCTCGCCATTCACCCATTCACCCGCCGTGCGTCGCTGACGCTCGAATTGTCCTTGAGCTGCGACAGCAGCCGGTTCAGGTGCTTCAGGTCCCAGACTTCGAGATCGATCAGCATTTCGGTGAAATCAGGCGCGGTGCGCACCATCGACAATGTATGGATGTTGGCGTCGTTGGATGCAACGACCTGCGCAATGTCGGCCAGCGAGCCCGGCGCGTTGATGGCGGTGACCGAGACGCGCGCCGGAAACCGCTCCTTGGTGCGCTCGTCAATGTCCCAGCGCACGTCGATCCAGCGTTCTGGCTGGTCGTCGAAGGCCTGCAGCGCCGGCGACTGGATCGGATAGATGGTGATGCCGGTCCCCGGCTGCACGATGCCGACGATGCGGTCGCCGGGCACGGCACCTTCCGGCGCGAAGCGCACCGGCAGGTCGCCGCGCACGCCGCGGATCGGTACGGCGCCGTCCCTTGGTTGGTCCTTGTCCTTGCGTGCGGCGCGGCCCGGAATCTGGAACAGCATGCCGGCGGCGTTGCGGATCTTCGACCAGCCCTCCTCGCGCTGCTTGGGCGCCGCCAGCGTGATGCGCTCGTCCTTGTAGTCGGGAAACACCGCCTTGATGACATCGGTAGAGGCAAGTTCGCCGCGGCCGACAGAGGCCAGCACATCCTCGATGTCCTTGCGTGCCAGCCGATGAAGCACCGATTTCAAGCTTTCCTTGGTAAAAATTTTGCCTGACCGTTCGAAGGCGCGTTCCAGTATGCGGATGCCGAGACCCGAATACTGCTTGCGGATGGCATTCTTGGTGGCGCGGCGGATCGCCGAGCGCGCCTTGCCGGTGACGACGACCGATTCCCATGCCGCCGGCGGCACCTGCGCCTTGGAGCGGATGATCTCGACCTCGTCGCCATTCTTCAGCTCGGTCATCAGCGGCATGATGCGGCCGTTGACCTTGGCGCCGACGCAGGTGTCACCGACATCGGTGTGCACCGCATAGGCGAAGTCGATCGGCGTGGCGCCGCGCGGCAGCGCGATCAGCATTCCCTTGGGCGTGAAGCAGAATACCTGGTCCTGGAACAGTTCCAGCTTGGTGTTTTCGAGGAAGTCCTCGGGATTGTCGCCTTCGGCAAGCTGCTCGATGGTGCGTCGCAGCCAGGCATAGGCGTTGGTCTCCTTCGAGATCGCATGGGCAGTGCCGTTCACCTTGCCGCCGCTGTCCTTGTAGATCGAATGCGCGGCAACGCCATATTCGGCGATCTTGTTCATCTGATAGGTGCGGATCTGCAGCTCGACGCGCTGCCGCGACGGTCCGACGATGGTGGTGTGGATCGAACGGTAGTCGTTCTGCTTCGGCGTCGAGATGTAGTCCTTGAAGCGGCCGGGCACCATCGACCACGTGGTGTGGATGGCGCCGAGCGCCCGGTAGCAGTCCTCGACGGTATCGACGACCACGCGAAAGCCGAAAATGTCGGACAGCTGCTCGAAGGACAGCGCCTTGGCCTCCATCTTGCGAAACACCGACCACGGCTTCTTCTGACGGCTCTTGACCTCGGCCTTGATCGCATATTTGTCGAACAGCGTGGATAGCGCCTTCTCGATCTCGGACAGCACATCCTTGTTGCGCTCGAAGATTTCGGCGAGCCGCGCGGTAACGGCGCGGTAGGCTTCGGGATTGATGAAGCGAAAGGCGATCTCCTCGAGCTCCTCGCGCATGCCTTGCATGCCCATGCGCCCGGCCAGCGGCGCATAGATCTCCATCGTTTCCTCGGCGATGCGCAGGCGCTTGGCTTCGGGCACATGGTCGAGGGTGCGCATGTTGTGCAAGCGGTCGGCAAGCTTGACCAGCAGCACGCGAACGTCTTCCGATATCGCCAGCAACAGCTTGCGCAGGTTTTCCGCCTGCTCGGCCTTTTTGGAGACGAGGTCGAGTTTCTTCAGCTTGGTCAGGCCTTCGACCAGCTTGCCCATTTCCGGACCGAACAGCTCGTCGATCTCGGCCCTGGTCGCCGTGGTGTCCTCGATCGTGTCGTGCAGCAAGGCAACCGCGATGGTCGCCTCATCCATGTGCATTTCGGTGAGGATGGCGGCAACTTCGAGCGGATGCGAGAAATAGGGATCGCCGGAGGCGCGCTTCTGGTGACCATGCTTCTGCATGGCGTAGACATAGGCCTTGTTGAGCAGCGCCTCGTTGACGTCAGGCTTGTAGCGCTGGACGCGCTCGACAAGCTCATACTGACGCATCATGGGCGGGATCTCGCAGTGCTGAAATGAATCATGCGCCGCACTGGCGTACGGCGCATGTCATAGATAACCACGAAACCGCCGGCGCGAAAGTGTCGGCGGCCGGTGGGAAGATCAATAATCGTCGCTTTTTTCCGGCGGCACCAGACCTTCGATGCCGGCCAGGAGGTCTTCCTCGGTCATGCGGTCGAAGGTGATGTTGTCCTCGGTGTCGTCGGCGTCGGTTGCCGCAGCGGCGGTACCGGTCTGGTCGGCGATCGCCTCGCCGTCGGCTTCCGGCTCGTCGACCTCGACATGCTTCTGCAGCGAGTGGATCAGGTCTTCCTTGAGGTCGTCGGGCGACAATGTCTCCTCGGCGATCTCGCGCAGCGCGATGACCGGATTCTTGTCGTTGTCACGAGGAACGGTGATCTGCGCGCCCTGGCTGATCTGACGGGCGCGGTGGCCGGCCAGAAGCACGAGCTCGAAGCGGTTGTTGACCTTGTCGATGCAATCTTCAACGGTTACGCGGGCCATGAGCTGCCCCTTTCATGCCTGGATTTGATGGAAAACAGGCGTGGTCCATAACCCGAACGCCGCCAAAATACAAGCTTTTTGGCAGTGCCGGACAATGCCGGGCCTGGGGGCCTGGGCCCGGGGTCTGGCCAAGGCCAGTCTGGGCGCGCGCAGCCTGCGACATGCGGCACCGATCACAATTGCTTGCTATGCAGCATCATACCCTTGGATTGCCGTAAAACCGGCGTTATCTCGAATGACGAAGGTCAGCCGGTTATTTCAAGCCGACCGATAGTCACGCGCATTTAGACGACCGCTTATTTTCGAAAAGGAATATTTCCATGTTCGACCCTCGTGAGAAAATCGCTCTTTTCATCGACGGTGCCAATCTTTACGCCACGTCGCGCGCGCTCGGCTTCGACATCGACTACCGCAGGCTTTTGTCGAACTTCCAGAAGCGCGGCTACCTGCTGCGTGCCTACTACTACACCGCGCTGGTCGAGGATCAGGAATATTCCTCGATCCGGCCGCTGATCGATTGGCTCGACTATAATGGCTTCAAGGTGGTGACCAAGCCGGCCAAGGAGTTCACCGACTCGACCGGCCGCCGCAAGATCAAGGGCAATATGGACATCGAGCTGACCGTCGATGCACTGGAACTCGCCGATGTCGTCGACCACTATGTCATCTTTTCCGGCGACGGCGATTTCCGCACGCTGGTCGAGGCGCTGCAGCGGCGCGGGCGCAAGGTCTCGATCGTCTCGACCATGGCTTCGCAGCCGCCGATGATTTCCGACGACCTGCGCCGCCAGGCGGATCATTTCATCGACCTGGTGACCTTGAAGAGCGATGTCGGCCGCGATCCGTCCGAGCGGCCGGTGCGCCGGCCCGAACCGGCCGAAGTCGACGAGGACGAGTATTGACGGCGGCGGCCCCGACCGCTCCCCTGGTCGCGTCCTCCGAGCCCGATCGCGATTGCCCGCTCTGCCCGCGGCTGCATGATTTTATCGCGCTATGGCGGCAGCGCGAGCCGTCCTGGTTCAATGCACCAGTGCCGACCTTCCTGCCACCCGAGGGCGAGGATGCGGTGCGGCTGCTGATCGTCGGACTGGCGCCGGGCCTGCGCGGCGCAAACCGCACCGGACGCCCCTTCACCGGCGATTTTGCCGGCGACCTGCTCTACAACACGCTGATCGCACACGGCTTTGCCCGTGGCCAATTCAAGGCGCGGCCCGATGACGGGCTGGAGCTTGTCGGCACGGCGATTACCAATGCAGTTCGCTGCGTGCCGCCGGACAACAAGCCGGCGGGCGCCGAGATTGCCACCTGCCGGACGTTCCTGGTGCCGACGATCGCGCGGTTCAAGAACCTGCGCGCCGTGCTGGCGCTGGGCTCGATCGCGCACCAGTCGACCGTGCGGGCGCTCGGCCAGCGTGTCGCCGCTTATCCGTTCAAGCATGGCGGGCAGCAGCAAACCAATGGCGTGACGCTGTTTTCCAGCTATCATTGCTCGCGCTACAACACCAACACCGGCGTGCTGACGGAGGCAATGTTCGTCAACGTCTTCAGGGAGATAGCGGCGTTTCTGGAGAGATAGATTCGGGCGGTGACGCAAACAGCTCGGCCAATTTCTCCGGCCCGCCCTGAAGCACATTCAGATCGACATCGCCGGTGATGCCGTCGACGCGACCGCTGTCGTGATACTGCCAATAGATCCAGTCGTCATGACCTGGCTGCAGCGCCAGCGAACGAACCCAGCGCCGGCGACCGACGATCTGGCCGGCATAGGCCCGTGCCGCGTCGTCGGTCACATAGAGGATCGCCGACTTGCCGAAAGCTGCCTCGACAGGGCCGAGGAAAGCCGAGAGTTCAACGCTCAATGCTTCGGGCGATGGCCGCCGCGGGCAATTGCCGACGAATTCGATATCCACCACCGGCGGCAGCAGCGTTTGATCGCGCGGCACGACGGAGATGAAATTCTTCGCCTGATCGGCGCCAGGCCTGCAGAAGGTGAAGAAATGATAGGCGCCGACCGCCAGACCAGCCGCACGCGCCTCGCTCAGATTGGCGGCGAAGGCATCGTCGACATGGTCGCCGCCTTCAGTTGCCTTGATGATGGCGAAGGCGACATCATCGGCGGCAACACGCCGCCAGTCGATCTGTCGTTGATGATGCGAAACGTCGATGCCCCTGACCGGATATTTGCCGCGGTCCGGAGAAAACGGTTGGAAGTAGAAATAGCCGGCGGCCGTGACAAGGCACGCCAGGATCAGGCTGGCCGCCCCCCAAAGGACAATCCGGTACCTCATCCGGTTCTTCAAAAGAGGCCTATCCCTGTTGAACCGCCCTGCCCTCCGCTAAGGCTCCGGGCGTTCGTCGCTCGAAAAGCCAAATCGTTGGCTTTTCGTCCGCTTCGCGGACCGCTCCTCACCCACGCTCCTTCAGCAGCCGGCCCTTTTCGCGCGACCAGTCGCGCTGCTTTTCGGTCTCGCGCTTGTCGTGCAGTTTCTTGCCGCGGCCGACGGCGAGCAAAAGCTTCGCCCTGCCTTTTTCATTGAAATAGATTTTTAGCGGCACCAGCGTCATGCCTTCGCGATCGACACTCTGCGACAGCTTGGCCATCTCGCGCTTGTTGAGCAGGAGTTTGCGGCGCCGGCGCGGCTCATGGTTGAAGCGGTTGGCCTGCAGATATTCCGGCAGATAGGAGTTGATCAGCCAGATCTCGCCGCCCTCGACTGAGGCGTAGCTGTCCTGGATGTTGGCCTGGCCCTGGCGCAGCGACTTCACCTCGGTGCCGGTCAGCACCAGGCCGGCCTCGATCGTGTCGAGCACCTCATAGGAAAACCGCGCCTTGCGGTTTTCCGCAACGGTCTTGTTGTTGGGATCGGCTTTTCTGACCTGGTTCATGACGACTAGAGTCCGTTTCGAAACTCGCTCCTGCGAGTCAGATGATGGTGGCACTAGAGCGCCGCGCGTTTTTTAAACGCGCAAAGGACGCTCTAGAAGTCTGAGTTTGCGCATGGTCCTTTCCGAAAGCGAACGCTTTCGGGGCCATGCGAGAACCGGAGCGGAGCGTACATATAGTACGTGAGCACCGGAAGCGCAGGTGACGCCTTCAGTTGGCCGCAGGAGTAGAGTTTCCAAACGGGCTCGCTAGTTAATCAAGCCGGCGTGCTTCATGGCCGCATCGATCTTCTCGGCGGTCGACTGCTCGACGGTGACCAGCGGCGAACGCAGCACATTCTCGACCTTGCCGAGCTTCGACAGCGCATATTTTGCGCCGGACACGCCGGGTTCCAGGAAAATCGCCTTGTGCAGCGGCAGCAGGCGGTCCTGCAAGTCCAGCGCCTTGGCGTTGTCGCCGGAAAGCGTCGCCTCCTGGAATTCGGCGCACAGCCGCGGCGCGACATTCGCCGTCACCGAGATGCAGCCGACGCCGCCATGGGCGTTGAAGCCGAGCGCCGAGGCGTCCTCGCCGGAAAGCTGGATGAAATCCTTGCCGCAGGTGGCACGCTGCTCGGAAACCCGCTCGACCTTGCCGGTGGCGTCCTTGACGCCGACGATGTTCTTGAAGTCATGCACCAGCTGGCCCATCGTCTCGGGCATCATGTCGATCACCGAGCGCGGCGGAATGTTGTAGATGATGATCGGCAGGCTGGTCGCTTTGGCGACGGCAGCGAAATGCGCATAGAGGCCGCGCTGCGTCGGCCGGTTGTAGTAGGGCGTGACGACGAGTGCCGCGTCGGCGCCCGCCTTCTCGGCATATTGCACCAGGCCAACCGCCTCCTCGGTGTTGTTGGAGCCGGCGCCGGCGACGACCGGAACGCGGCCCTTTGCCACCTCGACGCACACTTTGACGACGTGGCGGTGCTCGTCATGCGACAGCGTCGGCGACTCGCCGGTGGTGCCGACCGGAACCACGCCGGTCGTGCCTTCAGCGATCTGCCAGGCGATGAAGGCGCGAAACGCTTTCTCGTCGAAACGGCCGCTCTTTTCGAACGGTGTCACGAGCGCGGTAAGCGAGCCTCTCAGCATGTCGTCCAACTCCTTGGGACTGGCGCACGAGCCCGAAAATCGGAGCCGATTCACGGAAAGATCATGCGCCAAATTTAAAGTGTCACAGCGTCCTTTGCGCGTCCGAGACGACGCACGGCGCTGCAGGTGTTTTGTCGTGCGCGCCTTCTAGCCGAAAGCGAAGCGGCGCACCATAGTCTCGACATTGTTGCGCGGCAAGCATGCCAAGAATGTCAGCAAGCGCAATTTTGAACGACTTCGATGGCCCCGTTTACAGGCTCTTCACCACAGCCAACTAGGCTTCAGTTGATCTGTGCCTGTTGGTGATTGTGCAAGACAGGAAATGATGAAGACGATGCCGACCCGGCAGCCTCATTTTTTCGCGCTGCTTGGCGCAATTCTCCTGTTGACGCCGACCCTTGTGGCCGCCGGCAAGGTCGATGTACAGGTCACGTCGACCATTCCGAAGCCAAACCTGCAGGATACCGGCCTGCAGGGTCCGCAATCCCCTCCCGCCAGCGTCGCCAGGTTGAAGAGCGGCCTCGATGCGCTGGCGGCAAACGACGTTGCCGGTGCGCGCCAGGTGCGCGACGCCCTGCCGGTCAATTCGCTCGACCAGCACATCCTTGCCTGGGCGATCGCGTTCTATGGCGGCGACAGGGTGCCAAGCGGCGACATCGCCAATGCTGCGAAAATGCTGCCGAAATGGCCGGGCATGATCGCCTTGCGCAAGAACAGCGAGCGCGCGCTCTACCGCGAGAACCCCGTGCCTGAGATCGTGGTGCAGGCATTCGGCGGCAGCCAGCCGCAAACAGCCGAGGGCGTGGTGATCCTCGCCCGCTCCTATGTCTCGCAGGGCAACGTCCAGGCGGCGCGCTCGGTGCTGTCGCCTTTCTGGCGCACCGAAAAACTGCAAGCCAGGGACGAGGCGGCGATCATCCAGGAATTCGGCACGCTGATCCCCGCAGCAGACCACCGTTTCCGCATGGAGCGCATGTTTTATGCCGACCGGGTCAGTTCGGCGCTGCGCGTCGCCGGCCTTGCCGGCGCCCGGCAGCTGGCCGACGCCTGGGCCGCGGCGGACAAGGGCGACAAGAATGCGGTCGACAAGAACGCGGCCAGACTGCTGAAGGCGGTGCCCGCCGCGCAGCGTTCGGCCGGCTATCTCTTCGCCCAAGCCCAATATCTGCGCAAGCAGCAGAAGTTTTCCGACGCCGCCGCAATGGTGATGAAGGCGCCGAGCGACCGCAACGCTCTGATCGACCCGGATGCCTGGTGGGCCGAGCGCCGGGTTCTGTCGCGCGAACTGGTCGACCAGGGCGACATGAAGACCGCCTACAGGATAGTCGCCGCACACGCCGGCGAAACTGCTGCCAACGCGGCGGATGCGGAGTTTCATGCCGGCTGGTACGCGCTGCGCGGCCTCAACGATCCCACCACCGCTGCCAAGCATTTTGAGCGGATCGCCGGTCTCGCGCAGGGGCCGATATCGCTGTCGCGCGCCTACTATTGGCTCGGCCGTACGGCCGAAGCCGGCGGCCCCGGCAGCGCCAGGGATTATTTTAGCCGTGCCGCCGCCTACGGCACGACGTTCTACGGCCAGCTCGCCGGTGAGCGCGTCGGCCGGCAGGTCCTCAACATCGCCCATCCGCAGCCGAGCGCCAGCGATCACCGGAATTTTTCCAGCCGCGAGGCGGTCTGCGCCATCAGGCGACTGCAGCAGGCGGGCTATCAGCGCTACGCCGACACGCTTTACCGCGACCTCGCCGGACAGTTGAGCAGTCCCGGAGAGCTGGCGCTGCTGGCCGCGATGGCGGAAAAGCAGGGCAATCACTTCCTGGCGCTGAAGGTCGGCAAGATCGCCGGCGCGCGCGGCATCGATGTCGGGGCGCTGTCGCATCCGCTCGGCGCCATTCCCGAGACCGCCAACATTTCCGGCTCCGGCAAGGCGCTGGCCTATGCGATCGCCCGCCAGGAAAGCGAGTTCAACATCGGCGCCGTCTCCAGCGCCGGCGCACGTGGCCTGCTGCAGCTGATGCCGGCGACCGCCAGGCAATTGGCTGACAAGGCCGGAATGACCTTCTCGCAGGCGCGGCTGACCACCGACGCCGGCTACAATGCGACCCTGGGCGCCGCCTTCCTCGGCGAGCAGCTCGGCCGCTTCGACGGCTCCTATGTGCTGACCTTCGCCGGCTACAATGCCGGCCCCGGCCGCGCCGCCCAGTGGGTGGCCAGATACGGCGACCCGCGCGGCAAGGACATCGACGCCGTCATCGACTGGATCGAGCGGATTCCCTATACCGAAACAAGAAGTTACGTCCAGCGCGTGATGGAGAATTACGAAGTCTACAAGATGCGTATTTCCGGCAAGTACGACATTGTCGGGGACCTGGTGAACGGGCGGAGTTGATCCGTCCAGCGTTCGGGCGAAGCACCCCCCTCTGCCCTGCCGGGCATCTCCCCCGCAAGGGGGGAGATCGGATGTCACGGTGGCTTTCGCCAATCTCCAGCGTTTGAGAGAAGGCGAGGCGTTGAAACCGCCGATCTCCCCCCTTGCGGGGGAGATGTCCGGCAGGACAGAGGGGGGTACTGTCCCGCAGACACATCTCGCCTGTAGCAATCAGCACAATCCAGAGGAATCGAGTCCCAAAATGTCGAGCGGTTTTTCCGACTTCTTCTACGCCTCGCCGGACGGGCTTGAACTCCACGCCCGCATCTATGGCGAAGCGAATTCCGGCCACTGGCCGGTCGTCTGCCTGCCTGGCCTGACCCGCAATAGCCGCGATTTTCATGAGCTGGCGCTGCATCTGTCCCGGCGGGCGCAAACGCCGCGAAAAATCGTCGCTTTCGACTATCGCGGGCGCGGGCAATCCGCCTACGACCCCGATATCGGCCACTACAATATCGGCGTCGAAGCCGGTGATATCCTCGCCGGGTTGGCGGCGCTGGGCATCGAGGAAGCGGCGTTCATCGGCACGTCACGCGGCGGGCTGATCATCCATGTGCTTGGCGTGATGCGGCCGGCAGTCCTGCGGGCTATCGTGCTCAACGATATCGGCCCGGTGCTCGAGGCCGGCGGTCTCGCCCATATCCGCTCCTATCTCGAGCGCGCGCCGAAGCCGAAAACCCACGCCGAGGCCGTCGGCGCCCAGCGCGGCGCGCATGGCAGCGACTTTCCTGCCCTGACCGAGGCGGATTGGGAGCGGATGGCAGCGGCGCTCTACCGAGATACGGGTGGAGGATTATTGCCGGATTTCGATCCGAATCTGGTCGAGACGCTGGCGGGACTCGACCTGACCCAGAAGCTGCCAGACGTGTGGCCGCAGTTCGAGGCACTGGCGGCAATACCCTTGCTCGCCATCCGCGGCGCCAATTCGAAGCTGCTGTCCGCCGAGACCTTCGAACAGATGCGAAACCGTCATCCTTGTGTCGAGACGATCACGGTCGAAGGCCAGGGCCATGCGCCTTTCCTCGAGACCGGCGGCCTGCCCGGCGCCATCGCCGCTTTTCTGGACAGGACCGAGCAACGCTTCGCCGGGAGCCGGTTTTTTCAACGATAATGGGTCAGGCTTGTTGATTGTGCCGGCGCTTTTCTTTATCCACCAGCGCAACGGAGAGGTGGCCGAGTGGTCGAAGGCGCTCCCCTGCTAAGGGAGTAGAGGTCAAAAGCTTCTCGTGGGTTCGAATCCCATCCTCTCCGCCATCCCGCTTCGCGCTTCGCGCTCGCCGCTTTTCGCCATGCGGCGATTCTGCGGCAATGCCTTGGCCGGCGACTCACAGACATCGCCGCAATTGCGGCAGGCAATTGCCGGAATCGGCCGGATTGCAAGGGCTGGCCCAATGGGTCTCCAACCTGTCTCCGGCGGCGCAATGGTTAACGGGAGCTTTCCGAGTGAGGCCAAATCGTGTCATTTGTGCAACAAGGCAGGGTGATAGCGCCTGCACAGACCTTTCGCCGATGCGATGGTTGTTGAACGCCGCCGCCTCATGGGTAATGTCGGGTTCGAAGGAGCGGCGCGGTGCGCATCTTTTTCGGTAGTGGGGATGGGGCAGGGAACGCTGTCCTTCAGCAAAGAATACCCAGACCCGTTTTTTAACTTTTGACTGGAGGTCAGAAAATGAACATCAAGAGCCTTCTTCTTGGCTCCGCTGCGGCTCTGGTCGCAGTTTCCGGTGCGCGCGCCGCCGACGCCGTCGTCGTCGCCGAGCCGGAACCCGCTGAATACGTCCGCATCTGCGACGTCTACGGCGCTGGCTATTTCTACATCCCCGGCACCGAGACCTGCCTGCGCATCGGCGGCTATGTCCGCTACGACATCGGCGTCGGCGACGTCGGCTCGTTCGACGGTGCCGAGAACTTCGACGTCGAGGACGGCGACATCCAGGACACGTACTACAAGCAGGCCCGCTTTAACCTGAAGACCTGGACCGGCCAGGAAACCGAGCTCGGCACCTTGAAGACCTACACCGAGACCCGCTTCAACTTCGGCAACCGGAACCGGCACGTCAGCAGCACATACGTCCCCGGTCCCGATCCGGACGGCGCCGGTCCGCTGCCCGCGCTGCCAGGTGAGACTATCATTGTCGCTAACCCTGCCGAGAACAAAGGCATTTCGCTGAACTTCGCCTGGATCCAGCTCGGCGGCCTGCGCGTCGGTAAAGACGAATCGGCCTACGATACGTTCATCGGCTACGCCGGCAACGTCATCCAGGATACGCTGGTTCCCTACGGCGGTTTCGACACCAACGTCGTCCAGTACTACTTCGACGCCGGCAATGGCTTCTCGGCCGTGGTCTCGCTCGAACAAGGTTATGGCGACTTCACGATCGACAGCTATGTTCCGCATGTTGTCGGCGGCGTGAAGTGGACGCAGGGCTGGGGCGCCATCACCGGCGTCATTGCTTACGACGCCAACTACGAAGAAGTGGCCGGCAAGGTTCGCCTCGACGTCACCCCAATGGAGAACCTGTCGCTGTTCATCATGGCCGGCTACGGCACTGACGACAACTACGAGGATCCCGGCTTCGCAACACCCGTCGCCGGCGGCCGCGGCATGTACAAGCTGTGGAGCGGCAACTGGGCGGTCTGGGGCGGTGGCACCTACACCATCAACGAGAAGACCTCGTTCAATACCCAGATCTCGTATGACGAAGGCGAAAACCTCGGCATCGCTGCCAACATCGCCTATGACATCGTTCCGGGCCTGACGATCACGGCCGAAGTCGATTACCTGCACGCCGGCGACTTCGACGAGCCCGACTTCTCCAACTGGACCGGTGCGGACGACGAAGACAGCCTCGGCGGCATGCTCCGCTTCCAGCGCTCGTTCTAATTAGCAGCGTTTGACTGAACTCGAACCCGGCGGGCAACCGCCGGGTTTTTTTCGTGTCGGCGTGGCTGTCAAGGCCGGAATGCTTGGGGGCGCCGATACTCAGCCGACAACTGCGCAGAACGAAGTCAGCAGCGATCCTTCGCGCCCCCCTCTGTCCTGCCGGACAGGGCTCTTCCTTCTCCCCCTGTGGGAGAAGGTGGATTGGCGCGCAGCGCCAAGACGGTTGAGGGGTGTTGGACGGAGTGCCGGCGGTGCCAAGCTGGAGCACCCCTCATCCGACCGAGCTTCGCTCGGCCACCTTCTCCCACAAGGGGAGAAGGAAGAGCCCCGGTCAAATCTCAGCAAGATCGCCCAGCGACTGTATCAGCGGCTGAATTTCGTTTTCATAATTCTTCCAGCGCTTGACCGACGATTTGTAGATCGGTTGGCGAACCTGCCAGCGGCTGGGCGTGTTGACCGAACCATCCCTGTCGAAAAAGCGCAGGCAGGCGTCATCCCAAGGCAGCCCGAGATAACCTATCAGGCGGCGTGACTGGGCTTCCTGGTCGTCGACCAGCGCTTCGTAGCGGTTTTCGAAGATAAGGCCTGGAAAGACCTCGTTCCAGTGCCGCATCAGGCGGTCATATTCGCGATAGTACAGGCCTAGTGTTGTCAGGTCGGTGTTGTAGCTGTGTGCCTCGCTGAAGTTGAGGACGAAGCAGGAGACGCAATTGTCGATGGCATCACGTCGGCAATGAATGATGCGCGCGTTGGGGAAAAGAAGCCCGATAAGGCCGATCAGTTCAAAATTGTGCGGCGTCTTGTCCACGACGCGAAGTGCGGCAGGCGCCCGCTCCCGCAAATAGGACAGATGCTCTTCGGCCAAGGTTCTGGACAGGTCTTCCGTGATCGAGGTGATCGGCTGGTTCAAATCACCAGCCGATGATGTCTTGAGGCCGATCGCATTAGCAACCCGACTCAGTTTGCTAAGCTCCCCTGCGCCATGAATGTCGGGATGGCTGGCGCAGATCTGCTCGGTGAGCGTGGTCCCCGAGCGGGGCATGCCAACCACGAACACAGGCGCGTCGGAAGGATTTCCATAGCCGGCCCTGGCAGCCAAAAAGTCCGGCGTGACGGTTTCAATCATTGAATCGACCCACCGACGATACAGATCGATATCGAACCTTTGGCCGGAGGCCTGTTTCGCCTTGTTGAAATGGTCGAATGCCTCGTCATAGCGCTTGAGATCGTTCAGCACCTTGCCGGCGGCGTGATGGAGTTGCTGCGCGCCTTCCGAACCAAGTTTCGGATTGCCGAGCTCACGAAGGATGGACTCTAGCTCCTCGGGCTCCTCGGTGAAGTTTCGCGTCTGTACAAGGTCGTTGTAGGCAGAAGGCACGCCAATACGACGTGCGATTGCTTCTCTCAGATAGGCGGCGGCTTCATCCATACGCCCCAGGCCGCTGAGCGCGCTGGCCAGCCCGGCTCGCACCTTGGGATGATCGCGGTTGATTTTCAGCGCCTTCTCGTAAAGCGGCAAAGCCATGTCGGGCTTGTCGAACGCCGTGTAAGTACGCCCCAATGCACAAAGTGCTTCGATAAGGCCGGGCTTCAGTTCCAGGGCATACTGCATATGCTTGATTGCTGGCGCATACTCGCTGACCTTCACATAGGCCTCGCCCAGGCTGAGGTGGTAGTAGGGGTTTTTAGGTTCCTCGCCGACCGCCCGTGCGAAATATCGCAAAGCCCGCTCATCGTCGTAACCCAGGTATATGGTCCCCAGGATGTACAAGGCGAGCGGATGGTTTGGCGTGCGCTCCAGAACCCGAAGGCATAGGTCCTGAGCCTCGTCGAGCCGCTTGGCCTGCTGAAAGGCATATGCCTGTTTCAGCAATGCGTCGTCGGCCTGCGCACGCGATTGGGCGCTTGCTTTCTGCGGGCTCACCAAAGGCTTCACTATCGGCCCCTTCACTTTTGGCGCGGGTCCGGGCTTGATGTGCTTTGACCAGGCAGGCGGGAGTCGATTGTTCATGATATCTCGCTAGCAAAAAGAAATATCTCGCTAGCAAAAAGTGCGGTGGGAATCCAGCATGCTGGCTGCAGCCAAGGCGGGAGCTTGCGCGGTTACCTGTGCCGCGCTAGCAAGAAGGCCCTTTTCGAGCGAGCCCCTTTTCGAGCGAGCCTTTGCCATGCGCCAGCGCCCTCCCCTCACGCCGATCGTCAGCGCGCTTCCTTCGACGGTGCCGTTTGTCGGCCCGGAGGCGCAGGAGCGGGATCGCGGCCGCGCGTTTCGCGCCCGCATCGGCGCCAATGAGAGCAGTTTTGGCCCCTCACCGCGCGTCATAGCCCGCATGGCCGGCATCGCCCGCGACATGTGGATGTATTGTGATCCCGACAATCACGATTTGAAGGTGACCGTTGCCGCGCATCTTGGCGTTGGTGCCGAAAACGTGGTGGTCGGCGAAGGCATAGACGGGTTACTCAGCCTGGTGGCGCGCATGTATGTGGCATCTGGCGACGCGGTGGTCACCTCGCTCGGCGCCTATCCGACCTTCAATTTCCATATTGCCGGCGTCGGCGGCCGGCTGGTCGCGGTCCCCTACGAGAACGACCGGGAAAGCCTGGACGGCCTGTTGGCTGCGATCACCAGGGACAAAGCGCCGCTGGTCTACCTGTCCAATCCGGACAATCCGATGGGCAGTTGGTGGGAGGCGGCGGAGCTCATCCGCTTCATCGAAGCCCTGCCGGAGACCACCATGCTGGTGCTCGACGAGGCCTATGGCGAATTGGGCCCTGCCTCGGCGCTGCCGCCGATCGACGTGTCGCGGCCGAACGTCATCCGCATGCGCACCTTCTCGAAAGCCTACGGGCTGGCCGGCATACGCTGCGGCTATGCGGTGGCCGACGCCCAGGTGATCCGCGATTTCGAGAAGATCCGCAACCACTACGGCGTCAGCCGCATGGCGCAGATCGCCGGCGTCGAGGCGCTGGCCGATCAGGATTATCTGCAAAGCGTGGTGGCGCGCGTCGCTTCCGGCCGCCGGCGCATCGCTGAAATAGCCGAAGCGAACGGGCTGAAGCCGCTGCCCTCAGCTACCAATTTCGTCACCATAGACTGCGGCGGCGACGGCGCCTTCGCGCTGAAGGTGCTGCAGGCGCTTTTGTCGCGCGATGTGTTCATCCGCAAGCCGATGGTGCCGGTGCTCGACCGCTGCATCAGGGTCAGCGTCGGCCTCGACCACGAGCTCGACATTTTTGCCGAGGAATTGCCGGGTGCGCTGGCGGCGGCACGGGGGAACTGAAAGGCGCTCTTCCTTCTCCCCTTGTGGGAGAAGGTGGATCGGCGCGCAGCGCCGAGACGGTTGAGGGGTGTTGGACGGAGTGCTGTC
>NZ_JBVVQB010000046.1:35031-55881 GCF_055811775.1 Mesorhizobium sp. WSM4844 | reverse complement strand
GCGCGCGCGCAGGGCGGTCGGGCGGCGTCAGGCCGCCTGGTAGCGAGGCGCCGGCTCGCCGGTCTGCGTCGCGGCGAACAAGGTGGCGCGGGCGGCGTCATAGGTCTCCCACAGCGCCCGGTCGTGGACCGACGGCAGCGTGATGGCTTCACCCTGATCGAAGCCTGCCAGGGCCGCATCGACCATGTCTTCCGCGGTCATCACCACTGCCGGGTCGAACGCTGAAAGCGGCATGCCGGCGAACTCGTAGAATTCGGTGGCGGTCGCGGCAGGAAGAACGAGCTGCAGCCTGACGCCGGTTCCGGCAAGCTCCTCCTGCAGGCCACGGCTGAAGTTCACCACATAACCTTTGGTGCCGCTGTAGAGGGCGGTGATCGGCAGCGAGTGCAGCGCCAGGACCGAGGCTATGTTGATTATCGCCCCGGCGTTGCGCGACAGGAATGCCGGCAGCGCCGCTCGCGTCAGGCGCGTCAGCGCCGTGATGTTGAGCGCGATTGTCGACGCGGCATTCTCGTCGGACGTGTTTATCGTCGATCCGAGCGTGCCGTTACCGGCGTTGTTCACAAGCAGGGTGATGGCGGCGTTGGTGGCGAGCACCTTCTCGACACGCGCCAAGCCCTCCTCCTTGGTCAGGTCGGCGCCGATCACCTCGACCTTGGCGCCATAGGCCCGCGACAGCTTTGCCGAGAGGGTTTTCAGGCGTTCGGCGCGGCGCGCCACAAGCACAAGATCATAACCACGGGCAGCGAGGCGGTCGGCATAGACGGCGCCGATGCCGGCGGAGGCGCCGGTGACGACGGCGATCGGCTTGGAAGCGGAGTTCAACATGGGTTATCTCCTGAAAGTTGAGGGCTCAAATGTTGAGCGCTCAACCAACTAGCCAAATCTGCGCCCCTTTGCAATGCTTCAGCCCTCAACTATTTTGTAAGGATGAAAAAAGCAGTCGAATCGTTCGCATCGCTAAAAGGTCGGGGCGAGCCAGACGCGGAAGCGCCCGGCATGCCGAACGATTTCGTCTGCATCAATTCGTCGCTGCGCCGTGCGGCGCGGCGGCTTGGCCAGTTGTATGACGTGGCGTTGGTCCCAACCGGGCTGACGTCAACGCAAACCCTTCTGCTCGGCCAGATCGATGGGCTCGAGGCCGCTTACGGCGAGGACGGGCCGACGCTGCAGGTCCTCGCCGGCCGCCTGGCGATCCAGATCTCAGCGCTGACGCATGCCCTGCGGCCGCTTGTGCGCGACGGTCTGGTCGAGGTCCGCCACGATACCCACGATCGGCGAACCAAGCATGCTGTGCTGACGCCGCTCGGCAAAGCGCGATACCAGCAGGCATATGTCGTGTGGGTCGAGGCCAACCGGCGCGTCGAGGCGATTTTGGGGGCGGCCGCGGCCGAAAAGCTGAGGAGCCTCGCCGACGATGTCGCCTCGCAGGACTTTCTCGACGCCTATGTTTCGGGCGCGAAGCCGCCGAGCAGCACCGAATCGTCGGAGTGTTAAAGCGCCGCGCGCCCTTTGGGACGCGCTATGGACGGTCTGATTTTGCGCGACCGGCAACCGCTCGGATGCAGGCGGACGACAATCTGTGCTAAAGTGACCCTATGAAAGCATGGCTGGAAGCGGCAAAAAGCCGGGCCCGCGACATCAAGCTTGATGTCGTCGCCCTGTGGTTCGCCGCACGCGATCCTCAAGTGCCCTGGTTTGCAAAGTTCGTTGCCGGAATGATAGCCGCCTATGCGCTTTCCCCAATCGACCTGATCCCGGATTTCATTCCGGTGCTCGGTTATCTCGACGACCTGATCATCGTACCGCTCGGCGTGATCCTGGCCATAAGGCTTGTTCCGCCGCCGCTGATGGACGAGTTTCGAGCGCGGGCGGCCGCGCTCGAAACTCACCCGCAAAGCAGGACGGGAATGTTCTTTGTCGTGGCGCTCTGGCTGGCTTTGGCAGCTTTGCTGATCTGGGCGTTCTGGCCCACCCACGCCAAATAGTCCGATCAGGCTTGCACTTGAAATCGCCTTGCCTGCTGCGCCGGCGGCCTAAAACCCAAGCGCCAGCCACGCCGTCCCGGCAAGCAGCGTAACCAGCGTCAGCGGCAGCCCGACCTTGAAGAAGGCGGCGAACGACAGAGGCGTGCCGGAGACCCGCGCGTACTCGGCGACGATCAGATTGGCGACTGAACCGAGCAGCGTGAAATTGCCGGCCAGCGTCGAGCTCATCGCGACGACCAGCCAGGCGCGCTCGGGGTCTTCCAGGCCGGGTATGAACGGCCGCAGCGCCAGCACAGCCGGAACATTGCTCATGATGTTGGATAGTACCGCGGTGAAGCCGGACAGCCGCCAGACGTCGTCCAGCCCGAGGCCTTTTGCCGAGGCTATGATGTCGGGCGTGAGCAGCGTCTTCTCGGCGCCGGCGACGACGATGAACAGGCCGGCGAACATGAACAGCAACGGCCCGTCGATCTCGCGGTAGATGCGCGCCGGCTTTATGGCACGGGTCACGAGAAGAATGGCCCCGCCGATGAGCGCCGCCTTGGCGACCGGAACGCCGGCAAAGAAGGCGATCGCCAGTCCGATGCAGACCACCACCGCCTTGAGTACCTGGCCCGGCAACATGCGGCCGCGATAGACTTCGGGGCTGAGTTCGGCCTTGCGCGCGAACTCGGCGCGATAGACGATGCGCACGATGACGACGACGGCGACGAGGCCGAACAGCGCGACCGGCGCAAGGGCCGCCGAAAAGGCCGGATAGGAAATCCCCGACAGCGCGCCGATGACCATATTCTGCGGGTTGCCGGTGATGGTGGCGACACTGCCGCAATTCGACGCCGTAGCGGTGGCGATCAGATAGGGGACAGGGTTTCGGTTGATGACGCGGGTGACGTGGACGACGATCGGCGCCATGACCAGGCAGATCGCGTCGTTGACCAGGAACGCCGACAGCACCCCGGTCAGCAGCGTCACCATCACAAGCAGCATGAACGGCGCATGCGCATGCTCGATGGCAATGGCGCCGAGCGCACGGAAGGCGCCCGAGACTTTCAGATGCGCCACGACGATCATCATGCCGAGCAACAGCGTGATCGTGTCGAAACTGATGGCGCGGTATGCGTCCTCCAGGCTGAGTGCGCCGATGGCGATCATCGCCGCACCGCCGAGCAGCGCGATGCCTGCCCGGTCGAGGCGCAAGCCGGGGAACCTGCCGACGGCGACGCCGGCATAGGTCAGGATCAGGATCAGCAGTGCCGCCGCGCCCATCAAAGTCATTCGTGGAAAAGCCCCGTTCAGATCCGCCCTGCCCCAGGCCCTAAGGGCAGCCGGCGCAAGCTGTGATTCCTGCCGCCATACTCACCCGAACTCAATCCGATCGAGCGAGCCTTTTGGCAACATCAAAGATTGATGTGACACGCGCGCCGTCGAACCATTGGCGGCACATCGGCCAACAGACAATCACACGGGCAGAATATCTCGTAAAACGCCGGGTAGGGTTCCGTCAAAAGATGAAAGGTTTGGAAGACGCCCAAGCTCATCGAAATCGTGGGCTCTATCATGCCCTGAACACTCGGCTGACGCGGGGAACAAGCAGCCGATTGCGGAGTTGGAACGGCGGTAGAGGTTTGCCGGTATGAGACCCACTCCCGTGCTGCAGTACATTTATAGGATAATTGCTCGCGACGTTTTTCTCGTGCTTGCGCGTGACGCTCTTTGCGCGGCGTGGCCGCAATGACGCAGCGCGATCGTAACGCCACTTCACCACGGGAAGACAAGAAGGACGGCATAGGGCGAGCACTTGGACTCGGCCTTATCACCGGCGCCGCCGACGACGATTGCTCGGCGATCGGCACCTATGCAAGTGCCGGCGCGCGCTTTGGCCCGGACCTGCTTTGGACCGCTCCTGTAACGCTGCCGATGATGTACACGGTCGTGTATCTCTCGTCGAAGCTTGGACAGGTTTCGGGCCGCGGCCTCTTTCATGCGATCAAGGACTTCTACCCCCGGTGGCTGCTCTGGGCTGTTCTTGTGGGCGTGCTGATCGGCAACACGATCGAAGCAGCCGCCGATCTCGGCGGCATGGCTGCATCCATCAACATCTTCCTTCCTGTTCCGATCCCCCTCATTGTGATTGTAGTCGCGGCCGCGATCTTTGCTCTCCAGCTTTGGGGCTCTTACACGCTCATACGCAACATCTTCCGCTGGCTCGCGCTGGCCCTGCTTGCCTATGTCGGCTCGGCCATCATGGCGAAGCCGGATGCGGCAGCCGTGCTGTGGGGAACCCTTGTTCCAAAAATCCAGTTCAGCCGCGAGTTCCTGTCCATTCTGGTGGCCATCATCGGCACCACCCTTTCAGCCTATCTCTACACCTGGCAGTCGAATGAGGAGGTGGAGGAAGAGATTGCCGAGGGGAGAACGACGCTGAGGAAGCGCAAGGGCGCCACGGACGGTGAACTGCGCCGCTCCCGCCGCGATATCCTGATCGGCATGATTTTTTCCAACCTCATCATGTACTTCATCATCCTGTCGACAGGGTCTACGCTCTATGAAGCCGGTGAGCACGACGTCGAGACCGCCGCTCAAGCAGCCGAAGCTCTCAAGCCGCTCGCTGGTGCAGCCGCCGGCGTACTGTTCGCTGCCGGCGTGATCGGGGTCGGGTTCCTTGCCGTTCCGGTCATGACGACAGGTGCCGCATACGATCTGGCGCAGGCGGTCGGGTGGGAGCACAGCCTTCATGCCAAGCCGCGTGAGGCGCCAAAGTTCTATATCGCGATCGGCGCCTTCACGCTGATTGCTGTTGGCCTGAATTTCCTGGGTTTCAACCCAATGAAGGCGCTCGTCTGGTCCGGTATCGTGCAGGGCTTTTCCACGCCGCCACTGCTTCTTCTTATCATGCTGATGACAAACAACCGGCGGATCATGGGAGACAAGGTCAACAGCCGGACAACCAACGCCCTGGGATGGGCTACTACGATCGCAATCTTTTCCGCCTCTTTGGGGCTGGTGGCGACCTGGTTTATCTAGGTCACCATGACACTCGCGCTCGAGTCCGGCAATTCGAGCTCACTTTCAATGAAGGAGTTGGCAATGAAGGAGTTGGTCTGCACATCTGCCGCAGCTACCGCGCTCCCGGCGGCATGGCCAAGTGCGCGTGCTTGTGGAAGATCGCAATCTTGTCGGGATAGGTAATCCGGATCTCGCGTCCGCATCCCTCGCACTTGTAATGGGAAACGACCTGAAACCAGCGGCCGTTCTTGATGACGGTGAAGTTGCACTGCGGGCATTGGAAAGTCAGGCCAACAGAGAATAGGCTGGGTGACAGGGACATTGCAGCACTCCTTGTCAGTCCGGCGGATCGACGACGAAGGATGCGGCAATCAAATCGTCGGCATCGATTCTGCCCTTGCCGTCCTCCAGGACTGCTGCGACCTTTCGAAAGGTCTTCAGTTCGTTTTCGGTAATCCGGGCGCCGCGCATCCTCTCAGCGAGGTCAGCCACGCGTATTCGCAGCGCCTGCGACGCTCCAATCTCACGGTTCGACATGGTGATCACATTCCTCGTCGCTCGACTTCCCGCCGCACCTTTCGGCACGGCGGGTCCAGTCGCTTAGCTCATTCGATGACTTTGATGATCTTGCGCGTGCCCGGGTCAACCACAACGGTCCGGTTGTCGACCACCACGTAACGGTATTTTGTGTCGGGGACTTCATGAAGTTCGACGGTTTCGGGCAAGGTTGAGCCGATATTGAGCTCCACTCCAGGGATTTTCACCGATGCCAGCGGCTGCTTTTTGACATATTCCCTGATGACGGTCTCCTGTTCAGGCTCGATGACTACGTCCTGAGCGGCAGCGGCGCCGATACCGGCCAGCAACAGAAACCCAGCGGCTGCAGTGGAAAGACGCATACTCATAAGTGCCTCCTTGATGTGAGCTCTATCGCGCTGAACGGCATCGTCTTCGCGCCAGGCTCACCAAACCTCAGGCAGCCGCAAACGTTCCTTGGTTGGGCTTCGGTCTGATTCGAGACGGGACCTAAGTCTCACCTGTTTTCGCGTAATAGCCCGGATACCCCGCCACCCGGAACTGCGGCTGCTCGTAGCAGTTGCTAGCTGTGAGCTCACGCAAGGAGCCGATGGAAAACAGCGTCCACCAAGCCCGCTGGTTACTCGCTGCGGTCTTCGCCGTCTCCATCACGTTGCTGGCGAACGGTCGTTAGCCAGGGAACCCGCCGGACTTTGACGATTGGACCAAGAATGAACCGAGATCTGCGCAGCTACGTCCCTTCCTGCGCTGATAAGGACTACCCGCCATTCCTCATTTGGCGGGTGGTCCACAATCACGGCCAAGTCCACCCGGGCGAGGCCTGTCAGCGGTTCAAGGTCGCGAGGGCAGCATCACCTCACATCAGGTCTTCGGCAACCCCGTCGAATTTCCTGAGGCCTGCGCTTGTAGGCTTTTGCCTGAGAAGGCCCTGTTCAGATGCGGCCGCCTCGAAAGCAGCGAACGCAGCTTGATGACTGCAATGTCCGGCCAGGCATTCCTCGATCATTCGGATCGCTTCAAGTCGGGACGGCTTATCCATGGATGGCCATGGTTGCTTCAGCGCTTTCGCAGCGTCGGCTATCGACGCGATCGCCATCGCTTTGCCATTCAAGGTGATTGAAATCGGGGTGAACGCCGTCATTTTTAAAGCTCGCCGGGATTGAAGGCGGCTAAACGCAAAGACAAGGCAGTGGTTGCATGGTTGTGAATTCAGAGCGCCGCTGTCCGAAACGATCGAGGCTGAACACGCACGTCCGATAGCCTTGATCGTTTCGGCGGCGCCCGCGCTGAAGTCCTGCCTGGATTCGACCGGGAAGCCCCATCGTCCTTAACCGAACTGAAAACCAGCCCAGCAGCAAATACCGTGGAACCTTTCAAAGCCGCATGCCTTGTCCGTTCTCCATGGAAGGAGGTGCGAAATGAGCCTTGACATAGGAAAAGTCGCCATAGCCTTGCTTGGCCTGCTTGCCTACAAGAATAGGGACAAGATCGGCGAGTTAATCGCCGGTAGGAACTCGACAGATGCCAAAAACGCTGGCTCCACCGGCGGGCTCGGCGACATCCTGGAGCGTCTCAAGAATGCGGGTGCGGGCGATCAAGTCGATTCTTGGGTTGGTACAGGATCGAATCGCCCCGTTCAGCGCGACCAGGTCGAGAAAGCGATCGACCCGCAAACGTTGAGCGATCTCGCCGAGCAAACCGGATTGTCCCGCGAGGAACTTCTCGACCGGCTCACAAGTGAACTGCCCGACGCAGTGGACAAGCTTACTCCCGACGGCCAGATGCCTGTGAGTAAAGGTCCAAATCTCCTCGACGAGGCACCTGGAGCCAGTCGCACTTAGCACCAAGCTGAAAAATGAAAGCCCGCGCCTCCGGGCGAGGACGCGGGCCGATCAGCGCATCGCCTATACTAGCCCAGAATGGACCCTGAAAATGCTGGCGATCCCGACAGGATTCGAACCTGTGACCATCGGCTTAGAAGGCCGGTGCTCTATCCAGCTGAGCTACGGGACCGCTGGCCGACGCCAAGGCCGGCTAATTTATGCGCTGGGACGGCTGCCCGGCATTTGCCGGTCAATGCGTCCAGGGCGTCCTGCGGTCATAGCGGAAATTCTCCGCATAGGAAATCTGGCGGCGCTTGGATTCCTTCGGCTCCTCGACGCGATAGGCCAGCCCCTCTTTCTCCGCATAGGCCACCGCCTCTTCCCTTGTGTCGAAGGTGAGCCTGATCTGGCTCCGCATGTCACCTGACGTGGTGTAGCCCATCAGCGGATCGATTTTCTTGCGCATCTCGGGATCGAATTCCAGCACCCAGTGGCCAGTCTTGGCCTTGCCGGACTGCATCGCGGTTTTGGCTGGGCTGAAAATGCGCGCGGACATGAACACCTCGTTGCTACGTGCAAGCGGCACCGCCGCTGTATTCCCGTCATTACTGCGCAATGCCGCCGGCGGCAAGGCCGAGCCTGCCGTGCCCCTTCACGGCGGGCCACCGACGATGATGGCGCGAGGTGACGGCCGTGGACAGGACGACCGAGATCGCACCGGGCGTTTTCTTCCCGGCGGGGACGTTTTATCCGGGTTAACGGCAGCGTGGTGAATGGATGGTCGGAGTGGAGAGATTCGAACTCCCGACCCTCTGGTCCCAAACCAGATGCGCTACCAGGCTGCGCTACACTCCGAGTCCTTGGCGGCGTATAGGGTTCCGGACTTGGCTGCGCAACCCCTAAAAGACGAAAACGGAACAAACGGCAGGCCGAGTCGAGAGCGGGGTGGGAAATGCCGGCCGAGCCTGCCCGCCTGAAGCTTGCGAAGCGTCAGCCCTGGATAAACGCCAGAAGATCCGGATTGATGATCTCCGGGTGGGTGGTGCACATGCCGTGCGGCAGGCCCTCGTAGACCTTGAGCGTGCCGTGCCTCACGAGCCCGGCGGCAAGCAGGGCTGAGTCGGCAATCGGCACGATCTGGTCATCATCGCCGTGCATGATCAGGACGGGCACGTCGATCTTCGTCAGGTCTTCCGTGAAGTCGGTCTCGGAAAAAGCCTCGATGCAGTCGTAGTGAGCCTTGGCTCCGCCCATCATGCCCTGGCGCCACCAATTGTCGACAGCCCCTTGCGAGACCTTGGCGCCCTCGCGATTGAAGCCGTAGAACGGGCCGGCCGGCACATCCCTGTAGAACTGGGCGCGGTTGGCGACCAAAGCGGCACGGAAGCCGTCAAAGACCTCGATCGGCAGGCCGCCGGGGTTGCTGTCGGTCTTGAGCATGATCGGCGGCACCGCGCCGATCAGCACCGCCTTGGCGACGCGTCCCTCGCCACCGTAGCGGGCAACGTAACGCGCCACCTCGCCGCCGCCGGTCGAGTGGCCGATATGGACGGCGTTCTTGAGATCAAGGTGAGCGACCAGAGCCGCGACATCGGCGGCATAGGTGTCCATCTCGTTACCGGTTGCCGTCTGTGTCGAGCGACCGTGCCCGCGCCGGTCATGCGCGATGACGCGATAGCCCTTGTCGAGGAAGAACAGCATCTGGTTGTCCCAGTCATCGGCGCTGAGCGGCCAGCCGTGATGGAACACGATTGGCTGGCCTGTGCCCCAATCCTTGTAAAAAATCTCGGTGCGGTCCTCGGTGGTGAATGTGCTCATCGTCTTACTCCTTGCTGCAATTGGCTGAATTGGTGGGGAAGGTTCGTTCCTTCTGTGGACAACCTATTGCAACCGAGTCATGGTGAGAATTGGCAAAACAGACATTGAACGTGGCAAAACTGACAGGTGATTGCGCTGTCTGACCGGGTTGAAATCGGGCTTGTTGTGTATCGCGGCGTTCAGCAAGCGGCAGTTCTCGGTCTGACCGACCTGTTTCAGCTGGCCAACCGGCTGGCTGCCGACCGGTCGCCGGACGGGCTGAGGCTTCGCGTCAGCCATTGGCAGTGGCAGGAGGCGAGCCAAACCGTCATCCGCAGCTTCGACAGCGAGCCCGGCCCCGGCCATGGACCTGCCATGGTCATCTTGCCTCCGACCCTGGGTGATCCGATCCCTCGCGAGACGGCCGCGCCCTACGCCGACTGGCTCAGGGCTCGTCATGCGGCGGGCGCGACGCTCGGCTCGGTCTGCGCCGGCGCCTTCGTGCTTGCCGAGGCTGGCCTGCTATCCGGTCGTGCGGCGACCACGCACTGGGCCTATCGCGACGCGCTGGCGATACGCTTTCCCGACATCGTGCTGGATGCCGACAAGCTGGTCATCGACGACGGCGACATCATCACCGCCGGCGGCTATATGGCCTGGACCGACCTTGGCCTGAAACTCGTCGACAGGGTGCTTGGGCCGACCGTCATGATGGACACCGCCCGTTTCATGCTGGTCGACCCGCCGGGACGCGAGCAACGCTTCTACAGCCCCTTTGCTCCCAGGCTGAACCATGGCGACGAGGCCATCCTCAAGGTGCAGCACTGGCTCCAGGCGAGAGGCGCGCGCGACGTGACGCTTGCCACCATGGCGGAGCATGCGGCCTTGGAGGAGCGGACTTTTTTGCGCCGCTTTCGCAACGCCACCGGCCTCAAGCCGACCGAGTATTGCCAGCACCTGCGCGTCGGCAAGGCGCGTGAGATGCTGCAAGCGACGACCCGATCCATCGACCAGATCGCCTGGGATGTCGGCTATGACGATCCCGGCTCCTTCCGCAAAGTGTTCGCCAGGATAACCGGCCTGGCGCCGGGCGACTACCGCAGACGCTTCGGCGCGGAACGAGCGGCGGTGGTGGGCGTAGGGAGTTGAGTTATCACCTCGTTGAAGGCAAGCTCGCCGGGAAGAGAACCCCAACCGCCCATCTCCCGGCGAGCCTACAACCTGATTTGGAACGCAATCAGGACCGGGTTTAGCCGGCAAGCTTGCATGTGCAAGAGAGATGCCAGTCAATGTTTCCCGAAATGGGACACCGGCCGGAGCTTTTTTCCTTCTCCCCTTGGGGGAGAAGGTGGATCGGCGCGCAGCGCCGAGACGGATGAGGGGTGCTGGAAGAAATGAGGCGTTGGTGTTCCCTGGAACACCCCTCATCCGACCGAGCTTCGCTCGGCCACCTTCTCCCACAAGGGGAGAAGGAAGAACCGCGCCCAGCCGTCACCGGCATCGCGCTGGATTCCTTCTTAACCTTCTCCCCTTGTTGTGGGAGAAGGGAGGTTCTCCCACCGCCTAAATCTCGAACTCGCCCTGCCCCTCATCCATGGCGCTGACGGTTTCTGCGGCGAGCGCCCTTGTGATCGGCGTCTTGCGCTCCAGTGCCGTGCGGTCGAGCCGCTCGACCACGCGCATCGCGGTGGCCAGCGAGCGCTCGATGCGGCGCACCAGATATTGCACGACATGCGGCTCGACCTCGACCTGGCGGTCGGCGAATAGTTTGGTGATGACACCGGCCAGCAAGAGATCGTCGGGCTCGTGGATCTCGACCATCGCCGCCGCCTTCAGCCGCGACGCGAGGTCGGGGAGCCTGACACCCCAGGCGGACGGAAAGCGCCGCGCGGTCAAGAGCAAGGTCGAGCCGGCCGCGCGCACCGCGTTGATCAGATGGAACAGCCCCTCTTCATCGACCGGACCGGCATCGACATCGTCGATCAGGGCCGGCCGCGCGCCGAGGCTCGCCATGCAGTCGCCGATCCGACCGGCGTCGACCTTCACCGCGCCAGCGCGGGCGCGCCAGATCGACGCCAGATGGGTTTTTCCACAGCCTGCGGGGCCAGCGAGCACGACCACCGGCGACGGCCAGTCCGGCCAGCGATCGACCAGCGCCACCGCCTGGCTGTTGGTGCCTGAGACGACGAGTTCGTCGCGCGAATAGCCGGTTCCGTGGCCGAGATCGAGCGGCAACTGGCGCGGCGGGTCGATCTTGTTGTCCGGCATCTGGCTCAACTGCGCGGCCCACCGCTCCCGCGGCGACGCGCCGGCAGCGGCGGCACAGGTTCGGTGTTGTGGCCCTTGTAGAGCGGCGACTCGAGATAGCGGGCGATGGCAAAGCGCACCAGGACGGCAACGGCAGCCGAGGCCGGCACGGCGATCAGCAAGCCGACGAAGCCGAACAGCGCGCCGAAAGCAAACAGCGAAAACATCAGCCACACCGGATGCAGGCCGACGCTTTTTCCCACCAGCCTCGGCTGCAGGATGTTGCCCTCGATGAACTGGCCGACGAAGAACACGCCGGCCACCGCCGCGACCATGGTCCAGTCCGGCCAGAACTGGACGAAGGCGACGCCGACGGCCAGCACCAGCCCGGTCAGCGAGCCGACATAGGGGATGAAGGAGATCAGCCCGGCGAACAGGCCGATGAGGATGGCGAAATTCAAACCGGTCAGCGTCAGCCCGGTGGCGTACATGGCACCCAGTACCAGGCACAGCGTGCCCTGACCGCGCACAAAGCCGGCGGTGGCGGTGTTGATGTCGTTGGCGATCGCCCTGACGGTCTGGACATAATCGCGCGGCACCCAGCTGTCGACAATCGTCACCATGCGATCCCAGTCGAGCAGCATGTAGAAGGCGACGACGGGCGTGACGACGAACAGACTGACCACCGAGACCAGCGCCACGCCGGAACTCCAGATCGAGGTGAACACCGTGGTCAGCAGGCCGAAGCCGGAGGTCAGCAGCGAGTTCAACCCTTCGCGCAGGCCATTGGCGTCGACGCCGAATTGCTCTTCCAGCCATCTCGGATCGAAGCTGGTGATCAGGCTCTGCAGCCGGGTCAGGTATTCCGGCAGCTTGCTGGCAAAATCGGCCATCTGCGAAGCCAGCACCGGAATGAGGATGACGAAGGCCAGCACCAGAACGACGATGAAGGCAAACAGGATGACAATCGTCGCCATCAGCCTGGACAGGCCGAGCCGCTGCAGCCGGTCGGCGACCGGGTCGAGAAAGTAGGCGAGCACCATGCCGGCGACGAACGGCAGCAGGATGCCGCTGAAGACATAGAGGAAGACCGCGAGGATGATGGCGCTGATCAGCCAGAAGCGGATTTGGCGCCGAAACACGCCGGACGCGGCCGCATCGGCAGCGGCAGCTTCGGCTGCCGCGTCGATGTTCTGGTCAGGTATCCGGTTTGGAGCCTTCGCCATAGCCGCTCATATGCCTCAGCCAAGCCACGAGATAGGCCGCGGCCGAAGCCACGGTCAAGACCCCGGACAGCAATATGAGCACCGGCCTGAGCGGATCGAGATCGATGGCGAGGGCCAGTTCGCCCAGCACCACCGCCGCCAGCCCGATCTGGACGGCGGTGTTGGCCTTCGACACGAACAGCGGCTTCATCTCGACCGGGTGGGCCATGACGGTGGACAAAACGACGGCGCAGACGATCAGCGCATCGCGCGACACCATGGTGACGACCAGCCACAGCGGCAATTCACCGATGAAGCCCAGCACCACGAACACCGAGACCAGCAGCAATTTGTCGGCCATCGGATCGAGATAGGCGCCAAGCTGCGAAAACTGGTTGAAATGGCGGGCGATGAAGCCGTCGACGCCGTCGGAAATGCCGGCGATCAGGAAGCCGGCGAAAGCCCAGTCCCAGCGCCCCTGCAGCATGGCCAGCACCACGCCCGGCACCAGCACGAAACGCATGATCGTGATCATGTTGGGGATGGTCAAACGCATGTCCCGTCGCTTCTGTTTTGATGATACATGATAGAGATGAGAGGCTACGGCAAGTGAGAGCGACGCAGATGCTGCCAATCTCCGCTTGTGGGGAGAGATTGGCTATCTTCAAGGCCTTCGCCATCGCCAATGTTGGAGATTTGCCTGAGGCCTCGTCCACGATTTTATGGTGCCGAAAATGCCTGAGCCAGCCGTTATCCTTGCGAGGCGCAGCCGTTCATGCGAAGAGCCCCGGAAAGCAGGAAAGAGTGATGAGCAAGCGCAAGAACGGGCTCACCTATGCCGAGGCAGGTGTCGACATCGATGCCGGCAACCTCATGGTCGAGAAGATCAAGCCGCTGGTGCGCGCGACGCGCCGGCCGGGCGCCGATGGCGAGATCGGCGGCTTCGGCGGCCTGTTCGACCTCAAGGCCGCCGGCTTCACCGACCCGGTGCTGGTCGCCGCCAATGACGGCGTCGGCACCAAGCTGAAGATCGCCATCGATGCCGGCAAGCACGACACGATCGGCATCGACCTCGTCGCCATGTGCGTCAACGACATCGTCGTGCAGGGCGCCGAGCCCTTGTTCTTCCTCGACTATTTCGCCACCGGCAAGCTCGATCCCGACCAGGGTGCGGCGATCGTCGGCGGCATCGCCGAGGGCTGCCGGCAGGCCGGATGCGCGCTGATCGGCGGCGAGACGGCGGAAATGCCCGGCATGTATCACGGCAACGACTACGACCTCGCCGGCTTTGCCGTGGGCGCGGCCGAACGCGGCCAGTTGCTGCCGACCGACGACATCGTCGAGGGCGACGTGCTGTTGGGGCTGGCCTCGACGGGCGTGCATTCAAACGGCTTTTCGCTGGTCCGCCGCATCGTCGCCACCAGCCGCCTTGCGTGGACCGATCCAGCGCCCTTCAACGATGAAGCCACGCTGGCCGAGGCGCTGCTCGAGCCGACCCGCATCTACGTCAAGTCGATCCTCAAGGCGATCCGTAACACGCATGGCATCAAGGCGCTGGCCCATATTACCGGCGGCGGTTTCCCGGAAAACATCCCGCGCGTCCTGCCGAAGGATTTTTCGGCCGAGCTCGACCTCGACGCCATCGAGGTGCCGGCGGTGTTCTCATGGCTGGCCAAGACCGGCGGCGTGGCGCCCGACGAGATGATGCGCACCTTCAACTGCGGCGTCGGCATGATCCTCGCCGTCGCCTCCGGCCAGGCGGCACAGGTCGCGGCCGTGCTGCAGGAGGCCGGCGAGAGCGTGACGCCGATCGGCCGCATCGTGCCGCGCCGCGACGCCGGCGTGATCTATCGGGGCGCGATCGGCCTATGAGCATGCGCAAACGCACGGTGGTGCTGATTTCGGGACGCGGCTCCAACATGACGGCGCTGATCGCCGCGGCCAGCAACCCGGACTATCCGGCCGAGATCGTCGGCGTCATTTCCGACCGGGCCAATGCCGCCGGTCTCGGTATCGCGACGGCGCGAGGCATCGCCACCAAGGTGATTTCGCGGGCCGACTATACCAGCAAGGAAGCGCATGACGGGGCAATCGACGCCGCGCTTGCCTCGCTCGGCGCCGAGATCGTGGCGCTAGCCGGTTATATGCGCATTCTCGGCGCGCGCTTCGTCGAGAAATGGCTGGGCCGGATGATCAACATCCACCCTGCCCTGCTGCCCGCCTTCAAGGGGCTGGATACGCATGCGCGCGCCTTGCGCGCGGGCATACGCATCCATGGCTGCACGGTGCATTTCGTCACGCTGGACATGGATGACGGCCCGATCATCGCCCAGGCCGCCGTGCCGGTGATGGTCGGCGACAATGAGGACATGCTCGCCGCGCGTGTGCTGAAGGCCGAGCACCGGCTTTATCCGCTGGCGCTCGGGCTGGTCGCCGAAGGCAAGGCGCGGATGGAAGGCGGCCGCACCGTGCTTGCCCACTTCGCCGACGATGCCGACAACAGCACCTCGGTGATCATGGCGCCCGATCCGCTGCGCGAGGAAACCGACCTCGAGCAGCTGGCGCGCATCACGCCCTGAGCAGGAGGAGGCCGGCATGGCGACAACGAAGCAACTCCTTCTTCTGCGTCATGCCAAGTCGAGCTGGGACGATCCTGACCTCATCGACTTCGACCGGCCGCTTTCCGGGCGCGGGCTGAAGGCCGCCCCGCTGGTCGGTCGCGAACTGGCCAGCCAGGGCTGGCTGCCCGATCTGGCGCTGGTATCGCCAGCGCTGCGCAGCCGCGACACATGGCGGCTGGTCTCGGCGGAACTGCCCGCGAAAACGCCGGCCAAATTCGTCCAGGCGCTCTACGAGGCCAGCGCGGCAGACGTTCTCGCCAAGGTCCGGCAGGCAAATGCGGCAACAATCAGCCTCTTGGTGCTCGGCCATAATCCCGGCCTGGAGGAATTCGCGCGCCGACTTGCCGGCGCCGGGTCGGATGCCGCGGCACTCAAAAAGCTTGAAGAAAAATTCCCGACAGCGGCTCTTGCCCGCTTCGTTTTCGACGGTGACTGGGCGCGGCTGGCCCTCGGCGATGCGCGGCTGACACGCTGCGTTTGGCCGAAGGATCTGCGCTAAACGAGGGCTGTGACTTGATATGCAAAAGCAAGAACGGCGGACAAGCCCGCCGCTCTTTGCGTTCCGCAGCTTGAGGATTTAGCGGCCCCAGTTGCCCCGGCCGGACTGAGGCACGACCGGTTCAGTCGTGCCGGGCTGGGTCGTCGCGTTGGTATTGACGGTATTGTGCTCCGCCGTAAACGGCTTGCGAATCGAACCCGTGAACGTGCTGTCGATATTTCCAACGGGCGCATTGCCAGCAGGCGCGGCCGGCTGGTTGACGCCGTCCGAACCATAATGGTCGCTGCCGGCAAAGGCGCTGCCTGTGGCAATGAGGATGGCGGCAGCGGTGAAAGCAATCTTGGTCATTTCAGGTACTCCAGTACTTTCATACTTTCAGTGTTGTTGTCCGTCTGGTGGCGTGCCTTGGGAGGATTTCGCGTCGCTCGGACCACCCCGAGGTGGGTTGGCCCTGCAGCAGTTTCCAATCACAAAGATGTTCCGGCCACGCCCTGAACCGGGTGCTTGAAATCCGCTAAAAGGCTTCCTTCGCCATGATTTTTCACATTCTCTTCAATACGTTAGGCAAATACGCCTGCCGCGTGTCGCGGCCATCTGCTGAGCCGGCGTTCACTGTGTCATGCACGATCCGTCAATAGAAAACGAACCGATCGGTTCGATTTTTCCGCTGACGCGCGAAGTGAAGTCATACAGCTGCCGGCTTCGTTTGCCGCTTAGACGTGCACGTCGCCAAAAGAGAGTTCGCCGTCGTCGCTGGCGGTCAGGAACGCCGTGACCAGCAGGCCGGCATAGAAGGCTGCGACCAGCATGACGATGACCAGGCCGGGAATGGGCCCCAGAGCAGCGCCGGCAACCGCCTCGCGCACCGAACTGACGAAGTCGATGCGGACACCTTCGGTTAGAAGACTGGGGGTCGACAGTTTCAGGATCCAGGCCAACAGCAGGATCAGCAGCATGTGGATGTAGTTTCGACGCAGACGGCGCGCCAACGCCGCTCGTTGCGAAATGAGGAATTTTGGAGTGCGCAGACTTTCGCCGACGACCAACAGCCAATCGGACGCGAAGTCCGGCTGCGGCGAGAATATCTGCGCGAAATAGTGCCGTTCGAACTGGCGCACTCTGGCCCGGTAAACGTCGAAGAAGCGATATCGCCGCGCTTCTATCCACAGCAGCAACAGGACAAGCAGCATGGCAAAAAGCAGTACGCCGTGATGCGCGCTGGCCGTCGAAAGCGAGATCGACAACATTGCCGCGACGACCGTTATCGCCCAATTGCTCGTCCGGTCCAGGCGGTCGCGCCACCCCGTCATGCGCAGAATCTCGGCGCGATGAAAATGCGCCATCGTGGTCACGAGTTCGCCGGGCGAAAGCGTCCTTCCAACGGGGGCCGGCGCTGCCAACGCTTCTGCCATCACCATGTCTCCACCGCCACGCAAAAACGGCTAGTTGGGCATATCGTTCCGACGCTTCACTTTGCCGGGCGCAGCCACACCTTGTTGTCGTGGAACGCCGCACCGCCATAGGGCGCCGGCGCGTCGGCGCCGGTCAGGACGTTGATGCCCTCGCCGCGCTCGTGGGCGCTGTTGGGCCAGATGCCTTCGGCGACCACGACGCCGCGCTTGACGCCGTCGAACAATCTTGCGTGCAGCACGACTTCGCCGCGTGCATTGCCGATCTCGACGCGGTCGCCATTGGCCAGCCCACAGGCTGCCGCATCGTCCGGATGCAAAAGCAGTTCCGGCCGTCCCTCCTTGGCCTTCGACACCGGCGTCTCGGAAAAGGTCGAGTTGAGGAAATTGCGCGCCGGCGAGGTGGCCAGCCGGAACGGATGCGCAGCATCCGCCACCTCGATCAGATCGACGTGGTCGGGAAATTCCGGCAGGCTTGCCACCGGCCCGAACAGGCCCATGCTTTTCGGCGGCCGGTTGGGCGCCGCCTGCCCGGTCCAGTCGGCGCGAAAGCGGAATTTTCCGTCCGCGTGGCCGAAGCCGTCGATAAAATGCGCCGCTTCGAAAGCCGGCTGCAAATCGAGCCACTTTTGTTCCTTGAGGCTCGAAAAACTGCCCAGCCCGCGCTTGCCCAAAATGATGTCGATATGCTGCTGCTCGGTCATGCCGAAGCCAGGCCTGTCGCCAACACCGAGCCTTTTGCCGAGTTCCTCGATGACGAAATGGTTGCTGCGCGGCCCTTCCGGCGGGTCGATCAGCTTCGGCCCGAGCGTGATGTGCTGATTGCCGCCACCCTTGTAGACGTCGTCATGCTCTAAAAACATCGTCGCCGGCAGCACGACATCTCCGAGTTTTGCGGTGTCGGTCATGAACTGTTCGTGCACGCAGGAAAACAGGTCGTCGCGCAAAAAACCCTGCTTCACCAGCCGCTGCTCCGGCGCGACATTGACCGGATTGGTGTTCTGGATCAGCAGCGCCGTCACCGGCGGGCCGCCATAGAGCGCATCCTCAGCGCCGGTCAGCACCGGGCCGATGCGCGAATGGTCGAGATGGCGGATCGCCGGGTCGCGCATCCGCGTGCCTTCCAGCAGTTCCTGGTTCAGCTTGAAGATGCCCGAATTGGAATGGAAGGCGCCGCCGCCCTCATATTGCCAGCAGCCGGTGACCGCGGCGATCGAGGCGGCGGCATGCATGTTGACCGAGCCGTTGCGCTGCCGCGAAAAACCGTAGCCGAGGCGGAAATAGGTTTTCTTGGTAGTGCCAACGAGACGGGCGAAGGCTTCGATCTCATCGACGGAAAGCCCGGTGATATCAGCCGCCCATTGCGGCGTCCTCGTCTGAAGATGCGCTTCCAGACCGTGCGGATCGTCGGTGTATTTTGCCAAATAGGCGCGGTCGGCCATGCCGTCACGGAACAGCACATGCATCACCGCGCAGGCCAGCGCACCGTCGGTGCCGGGCTTCAGCACCAGGCCGAGATCGGCCTGCTTCATCGTCGCGTTCTCGTAGACGTCGATGACGACGATCTTGGCGCTGCGCTCCTTGCGCGCCTTGATCGCGTGGGTCATGACGTTGACCTGGGTGACCACGGCATTGGTGCCCCAGACCACCACGCAGTCGGACTTGGCCATCTCGCGCGGGTCGGGACCGCGCAGCGCGCCGGCCCCCATCATCCAGCCGGTCCAGGCCAGATTGGTGCAGATCGAACCGAAAAAGCCGGAATATTTTTTCGCGTGGCGCAGCCGCTCGATGCCATCGCGCTGCACCAGTCCCATCGTGCCGGCATAGTAATAGGGCCAGACCGTCTCCGAGCCATATCTTGCCTCGGCCGCGATGAATTTTTCGGCGACCAAGTCGAGTGCGGCCTCCCAGCTCGCGTCCTTCCAAAGGCCCTCACCCTTGGCGCCCGCCCGGATCAGCGGTTTCAGCAAGCGGTCGGGATGATGGACGCGGTCGGCATAACGGGCGACCTTGGCGCAGATGACGCCAGCCGTGTAGCTGTTGGCCTTGGCGCCATGGACGCGGCCGATGCGCTTGCTGTCGAGCAGCTCGACCTCGAGCGCGCAGGTCGACGGGCAATCATGCGGACAGGCCGAATGGCCGATCCTGAGCTTGGCGTGTTGATTCATGGGAGCAGACTAGTCGGTTGCGAAAGCGGCGTGTAGGGCCAGATGCAGCGCTAACTTGCTTCTCCTTGCTGAGGCAAGCTGAAAATCTGGCGACCACCAGCGCGGAGCCGTTAGAACTGCGTCGTCAACGCCGTCAGCCACTCGGGCGAAGCGTTGACGAGTGCGGTTTCCAACGCCTTGTCGAACCCAGACAGAATCGCGGCGGCGGTCATCACCAGCAAGACGCCGAAGGCGACCTTCAACCCGCTGCCGGCGCTGGCGATGTGGCTGCGCCAACTCAGCAAGGTCTCGCGGGACAGTAGTCCGAGGATCAGCAACGGCACGGCAGCACCGAGACCAAACAGGACCATGGTGACCCCAACCTGGCCAAGGTCTTGGCCCTGCGCTGCAAGGACGGAAGCGGCACCGAGAGTCGGGCCAACGCAAGGGCTCCACACCGCGCCGAGCAGCAGACCGACGCCGAACTGCCCCCAAAGGCCAACGGATGAAAAGCCGCCAAACCGCTGCTCGACCCAGTTGCCGGCCGGACCGGCCGCAAGCGCGATATGCGCCTGGAGTGGCGGCACGATCAATATCGTGCCGAGGACGAGCATCAGAACTGCGGCGGCGCTGCGAAAGACACCGCCGTCAAGCCCGACGGAGAACCCGATCGTGGCGACGAAAAGCCCTATGGCCGTGAAGGATATGGCAAGTCCTGCGGCCAGCGCGATGGGGCCATAGCGATGCTGACTGACGGCAGCACCGAGCACGATCGGGATCAGCGGCAGCACGCATGGCGACAGCGTCGACAGCACCCCGGCCAGGAACGAAAATATGAAGCCGAGTAGCATCTCCGCCGCTCAGATCGTTTTATCAAGCAATTGCTTGATGGCATCCGCCTTGGTCACGCCAACAAGCCGACCGACTTCCGTTGCGCCCTTGAAGGTGATCAGCGTGCTCTGCATCCGCGCACCAAGAGCCCGAACAACCTCTTTTTGGGAATCGAAATCGACTTCGAAAACGGCCAGGTTTGCGTGCTCGGGCGCAGGCAGCAACTTGCCGAGCACCCGCTTCTGCGCCTTGCAGATCGGACACCAGCTGGCGGTGATCTCGACCAGGATCGGCTTGCCTGCCTTTTGCGCCTTTTCGAAGGCCTGCCGTGTGTAGGCCATGCGGCTGGCAGCCAGCGCCGCCGGAGCCGAGGCGAGGCCTGATATTGCGGTCAGGCCGATGAGGAAGGTGCGACGGTCTAGCATTTCTTGACTCCTGAAGGTATCGGCGGGCAAGTAATCCCGCCATGGCGGACATGAGGATACGGTCCGTTGTTCGCGCCAGCGACGGCGAACGTTACAGGCTCACGGTAATGTTACCGAGGCCGCCCTTCGCTTGTGTCCACTTGCAGTGGCGCAAGCGCCTATCTCCCCCCTTGAGGGGGAGATGTCGCCGAAGGCGACAGAGGGGGTCGCGGGGGGGGGGGGGGGGGCCGGGGGGGGGGCGGGGGGACACCCGGGGGGGCGACGCGCGGCCCCCCCCCCCGCCCCGGCCGGCCACAAACCCCCCACGGGGGGGGG
>NZ_JBVVQB010000046.1:20860-35021 GCF_055811775.1 Mesorhizobium sp. WSM4844 | reverse complement strand
CCCCCTGTGGTGTGGTGCCCTTTGGCTGGGCCCCCCCCCCAACCCCCCCCGGGGGGGGGTTTTTTGCCGCGCCGGGCCTCGGGGGGGCCCGCGGCGCGTGGAGCGCCGACATCTTTCGCGACGAAGTAACACGCTGGCGAACTACGCGAGACGACCCCCTCTGCCCTGCCGGGCATCTCCCCCTCAAGGGGGGAGATCACGCGCTACTCCGCCGTGCCTTCCTCGTACTCTGCCGACATCGACAGCCATTTTTCCTCGTGGCCTGCGAGTGTCTGGGCCAGTTGCGAGCGCTCCTTGGCCAGCCGTGTCGCCGTCGACGGGTCCTTTTCGTAGACCGCCGGATTGGCGAGTTCGTCCTCGATCAAGTCGATGCGCTTGCGAATGCGGTCCATCAGCGCTTCGGTGGCGCGGATCTCCTTGGCCAGCGGCTCGAAGGCGGCGCGGCGCGCTGCCGCGTCACGGCGGCGGTCGGCCTTCGAGGCCTTTTCGGCCTCGCGCTTGCCGCGGCGGTCGCCGGACACGCCGGTGACCAGCGTCTTGTAATCATCGAGGTCCCCGTCAAAAGGATTGACCGTCCCGTCCTTGACCAGCCACAGCCGGTCGGCCGTTGCCTCGAGCAGGTGGCGGTCGTGCGAGATCAGGATGACGGCGCCGGGAAACTCGTTCAGCGCATGGATCAACGATTCACGGCTGTCGATATCGAGATGGTTGGTCGGTTCGTCGAGGATGAACAGGTTTGGCCCCTCGAACGCCGACAGGCCCATCAACAGCCGCGCCTTCTCGCCGCCCGACAGGTCCTTGGCGGCGGTGTTCATCTTTTCGGTGGTCAGTCCGAACTGGGCGACACGGCCGCGCACCTTCGATTCCGGTGCTTCCGGCATCAGCCGGCGGACATGCTCATAGGCGTTTTCACTCGGTCGGAGATCGTCGAGTTGATGCTGGGCAAAGATCGCCACCTTCAGGCCGGGCGCCACCGTCATGGTGCCGGTCTCCTGCTTCAGGCGGCCGGACAGCAATTTGGCGAAGGTCGACTTGCCGTTGCCGTTGGCGCCGAGCAGCGCGATACGGTCGTCGGCATCGATGCGCAGCGTCATCTTCTTCAGGATCGGCTCACCCTCGACATAGCCGACATTGACGTTGTTGAGCGCAATGATCGGCGAGGCCACCGTCTTCACCGGCTCGGGAAAGGAGAACGGCCGCACATTGTCGTTCACAATCGCGGCGATCGGCTTCATCTTCTCCAGCGCCTTGATGCGCGACTGCGCCTGTCTCGCCTTGGAAGCCTTGGCGCGGAAGCGCTCGACGAAGGACTCCATGTGCTTGCGTGCGGCTTCCTGCTTGACCCTGCCCTTCTCCTGCAATTCGCGCTGCTCGGTGAATTGGCGCTCGAACTGGTCGTAGCCGCCGCGCCAGAAGGTCAGCTTCTTCTGGCAGAGATGGACGATCGAGTTGACGGCGCGGTTGAGCAGGTCGCGGTCATGCGAGATCAGCAGCACCGTGTGCGGATATTTCGACACGTAGTTTTCCAGCCACAGCGTGCCTTCGAGGTCGAGATAGTTGGTCGGCTCGTCGAGCAGCAGCAGATCGGGCTCGGCAAACAGCACCGCGGCGAGTGCGACGCGCATGCGCCAGCCGCCGGAGAACGACGAGGCCGGCCGCCGCTGGGCGGCGTCGTCGAAGCCGAGGCCGGCGAGGATGGTGGCGGCACGCGACTCGGCCGAATGGGCGTCGATATCGGCCAGCCGCATGTGGATGTCGGCGATGCGGTGCGGATCGGTCGCCGTCGTTTCCTCATCGAGCAATGCGGAGCGTTCGAGGTCGGCCTTGAGCACGATCTCGATCAGCGGCTCCTCGGTGCCGGGAGCCTCCTGCGCCACCTGGCCGATGCGCGTGTTCTTCGGCAGGCCGATCGAGCCGGTCTCGGAGGCGAGGTCGCCGGTGATCGCCTTGAACAAAGTGGTCTTGCCGGTGCCGTTGCGGCCGACAAGCCCTGCCTTGCTGCCGGCCGGCAAAGTCAGCGAGGCATGGTCAAGAAGCAGGCGTCCGGCCATGCGGAGCGAAAGGTCGTTGATGATCAGCATGGCCGCGCTTTTGCACGGGACGTCAGCGCTTCGCAAGACCTCGAGCGCCGGTTGGCCGCATAACGCATGAAAATGGCCGCCAGCGGCGGGTTGCCCGGTGCCGCGGGCGGACAAAGAAGACGGGAGAAAGAAGACGTTTGATCCGATCGCCGGCCTCGCCGATCAAACGACTCCGGGCTGGGTCGGGAACCGGCTGCGATGGCGTGGCGCCTGGCGAGCATCGGCTCCTCGCAGCCGAAAACTGCGCATTTGTCAGTCAATTGCCGGTGCAAGGCGGTCGTCTTCGGCTATCGCGTCATGACGCGAGGGCAAGACTCAGCTATGTCTAGGTGTGCGGCGGACCTGATACCCGCCTGGCCGGCGTCATCGCTCCCCTCCCAAGCGGCGCCGGCCATCTTTCCTACAGGCTTCCATCACTGCGCCGGCGGCGCGGCGGGTTGATCATCGCCTGGTGTCGCGTTGGGCGCAGGGTCGACCTGCGGGTTTTGATCGGCGCCTGGAGCCTTTGTCGGTGGAATGTTGTTGTCGCAGGCCGCGACAGCCAGCGCTGCGGCCAAAACGAGCCAGGTCGGGGCCAGCAAGATTGAGAGTTTGTTCATCGCAACCTCCTGTCACCGGGCAAACGAGACGGTGCCGATTTGGTTGCACGCTCGGGCAGAACTTGGGCCCGTTTTGGAGCCCGGGATCAAAACGAGAGAGGGGGAACAAAACGCCGGCTCCTCGGTTGGTCCACACCAATGGAGAAAATCATGATCCGTCTGCTCATAGCCGGGGCTGCCGTCTATGTGGCCTACCGCATCGTCAGGGAAATCGTCGACGAGGTGCCCGACGACTTCGATCCGCTGTTGCTGCCGCCTCCCGATGACGACAAGTCGCTGCCGCGGCAGTCAGCGGCGATGGGCGTGGAGCCGCAGCGCTAGTTTCGGTTCGTCGGTCGGGCGCCAGCAGGATCGAACGCATCGGTCGCACGTACGAAAGCGTTGCGAACAAAGCAGAAACGATGCTTGATGGGCAATGAACCTCGCTGCCCGTGATTCGACCTTCCGGCCTGCCTATCTCGCAAAGCTGAATGCTGAGCAGTGCGTTGCCGTCGAGCATGGCGACGGCAAGGTCGCCGGGCCGCTGCTGGTGATCGCCGGGGCCGGCTCCGGCAAGACCAGCACGCTGGCGCATCGCGTCGCGCATCTGATCGTCAGGGGCGCCGACCCGAGGCGCATCCTTTTGATGACGTTTTCGCGTCGCGCCGCATCGGAATTGGCCAAGCGCGTCGAGCGCATCGCCGGCGAGGTGCTCGGCCGCGATGCATCCGTCATCACCGATGCACTCACCTGGGCCGGCACGTTTCACGGCATCGGCGCCAGGCTGCTGCGCGACTACGCGCTGGAGATCGGCCTCGATCCGGCCTTCACCATCCACGACCGCGAGGATTCGGCCGACCTGATGAACCTCGCCAGGCACGAACTCGGCTTCTCGAAAACCGAAGGCCGTTTTCCGACCAAGGGCACCTGCCTGGCGATCTATTCGCGTGCCGTCAACGCGCAGGCGCCGCTCGGCGAAGTATTGGGTTCGGTGTTCCCCTGGTGCGCGGGGTGGGCAGAACAGCTCAAGGCGCTGTTCGCCCGATATGTCGAGGCCAAGCAGGCGCAGAACGTGCTCGATTACGACGACCTGCTGCTCTACTGGGCGCAGATGGCCGGCGAGCCGGAGATATCGGCGCATCTGGGTGGGCGTTTCGACCATGTGCTGGTCGATGAATACCAGGACACCAACCGGCTGCAGGCCTCGATCCTTGCGGCGCTCAAGCCGGACGGATCCGGGCTGACGGTGGTCGGCGACGATGCGCAGTCGATCTATTCGTTTCGCGCCGCGGAAGTGCGCAACATCCTCGACTTTCCAAAACAGTTCGCCCGGCCGGCCGAGATCGTCATGCTGGAGCGCAACTACCGCTCGACCGAGACCATCCTGGCCGCCGCCAATGCGGTGATCGGCGAGGCCTCGGAGCGCTTTACCAAGAACCTGTGGTCGGAGCGCAAATCGACGGAAAAGCCGATGCTGGTCAGCGTCCGCGACGAGGCCGAGCAGGCGAGTTACGTCTGTCAGGCGATCCTGACCGAGCGCGAGGCCGGCACGGCGCTGAAGGCGCAGGCCGTGCTGTTTCGCGCTTCGCACCACAGCGGGCCGCTGGAGATCGAGCTGACGCGCCGCAACATCCCGTTCGTCAAGTTCGGCGGGCTGAAGTTCCTCGACGCCGCCCATGTCAAGGACGTGCTGGCGGTGCTGCGCTTCGCCGAGAACCCGCGCGACCGCGTCGCCGGCTTTCGCGTGCTGCAGCTTTTGCCCGGCATCGGCCCTTCGGCGGCTTCGCAGATCGTCGACACCATGGCGACGTCGCTCGACGAAGCAATGGGGCTGGCGCGCTACCGCCCGCCGCAACGCGCCGCCGACGACTGGCCGGGTTTCGTCGCGCTGTTCTCGCAGCTTCGCGCCGGGTCGGGAAAATGGCCTGTTGACCTCGAACAGGTCAGGCTCTGGTATGAGCCGCATCTCGACCGCATCCACGAGGACGCGACGACACGCCGGGCCGATATTCTGCAGCTCGAACAGATCGCCTCGGGCTATGCCTCGCGCGAGCGTTTCCTCACCGAACTGACCCTCGATCCGCCGGATGCAACCAGCGACGAGGCTGGGCCGCCGCATCGCGACGAGGACTATCTGATCCTGTCGACCATCCACTCGGCCAAGGGCCAGGAATGGAAGAACGTCTTCGTGCTCAACACCGTCGACGGCTGCATCCCGATCGATCTCGCCGTCGGCTCGAAGGAGGATATCGACGAGGAGCGCCGCCTGCTCTACGTGGCGATGACGCGGGCCAAGGACGGCCTGCACCTGGTCATGCCGCAGCGCTTTTTCGTCCACGGCCAGGCGGCGCGCGGCGATCGCCATGTTTACGCCTCGCGCACCCGCTTCATCCCGGCCTCGATCCTCGGCGCCTTCGAACAGACATCGTGGGCGAGCGTCCAGGCCAAGGATGATCCGCGCCGCCAGCCGCAAGTGCGCGTCGACCTTGGCGCCCGCATGCGCGACATGTGGAAATAGGCCGCTCTTCGGCACGACGCTCATGCCACGGAGCCTGGTGGCGAAAATCAAATTTCGGCAACATGGAACCTGATGCCGCAATCCGCGTTTCTGGGCGTCCTACCCCCGGTCGGAGAGCGGCGTCCGCCCGTCACCTCCGCCCAATTCGAGAGGCCAGAATGCACGATAAGACTTTTTTCACCCCGGTCGCCGTAACCGTCGGCGCCGGCCATAAGCGCATGATCGCTTCGCTGTTCGACATGCATGAGTTCCTGACCGAGTTCCCGCCATCGCGGCGACGCCTGAGCTATGGCGCGGCGGTGAAGGCCTGCGAGGCGGCACGCGCCGGCGAGATCTCGCCCGAAGCGGCGTGCGATGCCCTGATCAGCTTCGCGGCGGCGGCAGGCATTCTCTGGCCTTCGGCGCAGCCGGCAGTCTCGGTCAAGCCGATCGCCCGCGGCCAGGGCGGATACGCCGCCTGACTGGCCAGGCCTGTTTTGAGACTATAGCCCGTCGAAGTTGCTGTTCCCCTTCGACGGGTTTTCCTGTCAATTCGATCCGGATGATCCGAAATCATGCGTAGGCGCGGCCCTCTTCGCTGCGCTGGAACAGCGTCAGGTCGAGCGGCACCGAAGGCCGGCCGAGAATGGTCAGGATCGCGTGCGCCTGGCCGCGGTGATGGGTCTGGTGATTGAAGAAATGATCAAGCGCCGGCGCCAATCGCTGCGAGACGGTGCGCATGTCGGAGACGGTCATGTAGGAGAAGCGGCCGGACAAAGCCTTGTCGCTTGACGCCCCCACCCAGTCGATGATCCTTCTGTCTTCGGCCTCGCGCGCCAGCCGCAAGCCCGGCAGGGCGCGGTGCAGGATCGTGTCGAGCCTGGCCGGCGCGTCGCCCTCGCCGGTAAAGCGCCTCATCCAGATGCGATCGGCAGTCAGGACATGGTTGAGCGTGCCCATCATCGAGCCGAAGAAGACCCCGACGTTGCGGTGAAAATCTTCCTCGTCGAGATCGGCGGCGGCATCGTAGATGCGGCTATTGGCCCATTGATTGTAGGCAGCAAACATCATGAAGTGCTGTTTCATCGTTTTCTCCGGCCCGCGAGACCCCGTATCGGGTGCTTACCGCAAGGCCCGAACGTCGCTCTAGTAGACCGCAGGGAAGCTGCCGCCAATGACCATTCTGCTCTATGATCTCGTCGGACGCGATGGCGCCCGTCCGTTCAGCCCGCATTGCTGGAAGGCGACGATGGCGATTGCCCACAAGGGCCTCGATATCTCAACCGTGCCGACACGCTTTCTCGAAGTGCCCACCGTTGAAGGCGGCGTTTCAAAACTCGTTCCGGTGATCCGCGACGGCGAGAAGGTGGTCGCCGATTCATTCGCCATCGCGCTCTATCTCGACGAGGCCTATCCAGAGCGACCGACATTGTTTTGCGGCGACGGCGGCAAGGCGATGGCGCGCTTCGTCGAACGCTGGTCGCAACTGACCATCCACCCCTATGTCACCACTGCGGCAATCATGGACCTGCACGCCATGCAGGACGAGGCCAACGCCACCTATTTTCGCCAAAACCGCGAGCAGCGCTTCGGCCAGAGACTGGAAGAGGTGGTGGCGGCGCGGGACGCCGGCCTTGGTGCCTTCCGTACCTCGCTGGAACCATTGCGCTCGATGCTTGCCTATCAGCCGTTCATCGGCGGCCAATCACCGCTGTTTGCCGACTACATCGTCTTCGGCGCGCTGCAATGGGCGCGCATCGCCTCACCCTACCGGTTGCTCGACGACAGCGATGTGGTGGCGCAGTGGTTCGAGCGCTGCCTCGACCTGCATGATGGGCTCGGCCGCAAGGTGGCGGCGGCTTCATAGGGGAGTAGGGGAGTAGGGGAGTAAGGGAGTAAGGGAGTAAGGTAAGCAGTAGGGCAGTAGGTATGCGCGCCGACGCTAACCTCGTTACTCCCTACTCCCCTACTCCCCTACTCCCCTATGAAGCCGCCGCCACCTTGCGGCCGAGCCCATCATGCAGGTCGAGGCAGCGCTCGAACCACTGCGCCACCACATCGCTGTCGTCGAGCAACCGGTAGGGTGAGGCGATGCGCGCCCATTGCAGCGCGCCGAAGACGATGTAGTCGGCAAACAGCGGTGATTGGCCGCCGATGAACGGCTGATAGGCAAGCATCGAGCGCAATGGTTCCAGCGAGGTACGGAAGGCACCAAGGCCGGCGTCCCGCGCCGCCACCACCTCTTCCAGTCTCTGGCCGAAGCGCTGCTCGCGGTTTTGGCGAAAATAGGTGGCGTTGGCCTCGTCCTGCATGGCGTGCAGGTCCATGATTGCCGCAGTGGTGACATAGGGGTGGATGGTCAGTTGCGACCAGCGTTCGACGAAGCGCGCCATCGCCTTGCCGCCGTCGCCGCAAAACAATGTCGGTCGCTCTGGATAGGCCTCGTCGAGATAGAGCGCGATGGCGAATGAATCGGCGACCACCTTCTCGCCGTCGCGGATCACCGGAACGAGTTTTGAAACGCCGCCTTCAACGGTGGGCACTTCGAGAAAGCGTGTCGGCACGGTTGAGATATCGAGGCCCTTGTGGGCAATCGCCATCGTCGCCTTCCAGCAATGCGGGCTGAACGGACGGGCGCCATCGCGTCCGACGAGATCATAGAGCAGAATGGTCATTGGCGGCAGCTTCCCTGCGGTCTACTAGAGCGACGTTCGGGCCTTGCGGTAAGCACCCGATACGGGGTCTCGCGGGCCGGAGAAAACGATGAAACAGCACTTCATGATGTTTGCTGCCTACAATCAATGGGCCAATAGCCGCATCTACGATGCCGCCGCCGATCTCGACGAGGAAGATTTTCACCGCAACGTCGGGGTCTTCTTCGGCTCGATGATGGGCACGCTCAACCATGTCCTGACTGCCGATCGCATCTGGATGAGGCGCTTTACCGGCGAGGGCGACGCGCCGGCCAGGCTCGACACGATCCTGCACCGCGCCCTGCCGGGCTTGCGGCTGGCGCGCGAGGCCGAAGACAGAAGGATCATCGACTGGGTGGGGGCGTCAAGCGACAAGGCTTTGTCCGGCCGCTTCTCCTACATGACCGTCTCCGACATGCGCACCGTCTCGCAGCGATTGGCGCCGGCGCTTGATCATTTCTTCAATCACCAGACCCATCACCGCGGCCAGGCGCACGCGATCCTGACCATTCTCGGCCGGCCTTCGGTGCCGCTCGACCTGACGCTGTTCCAGCGCAGCGAAGAGGGCCGCGCCTACGCATGATTTCGGATCATCCGGATCGAATTGACAGGAAAACCCGTCGAAGGGGAACAGCAACTTCGACGGGCTATAGTCTCAAAACAGGCCTGGCCAGTCAGGCGGCGTATCCGCCCTGGCCGCGGGCGATCGGCTTGACCGAGACTGCCGGCTGCGCCGAAGGCCAGAGAATGCCTGCCGCCGCCGCGAAGCTGATCAGGGCATCGCACGCCGCTTCGGGCGAGATCTCGCCGGCGCGTGCCGCCTCGCAGGCCTTCACCGCCGCGCCATAGCTCAGGCGTCGCCGCGATGGCGGGAACTCGGTCAGGAACTCATGCATGTCGAACAGCGAAGCGATCATGCGCTTATGGCCGGCGCCGACGGTTACGGCGACCGGGGTGAAAAAAGTCTTATCGTGCATTCTGGCCTCTCGAATTGGGCGGAGGTGACGGGCGGACGCCGCTCTCCGACCGGGGGTAGGACGCCCAGAAACGCGGATTGCGGCATCAGGTTCCATGTTGCCGAAATTTGATTTTCGCCACCAGGCTCCGTGGCATGAGCGTCGTGCCGAAGAGCGGCCTATTTCCACATGTCGCGCATGCGGGCGCCAAGGTCGACGCGCACTTGCGGCTGGCGGCGCGGATCATCCTTGGCCTGGACGCTCGCCCACGATGTCTGTTCGAAGGCGCCGAGGATCGAGGCCGGGATGAAGCGGGTGCGCGAGGCGTAAACATGGCGATCGCCGCGCGCCGCCTGGCCGTGGACGAAAAAGCGCTGCGGCATGACCAGGTGCAGGCCGTCCTTGGCCCGCGTCATCGCCACGTAGAGCAGGCGGCGCTCCTCGTCGATATCCTCCTTCGAGCCGACGGCGAGATCGATCGGGATGCAGCCGTCGACGGTGTTGAGCACGAAGACGTTCTTCCATTCCTGGCCCTTGGCCGAGTGGATGGTCGACAGGATCAGATAGTCCTCGTCGCGATGCGGCGGCCCAGCCTCGTCGCTGGTTGCATCCGGCGGATCGAGGGTCAGTTCGGTGAGGAAACGCTCGCGCGAGGCATAGCCCGAGGCGATCTGTTCGAGCTGCAGAATATCGGCCCGGCGTGTCGTCGCGTCCTCGTGGATGCGGTCGAGATGCGGCTCATACCAGAGCCTGACCTGTTCGAGGTCAACAGGCCATTTTCCCGACCCGGCGCGAAGCTGCGAGAACAGCGCGACGAAACCCGGCCAGTCGTCGGCGGCGCGTTGCGGCGGGCGGTAGCGCGCCAGCCCCATTGCTTCGTCGAGCGACGTCGCCATGGTGTCGACGATCTGCGAAGCCGCCGAAGGGCCGATGCCGGGCAAAAGCTGCAGCACGCGAAAGCCGGCGACGCGGTCGCGCGGGTTCTCGGCGAAGCGCAGCACCGCCAGCACGTCCTTGACATGGGCGGCGTCGAGGAACTTCAGCCCGCCGAACTTGACGAACGGGATGTTGCGGCGCGTCAGCTCGATCTCCAGCGGCCCGCTGTGGTGCGAAGCGCGAAACAGCACGGCCTGCGCCTTCAGCGCCGTGCCGGCCTCGCGCTCGGTCAGGATCGCCTGACAGACGTAACTCGCCTGCTCGGCCTCGTCGCGGACGCTGACCAGCATCGGCTTTTCCGTCGATTTGCGCTCCGACCACAGGTTCTTGGTAAAGCGCTCCGAGGCCTCGCCGATCACCGCATTGGCGGCGGCCAGGATGGTCTCGGTCGAGCGGTAGTTGCGCTCCAGCATGACGATCTCGGCCGGCCGGGCGAACTGTTTTGGAAAGTCGAGGATGTTGCGCACTTCCGCGGCGCGAAACGAATAGATCGACTGCGCATCGTCGCCGACCACCGTCAGCCCGGATCCGTCCGGCTTGAGCGCCGCAAGGATCGAGGCCTGCAGCCGGTTGGTGTCCTGGTATTCATCGACCAGCACATGGTCGAAACGCCCACCCAGATGCGCCGATATCTCCGGCTCGCCGGCCATCTGCGCCCAGTAGAGCAGCAGGTCGTCGTAATCGAGCACGTTCTGCGCCTGCTTGGCCTCGACATATCGGGCGAACAGCGCCTTGAGCTGTTCTGCCCACCCCGCGCACCAGGGGAACACCGAACCCAATACTTCGCCGAGCGGCGCCTGCGCGTTGACGGCACGCGAATAGATCGCCAGGCAGGTGCCCTTGGTCGGAAAACGGCCTTCGGTTTTCGAGAAGCCGAGTTCGTGCCTGGCGAGGTTCATCAGGTCGGCCGAATCCTCGCGGTCGTGGATGGTGAAGGCCGGATCGAGGCCGATCTCCAGCGCGTAGTCGCGCAGCAGCCTGGCGCCGATGCCGTGAAACGTGCCGGCCCAGGTGAGTGCATCGGTGATGACGGATGCATCGCGGCCGAGCACCTCGCCGGCGATGCGCTCGACGCGCTTGGCCAATTCCGATGCGGCGCGACGCGAAAACGTCATCAAAAGGATGCGCCTCGGGTCGGCGCCCCTGACGATCAGATGCGCGACGCGATGCGCCAGCGTGCTGGTCTTGCCGGAGCCGGCCCCGGCGATCACCAGCAGCGGCCCGGCGACCTTGCCGTCGCCATGCTCGACGGCAACGCACTGCTCAGCATTCAGCTTTGCGAGATAGGCAGGCCGGAAGGTCGAATCACGGGCAGCGAGGTTCATTGCCCATCAAGCATCGTTTCTGCTTTGTTCGCAACGCTTTCGTACGTGCGACCGATGCGTTCGATCCTGCTGGCGCCCGACCGACGAACCGAAACTAGCGCTGCGGCTCCACGCCCATCGCCGCTGACTGCCGCGGCAGCGACTTGTCGTCATCGGGAGGCGGCAGCAACAGCGGATCGAAGTCGTCGGGCACCTCGTCGACGATTTCCCTGACGATGCGGTAGGCCACATAGACGGCAGCCCCGGCTATGAGCAGACGGATCATGATTTTCTCCATTGGTGTGGACCAACCGAGGAGCCGGCGTTTTGTTCCCCCTCTCTCGTTTTGATCCCGGGCTCCAAAACGGGCCCAAGTTCTGCCCGAGCGTGCAACCAAATCGGCACCGTCTCGTTTGCCCGGTGACAGGAGGTTGCGATGAACAAACTCTCAATCTTGCTGGCCCCGACCTGGCTCGTTTTGGCCGCAGCGCTGGCTGTCGCGGCCTGCGACAACAACATTCCACCGACAAAGGCTCCAGGCGCCGATCAAAACCCGCAGGTCGACCCTGCGCCCAACGCGACACCAGGCGATGATCAACCCGCCGCGCCGCCGGCGCAGTGATGGAAGCCTGTAGGAAAGATGGCCGGCGCCGCTTGGGAGGGGAGCGATGACGCCGGCCAGGCGGGTATCAGGTCCGCCGCACACCTAGACATAGCTGAGTCTTGCCCTCGCGTCATGACGCGATAGCCGAAGACGACCGCCTTGCACCGGCAATTGACTGACAAATGCGCAGTTTTCGGCTGCGAGGAGCCGATGCTCGCCAGGCGCCACGCCATCGCAGCCGGTTCCCGACCCAGCCCGGAGTCGTTTGATCGGCGAGGCCGGCGATCGGATCAAACGTCTTCTTTCTCCCGTCTTCTTTGTCCGCCCGCGGCACCGGGCAACCCGCCGCTGGCGGCCATTTTCATGCGTTATGCGGCCAACCGGCGCTCGAGGTCTTGCGAAGCGCTGACGTCCCGTGCAAAAGCGCGGCCATGCTGATCATCAACGACCTTTCGCTCCGCATGGCCGGACGCCTGCTTCTTGACCATGCCTCGCTGACTTTGCCGGCCGGCAGCAAGGCAGGGCTTGTCGGCCGCAACGGCACCGGCAAGACCACTTTGTTCAAGGCGATCACCGGCGACCTCGCCTCCGAGACCGGCTCGATCGGCCTGCCGAAGAACACGCGCATCGGCCAGGTGGCGCAGGAGGCTCCCGGCACCGAGGAGCCGCTGATCGAGATCGTGCTCAAGGCCGACCTCGAACGCTCCGCATTGCTCGATGAGGAAACGACGGCGACCGATCCGCACCGCATCGCCGACATCCACATGCGGCTGGCCGATATCGACGCCCATTCGGCCGAGTCGCGTGCCGCCACCATCCTCGCCGGCCTCGGCTTCGACGACGCCGCCCAGCGGCGGCCGGCCTCGTCGTTCTCCGGCGGCTGGCGCATGCGCGTCGCACTCGCCGCGGTGCTGTTTGCCGAGCCCGATCTGCTGCTGCTCGACGAGCCGACCAACTATCTCGACCTCGAAGGCACGCTGTGGCTGGAAAACTACGTGTCGAAATATCCGCACACGGTGCTGCTGATCTCGCATGACCGCGACCTGCTCAACCGCGCCGTCAACTCGATCGTCCATCTCTGCCAGAAGAAGCTGACCTTCTGGCGCGGCGGCTACGACCAGTTCGAGCGCCAATTCACCGAGCAGCGCGAATTGCAGGAGAAGGGCAGGGTCAAGCAGGAAGCCGCACGCAAGCACATGGAGTCCTTCGTCGAGCGCTTCCGCGCCAAGGCTTCCAAGGCGAGACAGGCGCAGTCGCGCATCAAGGCGCTGGAGAAGATGAAGCCGATCGCCGCGATTGTGAACGACAATGTGCGGCCGTTCTCCTTTCCCGAGCCGGTGAAGACGGTGGCCTCGCCGATCATTGCGCTCAACAACGTCAATGTCGGCTATGTCGAGGGTGAGCCGATCCTGAAGAAGATGACGCTGCGCATCGATGCCGACGACCGTATCGCGCTGCTCGGCGCCAACGGCAACGGCAAGTCGACCTTCGCCAAATTGCTGTCCGGCCGCCTGAAGCAGGAGACCGGCACCATGACGGTGGCGCCCGGCCTGAAGGTGGCGATCTTTGCCCAGCATCAACTCGACGATCTCCGACCGAGTGAAAACGCCTATGAGCATGTCCGCCGGCTGATGCCGGAAGCACCGGAATCGAAGGTGCGCGGCCGTGTCGCCCAGTTCGGACTGACCACCGAAAAGATGAACACCGCCGCCAAGGACCTGTCGGGCGGCGAGAAGGCGCGGCTGTTGATGGGCCTGTCGGCGTTCGAGGGGCCAAACCTGTTCATCCTCGACGAACCGACCAACCATCTCGATATCGACAGCCGTGAATCGTTGATCCATGCGCTGAACGAGTTTCCCGGCGCCGTCATCCTGATCTCGCACGACCGCCACCTGCTCGAGGCAACGGCCGACCGGCTGTGGCTGGTCAAGGACGGGACGGTCAATCCTTTTGACGGGGACCTCGATGATTACAAGACGCTGGTCACCGGCGTGTCCGGCGACCGCCGCGGCAAGCGCGAGGCCGAAAAGGCCTCGAAGGCCGACCGCCGCCGTGACGCGGCAGCGCGCCGCGCCGCCTTCGAGCCGCTGGCCAAGGAGATCCGCGCCACCGAAGCGCTGATGGACCGCATTCGCAAGCGCATCGACTTGATCGAGGACGAACTCGCCAATCCGGCGGTCTACGAAAAGGACCCGTCGACGGCGACACGGCTGGCCAAGGAGCGCTCGCAACTGGCCCAGACACTCGCAGGCCACGAGGAAAAATGGCTGTCGATGTCGGCAGAGTACGAGGAAGGCACGGCGGAGTAGCGCGTGATCTCCCCCCTTGAGGGGGAGATGCCCGGCAGGGCAGAGGGGGTCGTCTCGCGTAGTTCGCCAGCGTGTTACTTCGTCGCGAAAGATGTCGGCGCTCCACGCGCCGCGGGCCCCCCCGAGGCCCGGCGCGGCAAAAAACCCCCCCCCGGGGGGGGTTGGGGGGGGGGCCCAGCCAAAGGGCACCACACCACAGGGGG
>NZ_JBVVQB010000046.1:0-20850 GCF_055811775.1 Mesorhizobium sp. WSM4844 | reverse complement strand
CCCCCCCCCGTGGGGGGTTTGTGGCCGGCCGGGGCGGGGGGGGGGGCCGCGCGTCGCCCCCCCGGGTGTCCCCCCGCCCCCCCCCCGGCCCCCCCCCCCCCCCCCGCGACCCCCTCTGTCGCCTTCGGCGACATCTCCCCCTCAAGGGGGGAGATAGGCGCTTGCGCCACTGCAAGTGGACACAAGCGAAGGGCGGCCTCGGTAACATTACCGTGAGCCTGTAACGTTCGCCGTCGCTGGCGCGAACAACGGACCGTATCCTCATGTCCGCCATGGCGGGATTACTTGCCCGCCGATACCTTCAGGAGTCAAGAAATGCTAGACCGTCGCACCTTCCTCATCGGCCTGACCGCAATATCAGGCCTCGCCTCGGCTCCGGCGGCGCTGGCTGCCAGCCGCATGGCCTACACACGGCAGGCCTTCGAAAAGGCGCAAAAGGCAGGCAAGCCGATCCTGGTCGAGATCACCGCCAGCTGGTGTCCGATCTGCAAGGCGCAGAAGCGGGTGCTCGGCAAGTTGCTGCCTGCGCCCGAGCACGCAAACCTGGCCGTTTTCGAAGTCGATTTCGATTCCCAAAAAGAGGTTGTTCGGGCTCTTGGTGCGCGGATGCAGAGCACGCTGATCACCTTCAAGGGCGCAACGGAAGTCGGTCGGCTTGTTGGCGTGACCAAGGCGGATGCCATCAAGCAATTGCTTGATAAAACGATCTGAGCGGCGGAGATGCTACTCGGCTTCATATTTTCGTTCCTGGCCGGGGTGCTGTCGACGCTGTCGCCATGCGTGCTGCCGCTGATCCCGATCGTGCTCGGTGCTGCCGTCAGTCAGCATCGCTATGGCCCCATCGCGCTGGCCGCAGGACTTGCCATATCCTTCACGGCCATAGGGCTTTTCGTCGCCACGATCGGGTTCTCCGTCGGGCTTGACGGCGGTGTCTTTCGCAGCGCCGCCGCAGTTCTGATGCTCGTCCTCGGCACGATATTGATCGTGCCGCCACTCCAGGCGCATATCGCGCTTGCGGCCGGTCCGGCCGGCAACTGGGTCGAGCAGCGGTTTGGCGGCTTTTCATCCGTTGGCCTTTGGGGGCAGTTCGGCGTCGGTCTGCTGCTCGGCGCGGTGTGGAGCCCTTGCGTTGGCCCGACTCTCGGTGCCGCTTCCGTCCTTGCAGCGCAGGGCCAAGACCTTGGCCAGGTTGGGGTCACCATGGTCCTGTTTGGTCTCGGTGCTGCCGTGCCGTTGCTGATCCTCGGACTACTGTCCCGCGAGACCTTGCTGAGTTGGCGCAGCCACATCGCCAGCGCCGGCAGCGGGTTGAAGGTCGCCTTCGGCGTCTTGCTGGTGATGACCGCCGCCGCGATTCTGTCTGGGTTCGACAAGGCGTTGGAAACCGCACTCGTCAACGCTTCGCCCGAGTGGCTGACGGCGTTGACGACGCAGTTCTAACGGCTCCGCGCTGGTGGTCGCCAGATTTTCAGCTTGCCTCAGCAAGGAGAAGCAAGTTAGCGCTGCATCTGGCCCTACACGCCGCTTTCGCAACCGACTAGTCTGCTCCCATGAATCAACACGCCAAGCTCAGGATCGGCCATTCGGCCTGTCCGCATGATTGCCCGTCGACCTGCGCGCTCGAGGTCGAGCTGCTCGACAGCAAGCGCATCGGCCGCGTCCATGGCGCCAAGGCCAACAGCTACACGGCTGGCGTCATCTGCGCCAAGGTCGCCCGTTATGCCGACCGCGTCCATCATCCCGACCGCTTGCTGAAACCGCTGATCCGGGCGGGCGCCAAGGGTGAGGGCCTTTGGAAGGACGCGAGCTGGGAGGCCGCACTCGACTTGGTCGCCGAAAAATTCATCGCGGCCGAGGCAAGATATGGCTCGGAGACGGTCTGGCCCTATTACTATGCCGGCACGATGGGACTGGTGCAGCGCGATGGCATCGAGCGGCTGCGCCACGCGAAAAAATATTCCGGCTTTTTCGGTTCGATCTGCACCAATCTGGCCTGGACCGGCTGGATGATGGGGGCCGGCGCGCTGCGCGGTCCCGACCCGCGCGAGATGGCCAAGTCCGACTGCGTGGTGGTCTGGGGCACCAATGCCGTGGTCACCCAGGTCAACGTCATGACCCACGCGATCAAGGCGCGCAAGGAGCGCAGCGCCAAGATCGTCGTCATCGACGTCTACGAGAACGCGACGATGAAGCAGGCCGATCTCGGCCTGGTGCTGAAGCCCGGCACCGACGGTGCGCTGGCCTGCGCGGTGATGCATGTGCTGTTCCGTGACGGCATGGCCGACCGCGCCTATTTGGCAAAATACACCGACGATCCGCACGGTCTGGAAGCGCATCTTCAGACGAGGACGCCGCAATGGGCGGCTGATATCACCGGGCTTTCCGTCGATGAGATCGAAGCCTTCGCCCGTCTCGTTGGCACTACCAAGAAAACCTATTTCCGCCTCGGCTACGGTTTTTCGCGGCAGCGCAACGGCTCGGTCAACATGCATGCCGCCGCCTCGATCGCCGCGGTCACCGGCTGCTGGCAATATGAGGGCGGCGGCGCCTTCCATTCCAATTCGGGCATCTTCAAGCTGAACCAGGAACTGCTGGAAGGCACGCGGATGCGCGACCCGGCGATCCGCCATCTCGACCATTCGCGCATCGGCCCGGTGCTGACCGGCGCTGAGGATGCGCTCTATGGCGGCCCGCCGGTGACGGCGCTGCTGATCCAGAACACCAATCCGGTCAATGTCGCGCCGGAGCAGCGGCTGGTGAAGCAGGGTTTTTTGCGCGACGACCTGTTTTCCTGCGTGCACGAACAGTTCATGACCGACACCGCAAAACTCGGAGATGTCGTGCTGCCGGCGACGATGTTTTTAGAGCATGACGACGTCTACAAGGGTGGCGGCAATCAGCACATCACGCTCGGGCCGAAGCTGATCGACCCGCCGGAAGGGCCGCGCAGCAACCATTTCGTCATCGAGGAACTCGGCAAAAGGCTCGGTGTTGGCGACAGGCCTGGCTTCGGCATGACCGAGCAGCAGCATATCGACATCATTTTGGGCAAGCGCGGGCTGGGCAGTTTTTCGAGCCTCAAGGAACAAAAGTGGCTCGATTTGCAGCCGGCTTTCGAAGCGGCGCATTTTATCGACGGCTTCGGCCACGCGGACGGAAAATTCCGCTTTCGCGCCGACTGGACCGGGCAGGCGGCGCCCAACCGGCCGCCGAAAAGCATGGGCCTGTTCGGGCCGGTGGCAAGCCTGCCGGAATTTCCCGACCACGTCGATCTGATCGAGGTGGCGGATGCTGCGCATCCGTTCCGGCTGGCCACCTCGCCGGCGCGCAATTTCCTCAACTCGACCTTTTCCGAGACGCCGGTGTCGAAGGCCAAGGAGGGACGGCCGGAACTGCTTTTGCATCCGGACGATGCGGCAGCCTGTGGGCTGGCCAATGGCGACCGCGTCGAGATCGGCAATGCACGCGGCGAAGTCGTGCTGCACGCAAGATTGTTCGACGGCGTCAAGCGCGGCGTCGTGGTCGCCGAAGGCATCTGGCCCAACAGCGCCCACGAGCGCGGCGAGGGCATCAACGTCCTGACCGGCGCCGACGCGCCGGCGCCCTATGGCGGTGCGGCGTTCCACGACAACAAGGTGTGGCTGCGCCCGGCAAAGTGAAGCGTCGGAACGATATGCCCAACTAGCCGTTTTTGCGTGGCGGTGGAGACATGGTGATGGCAGAAGCGTTGGCAGCGCCGGCCCCCGTTGGAAGGACGCTTTCGCCCGGCGAACTCGTGACCACGATGGCGCATTTTCATCGCGCCGAGATTCTGCGCATGACGGGGTGGCGCGACCGCCTGGACCGGACGAGCAATTGGGCGATAACGGTCGTCGCGGCAATGTTGTCGATCTCGCTTTCGACGGCCAGCGCGCATCACGGCGTACTGCTTTTTGCCATGCTGCTTGTCCTGTTGCTGCTGTGGATAGAAGCGCGGCGATATCGCTTCTTCGACGTTTACCGGGCCAGAGTGCGCCAGTTCGAACGGCACTATTTCGCGCAGATATTCTCGCCGCAGCCGGACTTCGCGTCCGATTGGCTGTTGGTCGTCGGCGAAAGTCTGCGCACTCCAAAATTCCTCATTTCGCAACGAGCGGCGTTGGCGCGCCGTCTGCGTCGAAACTACATCCACATGCTGCTGATCCTGCTGTTGGCCTGGATCCTGAAACTGTCGACCCCCAGTCTTCTAACCGAAGGTGTCCGCATCGACTTCGTCAGTTCGGTGCGCGAGGCGGTTGCCGGCGCTGCTCTGGGGCCCATTCCCGGCCTGGTCATCGTCATGCTGGTCGCAGCCTTCTATGCCGGCCTGCTGGTCACGGCGTTCCTGACCGCCAGCGACGACGGCGAACTCTCTTTTGGCGACGTGCACGTCTAAGCGGCAAACGAAGCCGGCAGCTGTATGACTTCACTTCGCGCGTCAGCGGAAAAATCGAACCGATCGGTTCGTTTTCTATTGACGGATCGTGCATGACACAGTGAACGCCGGCTCAGCAGATGGCCGCGACACGCGGCAGGCGTATTTGCCTAACGTATTGAAGAGAATGTGAAAAATCATGGCGAAGGAAGCCTTTTAGCGGATTTCAAGCACCCGGTTCAGGGCGTGGCCGGAACATCTTTGTGATTGGAAACTGCTGCAGGGCCAACCCACCTCGGGGTGGTCCGAGCGACGCGAAATCCTCCCAAGGCACGCCACCAGACGGACAACAACACTGAAAGTATGAAAGTACTGGAGTACCTGAAATGACCAAGATTGCTTTCACCGCTGCCGCCATCCTCATTGCCACAGGCAGCGCCTTTGCCGGCAGCGACCATTATGGTTCGGACGGCGTCAACCAGCCGGCCGCGCCTGCTGGCAATGCGCCCGTTGGAAATATCGACAGCACGTTCACGGGTTCGATTCGCAAGCCGTTTACGGCGGAGCACAATACCGTCAATACCAACGCGACGACCCAGCCCGGCACGACTGAACCGGTCGTGCCTCAGTCCGGCCGGGGCAACTGGGGCCGCTAAATCCTCAAGCTGCGGAACGCAAAGAGCGGCGGGCTTGTCCGCCGTTCTTGCTTTTGCATATCAAGTCACAGCCCTCGTTTAGCGCAGATCCTTCGGCCAAACGCAGCGTGTCAGCCGCGCATCGCCGAGGGCCAGCCGCGCCCAGTCACCGTCGAAAACGAAGCGGGCAAGAGCCGCTGTCGGGAATTTTTCTTCAAGCTTTTTGAGTGCCGCGGCATCCGACCCGGCGCCGGCAAGTCGGCGCGCGAATTCCTCCAGGCCGGGATTATGGCCGAGCACCAAGAGGCTGATTGTTGCCGCATTTGCCTGCCGGACCTTGGCGAGAACGTCTGCCGCGCTGGCCTCGTAGAGCGCCTGGACGAATTTGGCCGGCGTTTTCGCGGGCAGTTCCGCCGAGACCAGCCGCCATGTGTCGCGGCTGCGCAGCGCTGGCGATACCAGCGCCAGATCGGGCAGCCAGCCCTGGCTGGCCAGTTCGCGACCGACCAGCGGGGCGGCCTTCAGCCCGCGCCCGGAAAGCGGCCGGTCGAAGTCGATGAGGTCAGGATCGTCCCAGCTCGACTTGGCATGACGCAGAAGAAGGAGTTGCTTCGTTGTCGCCATGCCGGCCTCCTCCTGCTCAGGGCGTGATGCGCGCCAGCTGCTCGAGGTCGGTTTCCTCGCGCAGCGGATCGGGCGCCATGATCACCGAGGTGCTGTTGTCGGCATCGTCGGCGAAGTGGGCAAGCACGGTGCGGCCGCCTTCCATCCGCGCCTTGCCTTCGGCGACCAGCCCGAGCGCCAGCGGATAAAGCCGGTGCTCGGCCTTCAGCACACGCGCGGCGAGCATGTCCTCATTGTCGCCGACCATCACCGGCACGGCGGCCTGGGCGATGATCGGGCCGTCATCCATGTCCAGCGTGACGAAATGCACCGTGCAGCCATGGATGCGTATGCCCGCGCGCAAGGCGCGCGCATGCGTATCCAGCCCCTTGAAGGCGGGCAGCAGGGCAGGGTGGATGTTGATCATCCGGCCCAGCCATTTCTCGACGAAGCGCGCGCCGAGAATGCGCATATAACCGGCTAGCGCCACGATCTCGGCGCCGAGCGAGGCAAGCGCGGCGTCGATTGCCCCGTCATGCGCTTCCTTGCTGGTATAGTCGGCCCGCGAAATCACCTTGGTGGCGATGCCTCGCGCCGTCGCGATACCGAGACCGGCGGCATTGGCCCGGTCGGAAATGACGCCGACGATCTCGGCCGGATAGTCCGGGTTGCTGGCCGCGGCGATCAGCGCCGTCATGTTGGAGCCGCGTCCCGAAATCAGCACCACCGTGCGTTTGCGCATGCTCATAGGCCGATCGCGCCCCGATAGATCACGCCGGCGTCGCGGCGCGGCACGATGCGGCCGATCGGCGTCACGCTCTCGCCGGCCTCCTGCAGCACGGCCGCGACCTGTGCCGCCTGGCCGGAGGCGACGGCGAGGATCATGCCGACGCCGCAGTTGAAGGTGCGCATCATCTCGTCGGGCGCCACGCCGCCGGTCTTGGCCAGCCATGAGAACACCGCCGGCACCTCGATGGCGTCGAGGTCGAGCTCGGCCGAAAAATCCTTCGGCAGGACGCGCGGGATGTTTTCCGGGAAACCGCCGCCGGTAATATGGGCCAGCGCCTTGATGCCATGCGTGTTACGGATCGCCTTGAGGATCGACTTGACGTAGATGCGGGTCGGCTCGAGCAGCGCCTCGGCCAGCGTGGCTTCATCGTTGAAGGGCGCTGGATCGGTCCACGCAAGGCGGCTGGTGGCGACGATGCGGCGGACCAGCGAAAAGCCGTTTGAATGCACGCCCGTCGAGGCCAGCCCCAACAGCACGTCGCCCTCGACGATGTCGTCGGTCGGCAGCAACTGGCCGCGTTCGGCCGCGCCCACGGCAAAGCCGGCGAGGTCGTAGTCGTTGCCGTGATACATGCCGGGCATTTCCGCCGTCTCGCCGCCGATCAGCGCGCATCCGGCCTGCCGGCAGCCCTCGGCGATGCCGCCGACGATCGCCGCACCCTGGTCGGGATCGAGCTTGCCGGTGGCGAAATAGTCGAGGAAGAACAAGGGCTCGGCGCCCTGCACGACGATGTCGTTGACGCACATGGCGACGAGGTCGATGCCGATCGTGTCGTGCTTGCCGGCATCGATGGCGATCTTCAGCTTGGTGCCGACGCCGTCATTGGCGGCGACCAGCACCGGGTCGGTGAAGCCGGCGGCCTTGAGGTCGAACAGGCCGCCGAAGCCGCCGATCTCGCCATCGGCGCCCGGCCGGCGCGTCGCGCGCACCAGCGGCTTGATCTTCTCGACCATGAGGTTGCCGGCATCGATGTCGACACCTGCCTCGGCATAGGTGAGCCCGTTCTTGCGCTTGCTCATCACTCTTTCCTGCTTTCCGGGGCTCTTCGCATGAACGGCTGCGCCTCGCAAGGATAACGGCTGGCTCAGGCATTTTCGGCACCATAAAATCGTGGACGAGGCCTCAGGCAAATCTCCAACATTGGCGATGGCGAAGGCCTTGAAGATAGCCAATCTCTCCCCACAAGCGGAGATTGGCAGCATCTGCGTCGCTCTCACTTGCCGTAGCCTCTCATCTCTATCATGTATCATCAAAACAGAAGCGACGGGACATGCGTTTGACCATCCCCAACATGATCACGATCATGCGTTTCGTGCTGGTGCCGGGCGTGGTGCTGGCCATGCTGCAGGGGCGCTGGGACTGGGCTTTCGCCGGCTTCCTGATCGCCGGCATTTCCGACGGCGTCGACGGCTTCATCGCCCGCCATTTCAACCAGTTTTCGCAGCTTGGCGCCTATCTCGATCCGATGGCCGACAAATTGCTGCTGGTCTCGGTGTTCGTGGTGCTGGGCTTCATCGGTGAATTGCCGCTGTGGCTGGTCGTCACCATGGTGTCGCGCGATGCGCTGATCGTCTGCGCCGTCGTTTTGTCCACCGTCATGGCCCACCCGGTCGAGATGAAGCCGCTGTTCGTGTCGAAGGCCAACACCGCCGTCCAGATCGGGCTGGCGGCGGTGGTGCTGGGCGAACTGGCCCTCGCCATCGATCTCGATCCGCTCAGGCCGGTGCTCATATTGCTGTCCGGGGTCTTGACCGTGGCTTCGGCCGCGGCCTATCTCGTGGCTTGGCTGAGGCATATGAGCGGCTATGGCGAAGGCTCCAAACCGGATACCTGACCAGAACATCGACGCGGCAGCCGAAGCTGCCGCTGCCGATGCGGCCGCGTCCGGCGTGTTTCGGCGCCAAATCCGCTTCTGGCTGATCAGCGCCATCATCCTCGCGGTCTTCCTCTATGTCTTCAGCGGCATCCTGCTGCCGTTCGTCGCCGGCATGGTGCTCGCCTACTTTCTCGACCCGGTCGCCGACCGGCTGCAGCGGCTCGGCCTGTCCAGGCTGATGGCGACGATTGTCATCCTGTTTGCCTTCATCGTCGTTCTGGTGCTGGCCTTCGTCATCCTCATTCCGGTGCTGGCTTCGCAGATGGCCGATTTTGCCAGCAAGCTGCCGGAATACCTGACCCGGCTGCAGAGCCTGATCACCAGCTTCGATCCGAGATGGCTGGAAGAGCAATTCGGCGTCGACGCCAATGGCCTGCGCGAAGGGTTGAACTCGCTGCTGACCTCCGGCTTCGGCCTGCTGACCACGGTGTTCACCTCGATCTGGAGTTCCGGCGTGGCGCTGGTCTCGGTGGTCAGTCTGTTCGTCGTCACGCCCGTCGTCGCCTTCTACATGCTGCTCGACTGGGATCGCATGGTGACGATTGTCGACAGCTGGGTGCCGCGCGATTATGTCCAGACCGTCAGGGCGATCGCCAACGACATCAACACCGCCACCGCCGGCTTTGTGCGCGGTCAGGGCACGCTGTGCCTGGTACTGGGTGCCATGTACGCCACCGGGCTGACGCTGACCGGTTTGAATTTCGCCATCCTCATCGGCCTGTTCGCCGGGCTGATCTCCTTCATCCCCTATGTCGGCTCGCTGACCGGGCTGGTGCTGGCCGTCGGCGTCGCCTTCGTCCAGTTCTGGCCGGACTGGACCATGGTCGCGGCGGTGGCCGGCGTGTTCTTCGTCGGCCAGTTCATCGAGGGCAACATCCTGCAGCCGAGGCTGGTGGGAAAAAGCGTCGGCCTGCATCCGGTGTGGCTGATGTTTTCGCTGTTTGCTTTCGGCGCGCTGTTCGGCTTCGTCGGCTTGCTGATCGCCGTGCCGGCCTCGGCTGCCGTTGCCGTCCTGGTGCGCTTTGCCATCGCCCGCTATCTCGAGTCGCCGCTCTACAAGGGCCACAACACCGAACCTGTGCCGCCGCTGCCGGCGCGTCGCCGCGGGAGCGGTGGGCCGCGCAGTTGAGCCAGATGCCGGACAACAAGATCGACCCGCCGCGCCAGTTGCCGCTCGATCTCGGCCACGGAACCGGCTATTCGCGCGACGAACTCGTCGTCTCAGGCACCAACAGCCAGGCGGTGGCGCTGGTCGATCGCTGGCCGGACTGGCCGTCGCCGGTGGTCGTGCTCGCTGGCCCCGCAGGCTGTGGAAAAACCCATCTGGCGTCGATCTGGCGCGCCCGCGCTGGCGCGGTGAAGGTCGACGCCGGTCGGATCGGCGACTGCATGGCGAGCCTCGGCGCGCGGCCGGCCCTGATCGACGATGTCGATGCCGGTCCGGTCGATGAAGAGGGGCTGTTCCATCTGATCAACGCGGTGCGCGCGGCCGGCTCGACCTTGCTCTTGACCGCGCGGCGCTTTCCGTCCGCCTGGGGTGTCAGGCTCCCCGACCTCGCGTCGCGGCTGAAGGCGGCGGCGATGGTCGAGATCCACGAGCCCGACGATCTCTTGCTGGCCGGTGTCATCACCAAACTATTCGCCGACCGCCAGGTCGAGGTCGAGCCGCATGTCGTGCAATATCTGGTGCGCCGCATCGAGCGCTCGCTGGCCACCGCGATGCGCGTGGTCGAGCGGCTCGACCGCACGGCACTGGAGCGCAAGACGCCGATCACAAGGGCGCTCGCCGCAGAAACCGTCAGCGCCATGGATGAGGGGCAGGGCGAGTTCGAGATTTAGGCGGTGGGAGAACCTCCCTTCTCCCACAACAAGGGGAGAAGGTTAAGAAGGAATCCAGCGCGATGCCGGTGACGGCTGGGCGCGGTTCTTCCTTCTCCCCTTGTGGGAGAAGGTGGCCGAGCGAAGCTCGGTCGGATGAGGGGTGTTCCAGGGAACACCAACGCCTCATTTCTTCCAGCACCCCTCATCCGTCTCGGCGCTGCGCGCCGATCCACCTTCTCCCCCAAGGGGAGAAGGAAAAAAGCTCCGGCCGGTGTCCCATTTCGGGAAACATTGACTGGCATCTCTCTTGCACATGCAAGCTTGCCGGCTAAACCCGGTCCTGATTGCGTTCCAAATCAGGTTGTAGGCTCGCCGGGAGATGGGCGGTTGGGGTTCTCTTCCCGGCGAGCTTGCCTTCAACGAGGTGATAACTCAACTCCCTACGCCCACCACCGCCGCTCGTTCCGCGCCGAAGCGTCTGCGGTAGTCGCCCGGCGCCAGGCCGGTTATCCTGGCGAACACTTTGCGGAAGGAGCCGGGATCGTCATAGCCGACATCCCAGGCGATCTGGTCGATGGATCGGGTCGTCGCTTGCAGCATCTCACGCGCCTTGCCGACGCGCAGGTGCTGGCAATACTCGGTCGGCTTGAGGCCGGTGGCGTTGCGAAAGCGGCGCAAAAAAGTCCGCTCCTCCAAGGCCGCATGCTCCGCCATGGTGGCAAGCGTCACGTCGCGCGCGCCTCTCGCCTGGAGCCAGTGCTGCACCTTGAGGATGGCCTCGTCGCCATGGTTCAGCCTGGGAGCAAAGGGGCTGTAGAAGCGTTGCTCGCGTCCCGGCGGGTCGACCAGCATGAAACGGGCGGTGTCCATCATGACGGTCGGCCCAAGCACCCTGTCGACGAGTTTCAGGCCAAGGTCGGTCCAGGCCATATAGCCGCCGGCGGTGATGATGTCGCCGTCGTCGATGACCAGCTTGTCGGCATCCAGCACGATGTCGGGAAAGCGTATCGCCAGCGCGTCGCGATAGGCCCAGTGCGTGGTCGCCGCACGACCGGATAGCAGGCCAGCCTCGGCAAGCACGAAGGCGCCGGCGCAGACCGAGCCGAGCGTCGCGCCCGCCGCATGACGAGCCCTGAGCCAGTCGGCGTAGGGCGCGGCCGTCTCGCGAGGGATCGGATCACCCAGGGTCGGAGGCAAGATGACCATGGCAGGTCCATGGCCGGGGCCGGGCTCGCTGTCGAAGCTGCGGATGACGGTTTGGCTCGCCTCCTGCCACTGCCAATGGCTGACGCGAAGCCTCAGCCCGTCCGGCGACCGGTCGGCAGCCAGCCGGTTGGCCAGCTGAAACAGGTCGGTCAGACCGAGAACTGCCGCTTGCTGAACGCCGCGATACACAACAAGCCCGATTTCAACCCGGTCAGACAGCGCAATCACCTGTCAGTTTTGCCACGTTCAATGTCTGTTTTGCCAATTCTCACCATGACTCGGTTGCAATAGGTTGTCCACAGAAGGAACGAACCTTCCCCACCAATTCAGCCAATTGCAGCAAGGAGTAAGACGATGAGCACATTCACCACCGAGGACCGCACCGAGATTTTTTACAAGGATTGGGGCACAGGCCAGCCAATCGTGTTCCATCACGGCTGGCCGCTCAGCGCCGATGACTGGGACAACCAGATGCTGTTCTTCCTCGACAAGGGCTATCGCGTCATCGCGCATGACCGGCGCGGGCACGGTCGCTCGACACAGACGGCAACCGGTAACGAGATGGACACCTATGCCGCCGATGTCGCGGCTCTGGTCGCTCACCTTGATCTCAAGAACGCCGTCCATATCGGCCACTCGACCGGCGGCGGCGAGGTGGCGCGTTACGTTGCCCGCTACGGTGGCGAGGGACGCGTCGCCAAGGCGGTGCTGATCGGCGCGGTGCCGCCGATCATGCTCAAGACCGACAGCAACCCCGGCGGCCTGCCGATCGAGGTCTTTGACGGCTTCCGTGCCGCTTTGGTCGCCAACCGCGCCCAGTTCTACAGGGATGTGCCGGCCGGCCCGTTCTACGGCTTCAATCGCGAGGGCGCCAAGGTCTCGCAAGGGGCTGTCGACAATTGGTGGCGCCAGGGCATGATGGGCGGAGCCAAGGCTCACTACGACTGCATCGAGGCTTTTTCCGAGACCGACTTCACGGAAGACCTGACGAAGATCGACGTGCCCGTCCTGATCATGCACGGCGATGATGACCAGATCGTGCCGATTGCCGACTCAGCCCTGCTTGCCGCCGGGCTCGTGAGGCACGGCACGCTCAAGGTCTACGAGGGCCTGCCGCACGGCATGTGCACCACCCACCCGGAGATCATCAATCCGGATCTTCTGGCGTTTATCCAGGGCTGACGCTTCGCAAGCTTCAGGCGGGCAGGCTCGGCCGGCATTTCCCACCCCGCTCTCGACTCGGCCTGCCGTTTGTTCCGTTTTCGTCTTTTAGGGGTTGCGCAGCCAAGTCCGGAACCCTATACGCCGCCAAGGACTCGGAGTGTAGCGCAGCCTGGTAGCGCATCTGGTTTGGGACCAGAGGGTCGGGAGTTCGAATCTCTCCACTCCGACCATCCATTCACCACGCTGCCGTTAACCCGGATAAAACGTCCCCGCCGGGAAGAAAACGCCCGGTGCGATCTCGGTCGTCCTGTCCACGGCCGTCACCTCGCGCCATCATCGTCGGTGGCCCGCCGTGAAGGGGCACGGCAGGCTCGGCCTTGCCGCCGGCGGCATTGCGCAGTAATGACGGGAATACAGCGGCGGTGCCGCTTGCACGTAGCAACGAGGTGTTCATGTCCGCGCGCATTTTCAGCCCAGCCAAAACCGCGATGCAGTCCGGCAAGGCCAAGACTGGCCACTGGGTGCTGGAATTCGATCCCGAGATGCGCAAGAAAATCGATCCGCTGATGGGCTACACCACGTCAGGTGACATGCGGAGCCAGATCAGGCTCACCTTCGACACAAGGGAAGAGGCGGTGGCCTATGCGGAGAAAGAGGGGCTGGCCTATCGCGTCGAGGAGCCGAAGGAATCCAAGCGCCGCCAGATTTCCTATGCGGAGAATTTCCGCTATGACCGCAGGACGCCCTGGACGCATTGACCGGCAAATGCCGGGCAGCCGTCCCAGCGCATAAATTAGCCGGCCTTGGCGTCGGCCAGCGGTCCCGTAGCTCAGCTGGATAGAGCACCGGCCTTCTAAGCCGATGGTCACAGGTTCGAATCCTGTCGGGATCGCCAGCATTTTCAGGGTCCATTCTGGGCTAGTATAGGCGATGCGCTGATCGGCCCGCGTCCTCGCCCGGAGGCGCGGGCTTTCATTTTTCAGCTTGGTGCTAAGTGCGACTGGCTCCAGGTGCCTCGTCGAGGAGATTTGGACCTTTACTCACAGGCATCTGGCCGTCGGGAGTAAGCTTGTCCACTGCGTCGGGCAGTTCACTTGTGAGCCGGTCGAGAAGTTCCTCGCGGGACAATCCGGTTTGCTCGGCGAGATCGCTCAACGTTTGCGGGTCGATCGCTTTCTCGACCTGGTCGCGCTGAACGGGGCGATTCGATCCTGTACCAACCCAAGAATCGACTTGATCGCCCGCACCCGCATTCTTGAGACGCTCCAGGATGTCGCCGAGCCCGCCGGTGGAGCCAGCGTTTTTGGCATCTGTCGAGTTCCTACCGGCGATTAACTCGCCGATCTTGTCCCTATTCTTGTAGGCAAGCAGGCCAAGCAAGGCTATGGCGACTTTTCCTATGTCAAGGCTCATTTCGCACCTCCTTCCATGGAGAACGGACAAGGCATGCGGCTTTGAAAGGTTCCACGGTATTTGCTGCTGGGCTGGTTTTCAGTTCGGTTAAGGACGATGGGGCTTCCCGGTCGAATCCAGGCAGGACTTCAGCGCGGGCGCCGCCGAAACGATCAAGGCTATCGGACGTGCGTGTTCAGCCTCGATCGTTTCGGACAGCGGCGCTCTGAATTCACAACCATGCAACCACTGCCTTGTCTTTGCGTTTAGCCGCCTTCAATCCCGGCGAGCTTTAAAAATGACGGCGTTCACCCCGATTTCAATCACCTTGAATGGCAAAGCGATGGCGATCGCGTCGATAGCCGACGCTGCGAAAGCGCTGAAGCAACCATGGCCATCCATGGATAAGCCGTCCCGACTTGAAGCGATCCGAATGATCGAGGAATGCCTGGCCGGACATTGCAGTCATCAAGCTGCGTTCGCTGCTTTCGAGGCGGCCGCATCTGAACAGGGCCTTCTCAGGCAAAAGCCTACAAGCGCAGGCCTCAGGAAATTCGACGGGGTTGCCGAAGACCTGATGTGAGGTGATGCTGCCCTCGCGACCTTGAACCGCTGACAGGCCTCGCCCGGGTGGACTTGGCCGTGATTGTGGACCACCCGCCAAATGAGGAATGGCGGGTAGTCCTTATCAGCGCAGGAAGGGACGTAGCTGCGCAGATCTCGGTTCATTCTTGGTCCAATCGTCAAAGTCCGGCGGGTTCCCTGGCTAACGACCGTTCGCCAGCAACGTGATGGAGACGGCGAAGACCGCAGCGAGTAACCAGCGGGCTTGGTGGACGCTGTTTTCCATCGGCTCCTTGCGTGAGCTCACAGCTAGCAACTGCTACGAGCAGCCGCAGTTCCGGGTGGCGGGGTATCCGGGCTATTACGCGAAAACAGGTGAGACTTAGGTCCCGTCTCGAATCAGACCGAAGCCCAACCAAGGAACGTTTGCGGCTGCCTGAGGTTTGGTGAGCCTGGCGCGAAGACGATGCCGTTCAGCGCGATAGAGCTCACATCAAGGAGGCACTTATGAGTATGCGTCTTTCCACTGCAGCCGCTGGGTTTCTGTTGCTGGCCGGTATCGGCGCCGCTGCCGCTCAGGACGTAGTCATCGAGCCTGAACAGGAGACCGTCATCAGGGAATATGTCAAAAAGCAGCCGCTGGCATCGGTGAAAATCCCTGGAGTGGAGCTCAATATCGGCTCAACCTTGCCCGAAACCGTCGAACTTCATGAAGTCCCCGACACAAAATACCGTTACGTGGTGGTCGACAACCGGACCGTTGTGGTTGACCCGGGCACGCGCAAGATCATCAAAGTCATCGAATGAGCTAAGCGACTGGACCCGCCGTGCCGAAAGGTGCGGCGGGAAGTCGAGCGACGAGGAATGTGATCACCATGTCGAACCGTGAGATTGGAGCGTCGCAGGCGCTGCGAATACGCGTGGCTGACCTCGCTGAGAGGATGCGCGGCGCCCGGATTACCGAAAACGAACTGAAGACCTTTCGAAAGGTCGCAGCAGTCCTGGAGGACGGCAAGGGCAGAATCGATGCCGACGATTTGATTGCCGCATCCTTCGTCGTCGATCCGCCGGACTGACAAGGAGTGCTGCAATGTCCCTGTCACCCAGCCTATTCTCTGTTGGCCTGACTTTCCAATGCCCGCAGTGCAACTTCACCGTCATCAAGAACGGCCGCTGGTTTCAGGTCGTTTCCCATTACAAGTGCGAGGGATGCGGACGCGAGATCCGGATTACCTATCCCGACAAGATTGCGATCTTCCACAAGCACGCGCACTTGGCCATGCCGCCGGGAGCGCGGTAGCTGCGGCAGATGTGCAGACCAACTCCTTCATTGCCAACTCCTTCATTGAAAGTGAGCTCGAATTGCCGGACTCGAGCGCGAGTGTCATGGTGACCTAGATAAACCAGGTCGCCACCAGCCCCAAAGAGGCGGAAAAGATTGCGATCGTAGTAGCCCATCCCAGGGCGTTGGTTGTCCGGCTGTTGACCTTGTCTCCCATGATCCGCCGGTTGTTTGTCATCAGCATGATAAGAAGAAGCAGTGGCGGCGTGGAAAAGCCCTGCACGATACCGGACCAGACGAGCGCCTTCATTGGGTTGAAACCCAGGAAATTCAGGCCAACAGCAATCAGCGTGAAGGCGCCGATCGCGATATAGAACTTTGGCGCCTCACGCGGCTTGGCATGAAGGCTGTGCTCCCACCCGACCGCCTGCGCCAGATCGTATGCGGCACCTGTCGTCATGACCGGAACGGCAAGGAACCCGACCCCGATCACGCCGGCAGCGAACAGTACGCCGGCGGCTGCACCAGCGAGCGGCTTGAGAGCTTCGGCTGCTTGAGCGGCGGTCTCGACGTCGTGCTCACCGGCTTCATAGAGCGTAGACCCTGTCGACAGGATGATGAAGTACATGATGAGGTTGGAAAAAATCATGCCGATCAGGATATCGCGGCGGGAGCGGCGCAGTTCACCGTCCGTGGCGCCCTTGCGCTTCCTCAGCGTCGTTCTCCCCTCGGCAATCTCTTCCTCCACCTCCTCATTCGACTGCCAGGTGTAGAGATAGGCTGAAAGGGTGGTGCCGATGATGGCCACCAGAATGGACAGGAACTCGCGGCTGAACTGGATTTTTGGAACAAGGGTTCCCCACAGCACGGCTGCCGCATCCGGCTTCGCCATGATGGCCGAGCCGACATAGGCAAGCAGGGCCAGCGCGAGCCAGCGGAAGATGTTGCGTATGAGCGTGTAAGAGCCCCAAAGCTGGAGAGCAAAGATCGCGGCCGCGACTACAATCACAATGAGGGGGATCGGAACAGGAAGGAAGATGTTGATGGATGCAGCCATGCCGCCGAGATCGGCGGCTGCTTCGATCGTGTTGCCGATCAGCACGCCCACAAGAACAGCCCAGAGCAGCCACCGGGGGTAGAAGTCCTTGATCGCATGAAAGAGGCCGCGGCCCGAAACCTGTCCAAGCTTCGACGAGAGATACACGACCGTGTACATCATCGGCAGCGTTACAGGAGCGGTCCAAAGCAGGTCCGGGCCAAAGCGCGCGCCGGCACTTGCATAGGTGCCGATCGCCGAGCAATCGTCGTCGGCGGCGCCGGTGATAAGGCCGAGTCCAAGTGCTCGCCCTATGCCGTCCTTCTTGTCTTCCCGTGGTGAAGTGGCGTTACGATCGCGCTGCGTCATTGCGGCCACGCCGCGCAAAGAGCGTCACGCGCAAGCACGAGAAAAACGTCGCGAGCAATTATCCTATAAATGTACTGCAGCACGGGAGTGGGTCTCATACCGGCAAACCTCTACCGCCGTTCCAACTCCGCAATCGGCTGCTTGTTCCCCGCGTCAGCCGAGTGTTCAGGGCATGATAGAGCCCACGATTTCGATGAGCTTGGGCGTCTTCCAAACCTTTCATCTTTTGACGGAACCCTACCCGGCGTTTTACGAGATATTCTGCCCGTGTGATTGTCTGTTGGCCGATGTGCCGCCAATGGTTCGACGGCGCGCGTGTCACATCAATCTTTGATGTTGCCAAAAGGCTCGCTCGATCGGATTGAGTTCGGGTGAGTATGGCGGCAGGAATCACAGCTTGCGCCGGCTGCCCTTAGGGCCTGGGGCAGGGCGGATCTGAACGGGGCTTTTCCACGAATGACTTTGATGGGCGCGGCGGCACTGCTGATCCTGATCCTGACCTATGCCGGCGTCGCCGTCGGCAGGTTCCCCGGCTTGCGCCTCGACCGGGCAGGCATCGCGCTGCTCGGCGGTGCGGCGATGATCGCCATCGGCGCACTCAGCCTGGAGGACGCATACCGCGCCATCAGTTTCGACACGATCACGCTGTTGCTCGGCATGATGATCGTCGTGGCGCATCTGAAAGTCTCGGGCGCCTTCCGTGCGCTCGGCGCCATTGCCATCGAGCATGCGCATGCGCCGTTCATGCTGCTTGTGATGGTGACGCTGCTGACCGGGGTGCTGTCGGCGTTCCTGGTCAACGACGCGATCTGCCTGGTCATGGCGCCGATCGTCGTCCACGTCACCCGCGTCATCAACCGAAACCCTGTCCCCTATCTGATCGCCACCGCTACGGCGTCGAATTGCGGCAGTGTCGCCACCATCACCGGCAACCCGCAGAATATGGTCATCGGCGCGCTGTCGGGGATTTCCTATCCGGCCTTTTCGGCGGCCCTTGCGCCGGTCGCGCTGTTCGGCCTCGTCGCCGTCGTCGTCATCGTGCGCATCGTCTATCGCGCCGAGTTCGCGCGCAAGGCCGAACTCAGCCCCGAAGTCTATCGCGGCCGCATGTTGCCGGGCCAGGTACTCAAGGCGGTGGTGGTCTGCATCGGACTGGCGATCGCCTTCTTTGCCGGCGTTCCGGTCGCCAAGGCGGCGCTCATCGGCGGGGCCATTCTTCTCGTGACCCGTGCCATAAAGCCGGCGCGCATCTACCGCGAGATCGACGGGCCGTTGCTGTTCATGTTCGCCGGCCTGTTCATCGTCGTCGCCGGCGCCGAGAAGACGCTGCTCACGCCCGACATCATAGCCTCGGCAAAAGGCCTCGGGCTGGACGACGTCTGGCGGCTGTCCGGCTTCACCGCGGTACTATCCAACATCATGAGCAATGTTCCGGCTGTGCTGGCGCTGCGGCCGTTCATACCCGGCCTGGAAGACCCCGAGCGCGCCTGGCTGGTCGTCGCGATGAGCTCGACGCTGGCCGGCAATTTCACGCTGCTCGGTTCAGTCGCCAATCTGATCGTCGCCGAGTACGCGCGGGTCTCCGGCACGCCTCTGTCGTTCGCCGCCTTCTTCAAGGTCGGGCTGCCGCTGACGCTGGTTACGCTGCTTGCCGGGACGGCGTGGCTGGCGCTTGGGTTTTAGGCCGCCGGCGCAGCAGGCAAGGCGATTTCAAGTGCAAGCCTGATCGGACTATTTGGCGTGGGTGGGCCAGAACGCCCAGATCAGCAAAGCTGCCAAAGCCAGCCAGAGCGCCACGACAAAGAACATTCCCGTCCTGCTTTGCGGGTGAGTTTCGAGCGCGGCCGCCCGCGCTCGAAACTCGTCCATCAGCGGCGGCGGAACAAGCCTTATGGCCAGGATCACGCCGAGCGGTACGATGATCAGGTCGTCGAGATAACCGAGCACCGGAATGAAATCCGGGATCAGGTCGATTGGGGAAAGCGCATAGGCGGCTATCATTCCGGCAACGAACTTTGCAAACCAGGGCACTTGAGGATCGCGTGCGGCGAACCACAGGGCGACGACATCAAGCTTGATGTCGCGGGCCCGGCTTTTTGCCGCTTCCAGCCATGCTTTCATAGGGTCACTTTAGCACAGATTGTCGTCCGCCTGCATCCGAGCGGTTGCCGGTCGCGCAAAATCAGACCGTCCATAGCGCGTCCCAAAGGGCGCGCGGCGCTTTAACACTCCGACGATTCGGTGCTGCTCGGCGGCTTCGCGCCCGAAACATAGGCGTCGAGAAAGTCCTGCGAGGCGACATCGTCGGCGAGGCTCCTCAGCTTTTCGGCCGCGGCCGCCCCCAAAATCGCCTCGACGCGCCGGTTGGCCTCGACCCACACGACATATGCCTGCTGGTATCGCGCTTTGCCGAGCGGCGTCAGCACAGCATGCTTGGTTCGCCGATCGTGGGTATCGTGGCGGACCTCGACCAGACCGTCGCGCACAAGCGGCCGCAGGGCATGCGTCAGCGCTGAGATCTGGATCGCCAGGCGGCCGGCGAGGACCTGCAGCGTCGGCCCGTCCTCGCCGTAAGCGGCCTCGAGCCCATCGATCTGGCCGAGCAGAAGGGTTTGCGTTGACGTCAGCCCGGTTGGGACCAACGCCACGTCATACAACTGGCCAAGCCGCCGCGCCGCACGGCGCAGCGACGAATTGATGCAGACGAAATCGTTCGGCATGCCGGGCGCTTCCGCGTCTGGCTCGCCCCGACCTTTTAGCGATGCGAACGATTCGACTGCTTTTTTCATCCTTACAAAATAGTTGAGGGCTGAAGCATTGCAAAGGGGCGCAGATTTGGCTAGTTGGTTGAGCGCTCAACATTTGAGCCCTCAACTTTCAGGAGATAACCCATGTTGAACTCCGCTTCCAAGCCGATCGCCGTCGTCACCGGCGCCTCCGCCGGCATCGGCGCCGTCTATGCCGACCGCCTCGCTGCCCGTGGTTATGATCTTGTGCTTGTGGCGCGCCGCGCCGAACGCCTGAAAACCCTCTCGGCAAAGCTGTCGCGGGCCTATGGCGCCAAGGTCGAGGTGATCGGCGCCGACCTGACCAAGGAGGAGGGCTTGGCGCGTGTCGAGAAGGTGCTCGCCACCAACGCCGCCATCACCCTGCTTGTGAACAACGCCGGTAACGGCACGCTCGGATCGACGATAAACACGTCCGACGAGAATGCCGCGTCGACAATCGCGCTCAACATCACGGCGCTGACGCGCCTGACGCGAGCGGCGCTGCCGGCATTCCTGTCGCGCAACGCCGGGGCGATAATCAACATAGCCTCGGTCCTGGCGCTGCACTCGCTGCCGATCACCGCCCTCTACAGCGGCACCAAAGGTTATGTGGTGAACTTCAGCCGTGGCCTGCAGGAGGAGCTTGCCGGAACCGGCGTCAGGCTGCAGCTCGTTCTTCCTGCCGCGACCGCCACCGAATTCTACGAGTTCGCCGGCATGCCGCTTTCAGCGTTCGACCCGGCAGTGGTGATGACCGCGGAAGACATGGTCGATGCGGCCCTGGCAGGCTTCGATCAGGGTGAAGCCATCACGCTGCCGTCGGTCCACGACCGGGCGCTGTGGGAGACCTATGACGCCGCCCGCGCCACCTTGTTCGCCGCGACGCAGACCGGCGAGCCGGCGCCTCGCTACCAGGCGGCCTGACGCCGCCCGACCGCCCTGCGCGCGCGC
>NZ_JBVVQB010000045.1:0-58031 GCF_055811775.1 Mesorhizobium sp. WSM4844 | reverse complement strand
CATGCCATTTTGCCCTCGGGCGAACACAAACATTCCGACGATTATGGTGGCTGAAAAATTGGCCGACACAGTCTTGAGAGAAGACAGACGGAGCTAGGGCAGAGCCCTGCCGGTTCTCCGATTGGGTTTCAAGATTGCGCAATCTTTCCCCGACCGCCGACGTCACAGTGGCGGCAAGCATTAGCGCCCGAATGGGCGACGTTCGACCCCTGAGCGATCCGCAGATGCTCGCCCGGCGCGGTGTCGAAACCGTATGGGCGCTGGGGCGTGTACGAGCAGGTCGCCGCCGGTCGCGGTTCACAAATCCAGCCCGTGATGCCGCCGGGTGAACTCCCCATTAGCTTTGGCGATGCCGAGACGGCTGGTTCTATGGCCCCGCACGCTCCGACCGCCCAGCTCGCGCTGTTCTCAGGAGCTATGCCGGAGTTGGTGCCACCTCTACTGGCCCATGCCGCGACGACTTGCACGAGTCATGGGGGAACTAAGCGCATGAGGGAAATCTGCGCACCACTAGTAACAACGCCGAATTTATGCGTGCAAAGCAGAATTCTCGCACAAAGCGCGCCAACTGTGCTGCTACCTTCATGAGGCTAGTGCCAAGGAGGATGGAGCGTACCTAGGGTACTGAGGTGCGGCTCTACAGCCCGCATTACGATGGGAACCGCCGGACAAGCTCAACAAATAGTGCATGGCCATTTCCCGGTGCGTATTGGGAGGCCATCGGCGAAACGGAAACGGAGGACTAACCAATGAACAAGTGGCAAGCCGAACACAACTTTAAATCTGCAATCTTGAAGGGGATGGCTGCACTCGGCCTAGCGGCGATGACAATATCTTGCTTTGCGGGTTCGGTCTCGGCGCAGTCGCTGCTCGATAGATCAAGATGGAGGGACGATCCGTCTTGGCTTCGCCGGTGACCCTCCGTCGGCCTATCCTGGCGAGAACAACGCGCCGCTCGGCTTCGTCAACGCCATGACCCTCGACATCCTTAAGAAGCTCGGCACGACCAAGGTCGAACCAACCGTGACGGAATGGGGCTCCTCATTCCTGGCCTGCAGGCGGGCCGCTTCGACATCATCACAGGCGGGATGTACATTCTGCCGGAGCGCTGCCGCAATGTGGTGTTCACCGAGCCGCTTGCTAAGTTTACCGAAGCCCTGCTCGTGCCGAATGGCAATCCCAAAGACCTGCACTCCTTTGACGATATTCGTGACAAGGGCCTGACGCTGGTCACCACCGCCGGTTCCGACACGGTCACGAACGCCAAAGACGCGGGCATTCCGGAGGATCGTGTCATGCAGGTCGCCGGTCAGGCCGAATTCTTGCAGGCAGTGAAGGTCGGCCGCGCGGCGGCGGGGTCGCTAAACTACTTCACGGTAAAGGAGCTCGCTGACAAGGACGACAGCGTTGAAATGGCAGATCCGTTCACCCCGCCGGCTGGGAAGGCCGGCTACCCAAGTCTCGCCTTCCTGCCCAATCAGCAGGCGGCGGTCGATGCCTTCAACGAGGTGTTGAATACTTATATCGGCTCCGACGAAATGATGCAGTCGGTCGGGAAATACGGCTACACCAAAATCAATCTGCCTGACGGCACCAAGACCGCCGACCTGTGCAAGGGCTGAAATCTTGCGGGGAATGCCACCCATGCACCTGAAAGGCTCCCGGCCGCAGTGGCCGGGAGACGACACAGCAAAGTGACAAGACGAGGCTCCGGGTGCCGATTTCCGGTATTCAGACGAGATAATTCGGCAACGTGGCATGTGAGGCTGCTACGCTCAGGAGTGAGCAATTGGCAGTTCATTTCGCATGTCGCAATGCCGACCTGATGCCCCTCCTTTTGCCGAGGAACTGATGATCACCGAGCATCGCGTATCGATTGATGGTATCGAGACATCGTACTGCGAGAACGGAGCCGGTAGGCCGATTGTTTTCCTGCATGGGGCGGGCTTCGGTGCAGAGGGTAAGAGTTCCTTTGTTCGGCAGCTGAACGGGCTATCCGATCAATTTACGGTGGTAGCGATTGATCATCTCCATTTTGGGGGAACGGATTATCCCGCTGACGGCAAATACATCAACCGGCTCGGTCGTGTGAACTATGTGATTAGCTTCCTCCAACAACTGGGTTTGAAGCAGATCACGCTAGTCGGCCATTCAGAAGGATCATTCGTCGCCGCGCGGGTCGCGATCGTGCGTCCCGATCTTGTTTCCAAGCTTGTCCTGCTGACCGCCAACTCCGTGTCGCCGGCGTTTGGAGATGACCGTGACGAAGCTTGGATGGAGGCCTGCCGGCAGGCTTACGACTGTTCCGGCCCGATGCCGAGCGAAGAGGAATACATCACCGCCCGGCGGAAAGGCTGCCGCGCCCACGGGCAGGATGTGGAAGGCGCCGAGCGAGAAGCCTATCGGCGGGCCGCGGCCCGGGGACAATGGGAGATCTGGCAGAGGTTGCCGGAAGACGAGACAAACCTGCATCGTTATGCACTGCTGCAGCAGAAGTATATCTTCCCCTACCTTGATCAGCTTCAGGCCCAGACGTTGATCATCTGGTCCAAGAACGACCCGACCGCGACGCCGGAGCAAGGGCTCAACCTGGCGAAGCTGATCAGGAATTCAGATTTCCATCTGCTCAATAATGCCGGCCATTCCGTCCAGGTTGATCGGAGCGAAGCCGTGAACAGACTCATCCGTCAATGGCATGAGTAATCAACTGTGACGGGAACAACAATGCTCGCGCCAGCGTTTCCGAGGCGCATCTCTCAGCGGCGTGTCGCATACGACGAATGTGTGCCCTGCCATAGAGACCATGGCCATAAGGGCATAGCCCAGGTGCTGGCGCCTGCCATCTCATCCAACCGGGCAGGGGAGGAGTTATGCCAGACGTGGTGTGCCTCAGCTGGCCATACCACAGCTCGCGATTGTTCACTTTCAGCTAACCACGGGGATGACGGAAATGTGCGCCTGAACCCCAAAATCGCCGAATTTCTGCGAATAACTTGCAATTCTCGCACAAAGCACCACAGCTGCGCTGCTACGCTCATGAAGCATGCACAAGTGGCGTAGCAAGGGATCGACTGGATGAATTTATACCTAGGATATTGAGGTGGGGGCCCTGCAGCTCACACGATGATGGGAACCGCCGGACTACAAGCTCAACAAATGATGCAACGGTCTTTTCCCGAGGCATATTGGGAGACCATCGGCGAAGCGAAAACGGAGGACTAACCAATGGTCAAGTGGAAACTCGACGAATGCTTTAAAACTGCAATCTTGAAGAGGATTGCCGCGCTCGGCCTAGCGGCGATGACAATCTCGTCCTTTGCCGGTTCGGCCTCGGCGGAGTCGCTGCTCGAGAAGATTAAGAATGGAGAAACGATCCGTCTTGGCTTCACCAATGAGCCTCCCAGTGCCTATCCTGGTGTGAACAACGAGCCGCTTGGCCTGGTCAATGTGATGACGCTGGACGTTCTGAAAAAGATGGGAACAACCAAAATCGAGCCGGTCGTAACCGATTGGGGTTCCCTTGTCCCAGGCCTCCAGGCTGGTCGCTTTGACATCATCACGGGCGGCATGTGGATTAAGCCGGAGCGGTGCCGCAACGTCCTGTTCAGCGAACCGATCGCATCGAGCAATGACTCGATGATCGTGCCAAAGGGCAATCCGGAAGCGCTGCATTCTCTCCAGGACGCTCAGAAGAAGGGACTTACCCTGGCCATCATGACGGGTACCACCGCAGTCGAGCAGGCGAAGAAATTAGGTTTCCCTGACGACAAGGTCATGCAGGTCGCCGGACCGCCCGAGGTCGTACAGGCTGTAAAGGCCGGCCGCGCCGCTGCCGGCTCGCTCTATAGTCTGAACGCGACGACTCTTGCCGAGCAGGATCCCAGCATTGAGGTGGCTGACCCGTATACCCCGCCGGGACCGAATGAACATCCCGCCATAGCCTTCCCGCTCAGCGAGCAGGCTGCGGTAGACGCGTTCAATGCTGTGCTGAAAGACTATATTGGCTCTGACGAAATGATGGCCTCGGTCGGCAAATATGGTTACACCAAACGCGATCTCCCGGATGGCAGCAAGACCGCTGATCTTTGCAAGGGCTGAAGCTATGCGTCTGACCGCTCCCCGGCCCTTGGCCGGGAGGCGGTCAGTGGGGAGGGCACATGAGTAAGGTCGATCTCAGCTTTATCTTTGCCGTGCTCACCAAGGGCGTCATGACTACGGTCATTGTCACTCTTGGCGCCTGCGTCGTAGCGATCATTCTTGGGCTTGTAGTGGGCCTAACCAGAGTCTCTCCCCATCGGCAGTTGCGCTGGTTCAGTATCGCCTACATCGAATTCTTCCGCGGGACGTCCATGCTGGTTCAGCTCTACTGGTGGTTCTTTGTATTGCCGATTTTCGGTATTTTCCTGTCGCCGTGGACTGTCGGAATTTTGGGGATCGGAATGAATGCCTCAGGGTACGCCGCCGAGTACGTCCGCGCCGCCATTCAGGCCGTTGATAGGGGCCAGTATGAGGCATCTACAGCGCTCAATTTTTCGCGGCTCACCATGATGCGGCGTATTATCCTGCCACAGGCGATGCGCGCCATGCTGCCGACCTGGGGTAACATGCTCATCGATGTGCTTAAGGGTAGCTCGCTCGTCTTCTTCATTACCATCACCGAATTTACCAGCGCCGCCAAGCAGGCGGCCGACGCAACAGGCGATTACATGCTGTTCTTCGCGGTCGCACTATTTGGTTATTACATCATCGCGCGCGCCCTCATCACTCCTTTCGTGCGCTGGCTGGAACGCCGCGTCTCGCGCGGTTTCGTTCGGGAGCAGATGGCTTGAAGATCTGGGATTGGTCTTACGTATGGGAGGCTTTCCCATATCTCTATCAGGGAGCGATCGTCACCATTGAGGCTACGCTGCTCGGGTTTGCGATCGCGCTGGTGTTGGGTCTTGTCTTCGCGATGATCCGCCAGTCGCCAAACCGCTACATCTCGACCACAATGGCGGAGATCGTGGAGTTTATCCGTTCAACGCCCTTGCTGCTGCAGTTGTTCTTTGTCTATTTCGTTGGTCCGCAGATCGGAATCTTCATTCCTGCCTGGACGGCGGGAATTGGCGTGCTCGGGATCCACTACGCAGCCTATTGTTCTGAAGTCTTCCGCGGCGGTATCGAGAATGTGGACGGCGGCCAGTGGGAGGCCTGTACGGCACTAAACCTTTCGCGAACGCGGACTTGGCGAACAATCATTCTTCCGCAGGCGATCCCGCCCATGGTGCCTGCTCTGGGCAATTATTTCATCGGCATGTTCAAGGACACGCCGGTCCTGGCGGCCATCTCGATTTTCGAGATGCTGCAGCAGGCGAAGAATTTCGGGGGAAACAACTATCGGTACATAGAAGCGATCACTATGTGCGGCTTCTTCTACTACGTGTTCAGCTTGGTTGCTTCCGCTATCGTGCAGTCGGTTCGCGTCTGGCTCAACCGCCGCTACCATCTGCAATAGGGAGGCCTTATACTATGAGCGAATTTGTGCTTCGCTTCGAGGACGATCTCACGAAGCGCCCTAGGGCATTAGCCAGGCGGGACGAGCTTGACCTTGATATCACGCGCAGCGAAAAAGTCATGAACGAACCCATGGTCCGCTTTGAGAACGTCACAAAGCGCTACGGCGCGTTGACGGTGCTGGACGAACTCAATCTCGAGATCGCGCGCAACGAGAAGGTGTCCATCATTGGTCCTTCCGGCTCGGGCAAGACTACCGTTCTGCGCATGCTGATGACGCTTGAGCACATCAACGGGGGGGTGATATGGGTCGATGGTGAACCGCTCACGCATATGCAGAAGAACGGCCAAATGGTGCCGGCGAGCGAGCGTCATCTCCGTCGCGTGCGCAGCAAGATCGGTATGGTGTTCCAGCACTTCAACCTGTTCCCGCATATGACCGCTCTGCAGAACTGCATGGAGGCGCCGATCTCCGTCCTTGGGCTCTCGAAGAAGGAGGCGGAGGCCCGAGCGGCAGAGCTGCTCGACTTGGTGGGCCTCGGGGAGAAGAAGAACCATTTCCCGATCCAGCTTTCCGGGGGCCAGAAGCAACGCGTGGCGATCGCTCGGGCGTTGGCCATGCGGCCCAAGGTGATGCTGTTTGACGAGGTGACATCGGCGCTCGACCCGGAACTGGTTGGAGAGGTGCTCAACGTCATCCGCAAGCTCGGCGCCGAATATGACCTAACGATGCTGATGGTCACGCACCAGATGGGCTTTGCCAAGGAGTTCTCCGATCGCGTGTGCTTCTTTTCTGGCGGTAAGATTGTCGAACAAGGCCCGCCCAGCCAGCTCTTGGGCAATCCGCAAAACGAGCGGACACGACAGTTTCTCAATGCGGTGCTGGAGGCGAGGTAAGTTCGCGGATTGTGCTGCTGGTCAAGTTGTCCCCATGGCGGCGATTACCCCACCGGAACTAGTCAGTTCGGAGAGGCTGCACCGGACTTCTGCTTTCCTCGGACGGTTTCGGGGACGGGTTAGCCTAGACTTCGCGCTTGCCGCCTAGATCAATCCAGGAAACTGCGTTCCTGATACTCTGACTAGTTGGCCGCGCGCCAAGGCACGCGGCGTCCACCGAGGCAAGATGGTTACTGTACTCGATAGAACGCTTCCGCGTCCGCGCCACCCCGAAAAGGCGCACCGGCCGGACCAGGAGGTGCTGCGCAAGCCGGCCTGGATCCGCGTCAAGGCGCCGGTGTCGAAGGGTTATGCCGAAACGCGCGAGATCGTGAAGTCGCACAAGCTGGTGACCGTCTGCGAGGAGGCGGGGTGCCCGAACATCGGCGAGTGCTGGGAAAAGAAGCACGCGACCTTCATGGTCATGGGCGAGATCTGCACCCGCGCCTGCGCCTTCTGCAACGTCTCGACGGGACGCCCGACCGCGCACGACCCGAACGAGCCGGACAGCGTCGCCAAGGCGGTGAAGCAGATGGGCCTCAGCCACGTCGTCATCACCTCGGTCGACCGCGACGACCTCGACGATGGCGGCGCGCAGCATTTCGCCGATGTCATCCACGCGATCCGCGCGGCCACGCCGCAGACGACGATCGAGATCCTGACGCCCGACTTCCTGCGCAAGGACGGGGCGCTGGAAATCGTCGTGGCGGCCAAGCCCGACGTGTTCAACCACAATCTCGAAACGGTGGCGTCGAACTACCTGACGGTGCGGCCCGGCGCGCGCTACTTCCATTCGATAAGGCTGCTGCAACGGGTCAAGGAACTCGACCCGGCGATCTTCACCAAATCCGGCATCATGGTGGGGCTGGGCGAGGAGTGGAACGAAATCCTGCAGCTGATGGACGATCTCCGCTCGGCCGATGTCGATTTCATGACGATTGGCCAATACCTCCAGCCGACCAAAAAGCACCACCCGGTGAAGAAATTCGTCACGCCGGACGAGTTCAAGTCCTACGAGACGATCGGCAAGTCGAAGGGCTTCCTGCTGGTGGCGTCGAGCCCGCTGACCCGCTCGTCGCACCATGCCGGAGACGATTTCGCAAAGCTTCGCGCCGCCCGCGAGGCGCAACTGATGAAATCGGGTTGACACCGGTCTTATGACCAAATTCGAAGCAACCCTATAACGCGGCTAGGGTCAGGACCTATTAATCCGGTTGAATTGATGGTGAGCGGCTGATTCATTGTTGGCGGAGGTGCCACGATGGATGATTTGCTGATGTTATCGCCGGAGCAGATGCGGCGGATCGAGCCGTGCTTCCCGCTGTCGCACGGCGTGCCTCGGGTAGATGATCGGCGGGTGCTCAGCGGGATCCTGTTCGTCATCCGCGATGGGTTGCGCTGGCGAGATGCTCCGGCCGGTTACGGGCCGCACAAACCGATCTACAACCGATTCATCCGCTGGAGCCGGATGGGCGTGTTCAACCGCATCCTGGCCGAACTGGCGGCTCGGGCCGGTGACCCGGACCAGTTGATGATCGATGCTACACACCTGAAGGCACATCGCACCGCCGCCAGCCTGCTCAAAAAGGGGCTCTACCCCGATGTATTGGACGCAGCCGAGGCGGCCTGACCAGCAAGCTACAGGTGGTCTGCCATGGCAAAGGTCGTCCACTGCTGCTGTACCTGACCGAAGGCCAGGCCAGGACCACAAAGCTGCCGCCGCGCTACTCGAGCACCTGCCGCCAGCCCGCCACCTGCTCGCCGACCGTGCCTATAGCTCGATCGGCTTCCGCGATGCCCTCGTCCAGCGCGGCATCACTCCGTGCATTCCGCCCCATGCAAAGCACCGCATCAAGCATAACTACGATCCGGTTCTCTACCGCCAACGCCACAAGATCGAGAACACCTTCGCCCGCCTCAAGGACTGGCGACGAATCCATACCCGATACGACCGCTGCGCTCACACCTTCCTGTCCGCTATCGCTTTCGCCGCCACATTCATCTTCTGGATCAATGAGTCCTGACCCTAGCTGACGCAACGCTTCACCTTGATCACGCGCAACACCCGGCGAGCAGGCGACAGGCTCGACGTTATGGAGATCATCTCTGCGCCGTGCAGTGCCACGAGCCGCTCACAGGTCGTCCGCCAGTTTCGAGCACACGTTCCGTGAAGGTCATGCGTATAACGCAGGTGGTCAGCGTCCGGCTGAGACGGGAAAACGCGACGGTTGTTGACGATGCCGCCGACGCTCAGGCCGCCAAAACGTGCTCGGCGATGCCGCGGCGCTCGAGAATGTGAACGGCGGCCAGTGGGAGGCCCTGCACGGCACTAAACCTTTCGCGACCGCGGACCTAGCGAACAATCATCCTGGCGCGGGCGGCCCGCCGCCCAGGCGTCGCCGATTGCGCGCCAACGCTTACAGCCCCAGTGAGGTGTAGGCCCAGTCCTTGCGGCCATCTCGATCTTCGTAGATGCCATCGTGCAGTCGGTAAACAACCGCCGCTACCATCTGCAAAAGCGGCCGACAGGACTATTTCCCCGCCATTGACCATAGCGATTAGGTTGCTTCGTGTGCACGCGTGTTCAATGAAAAACTAAGAAGGAGCCCATTTGGCTCCGGACACGCGCACCGGCTTTCATACGAGCTTGCGGATCTTCAGCACTAACGAGTTTGCACCCCGGTCATGCGCCTGTAGCAAAATAACGCCGATCTCCTGCGTATGGAAGGGACATTTCGCTAAAACTGCCCTCTTGACGCTGCTAGATTCATACACGGCACAGAGCAGCCTGCAACGCCGAACTGACGGCCAGTATTGCTAAGGAAACAATCCACAGCAGCTGCTTCCCAACTCAAGAAAGCTCCTTCCATGACAACTCAACCACAAAGAGCCCTCGGAATTTTAGGACTGGAGGTTGGGCTAGCGCCCGGTGAATTTCCGCCTCCACTTCCATACTCGGTTTTCAATCCAGCAACTTTCGACTTCCCAATAATCATAGAGACGGCGGCAGGAGCTTGGGCGGATAGGGTCATCCCTGGCGATCCTACGCTCGAACCGGCCTACATTGCAGCTGCCCAGCGGCTGATCGAGCGTGGCGCCGTCGCAATATGCGGAGACTGCGGCTTCAGTATCCGGCATCAGGCAGCGGTGGCCGCGGCGGCGAACGTTCCCGTGGCAATGTCGAGCCTACTACTGGTGCCTACGCTACTCCGGCAGCTTCCGGCCGAAGCAAAGCTCGCCGTTGTGGCTGCAGACTCGACACATTGCGGCGTAGATCTGCTGGGTATCGATGATCCAGCCGCACGCGCAAGAGTAGTGATCGGCGGCATCGAAGGCGGTGTGTTGTGGCGTAACGGGAAGACTCGGCCACCACAGCCGACTAGTGTCGCCGAGATTGAGTTAGATGTGGAGGCCTGTGTCGCGCGACTTCGCGCTGCACATCCCGAAATTGCGGCGCTCCTGTTTGAATGTACATTGTTCCCGATGGTCACGCCAGCAATCCGCCGTGTGACAGGACTGCCCATCTATGACACCGCAACGCTTTATCGGATGACGTTCGCGTCCGTCGCTTGACCGCTTAGAGGCAATCGAAACTACCCTAAACTAACCCGGTGAGGTCAGGTCTGGATGGCGCCCGTTTGGCAATGCATTTGATGATATAAGCGGCACGCAGCAGGTGAAGGTTATATCTGCGCCCTTTCAACGTGGCACTTCATGAGTGCTGGAATCTGGTTCTGTGGGGTGTCGCGTTTGGCCGGCACAACAGAATGTCACGGGCGGACTGCTGACCCGGCGACCCATGTCCAGTGCTGCTTCGCAGAGGAGCAACGTCATCGCAAGCGGGCCTGCGGGCTATAAGGGCTTCGCGACGCATTCCTGCGCCTTCGTGGTATTGAAGCCGATTATCAGCTTCTGGGGATAAAAATTTGCGGCAAATCGGCGTCGCACTTCGATAAGTTATGCGAGTGTCGGTATCGGAGCGATGTTTAGATCATGCTGTTGAATGGTGATCATAGATTAGAGGCTTATCGCCGGATGCTGCGCATCCGCCGATTCGAAGAAGAGGGTATGCGCCAAACCAAAGGCGGCAAGATCCCTGGTTCTTTCCATGCGAGCGTGGGCCAGGAAGCAGCTATCGTGGGGGCATGTCTCGCCCTTCGGGACGATGACGTCATGACCGGAACGCATCGTTCACACGGGCACCCGATCGGCAAGGGCGCGCATCTGGACGCGCTCATGGCCGAGCTGATGGGGAAGGAGGGCGGCATCTGCAAGGGACGCGGCGGTTCGATGCACCTTGCGGACAGGTCGGTAGGGATTATTAGCGAATCGGCCATCGTCGGAGGGGGCATTCCTCTCGCCACAGGCTGCGCGTTCAGCGCCAAGGTTAGAAGCGTAGACCAGGTTACTCTTTGCTTTTTCGGCGATGGAGCAGTGAACCAGGGCACCTTCCACGAGAGTCTCAACATGGCCTCACTGTGGAAACTTCCGGTCATCTATCTTTGCGAGAACAACGGCTATGCAATCGCCACATCGCTGGCTGAAAGCCACGGGCAGCCCGATATCGCGCTTCGCGCGACTGGCTATGGCATGCCGGGGGTGACGGTTGACGGGCAGGACGTGAACGCCGTCTATGAGGCTGCGGTACGGGCGGTGACGCGAGCGCGGGCCGGCGAGGGGCCGACTCTCATAGTCGCCAACACTTATCGTTTCGATGAGCACAACTTTGGGATGGTGGTTCCAGGGCAGCCTTATCGACCGGTTGAAGAAGTCGAGGCTCATAAGCGCGATCGGGATCCGGTCGTGCTTTATCGCACTGTGCTACTAGAACAAGGTGTGAATGAAAGTAGTCTGACAGCAATAGACGACGAAGTCGCTCAAGCCGTCCGGCAGGCTGTACAGTTTGCTCTAGCCAGCCCAATGCCTGGCCCGGAAACATTGGCAGACTACATGTTCAATTCTTCACTTGTAGGCCATAACAGCTTCGCGGCTAAGCTGGAGAGGAGCTAATCGATATGCAAAGTGCTGCTAAGGAACTTGCCCCAACAGCTGGCGCCTATATCAAGATGACCTATCTTGAAGCGCTCACGCAGGCTCAGATCGAGGAGATGGATCGTGATGAGCGCGTGTTCCTGATGGGAGAAGACATTTCTGTTTACGGTGGCGACAAAATTGTTGAGCGTTTCGGCAAAAACCGGGTCTGGAACATGCCGATTTCAGAAGGCAGTTTTACCGGCCTGGGTATCGGAGCGGCCATCAATGGATTACGACCGATCGTAGACCTCTCAATCGCCAGCTTTATGTATCTCGCCTCGGATCAGATCATCAACCAGGCTTCAAAGTTGCGGTATATGACTGGAGGTCAGATCGACATTCCGATCGTGTTTCGTTGCTGCATGTTCTCAGTTGGGTCCAAGGCGGCGCAGCATGCCGACCGGCCTTATCCCTTTTTCATGAATGTGCCAGGCCTCAAGATCATCTGCCCGACCAGTGCCGCCGATATCAAGGGGCTTATGAAATCGGCCATTCGCGACGGCGATCCTGTGCTCGTCTTTGAAGATACCCGCCTGTGGCCGCTCAAGGGCGATGTGCCCACGGATCCGGACTGCTTAATCCCTATTGGCAAAGCGGATGTGAAGCGCGCGGGAAGCGATGTAACTCTAATCGCAATTGCCGGTGCCATTCGGCCGACGATGGAAGCCGTCGACGCGCTCGCCGCCGAGGGCATCTCTGTGGAGGTGATCGACCCGCGAACCTTGAAGCCACTCGATCACGAGGCGTTCAAAATTTCGGTCGCGAAGACCGGAAGGCTAGTAATCGTCGAGAACGCGCACTCCGTCTGTAACGTCGGAAGTGAGATCGCCGCGGTGATGGCGGAGGAAGCGTTCGATCTGCTGAAGCGACCGATTCTTCGCGTGAGTGCTCCAGACATTCACGTACCCTTCAGTCCAGCCCTCGAAAAGGATTTCTTCCCGACGAAAAACGACATCATCGCCGCCGTACGGCGGCTGCTCTGACGCTTCGAATAGAATGGATGCAGACATGACAACCGAAATAATCCTACCTTCCGGTGGAATGGGAATTGAGGAAGCAACAATAGTTCGCTGGTTGAAAAAAGTCGGGGAGGAGGTACGTGAAGGCGAAATAATCGTCGAAGTCGAGACAGCCAAGGCCACAGTCGAAGTCGAAGCGCCGGCGAGCGGTATATTGACGACAATCGTTGCACCGGAAGGCGCGACTCTTGAGGTTAACGCGGTTATTGGAACGATTGAAGGCTAATGTCCATCACCGAGATCCCGCTGACGCCGTTGCGGAAAGCCATAGCTGCCCGAATGACGCACGCAAAGCAGACAATTCCTCACTTCCGCCTCGTCGCAAACATGGAAGTTGATGCTCTTTTGCGTTGGCGAACAGCCATCAACGAAGCGACTCCGGCCAAAAAAATATCTGTCAACGATTGTCTCATCAAGGCGGTTGCGATGTCGCTGGTCGACAATCCTGCCGTCAACTGCCAGATGACGGATACTGCAATCCATCGATTTCACAGTGCCGACATTTCGGTAGTAATCGCCGTCGAAGGTGGTTTGGCTACTCCGGTGGTGCGCGCTGCCGAAACCAAGTCGGTTATGGAAATATCCGCGGAAGTAAGGGATTTTTCGGAGCGAGCGGGCCGCAACGCGCTCAAGCTTAGTGAGATATCCGGCGGCTCGTTTAGCATATCAAATCTTGGCGGCTATGGGATCGAACAATTCGACGCTGTCATCAACGCGCCACAGTGTGCCATTCTGGCCGTAGGAAGCGCTGCCCCGCGAGTGGTTGCAGATCGTCAAGGCAGCACGAGGGTCGCGACAATGCTGACCTGCACGCTGTCAGTTGACCATCGCGCTGTCGATGGAGCCGAAGCGAGCAAATTCCTGCAGGGCTTGCGGGACATCATTTTAAATCCGGACAGATTGGGATGACCTTGAGCCGCGCCTTTTTTTGTTCGAAGAGCGCAGGCGCAGTCCAGTAGCTTTAAGAAGAGGGTGCCACGCATCGGCACACCTTTGTCGATGGGAAATTCGCGGTGCGGGGGCAAGGTGAGGGTGGTTATGCATAACGTGATGGTGAATGGTGCGGCGATTCCGGCAATCGGGGTCGGGACCTGGACGCTCAGGGGCGAAGTGTGCTCGGAATTGGTGTCGCAAGCGCTTTCGCTTGGCTACCGGCATCTCGACACCGGATCGACCTACGACAACGAGAGCGCGGTCGGGGAGGGAATGCGATTTTCCGGCATTCCGCGCGACGTCGTCTTCGTCACAACCAAAGTCTGGTTGACCGATCTGGCTCCGGGAGATCTGGAGCGATCGGCCGAGGAGAGCCTTAAGCGCCTTGGCCTCGACACGATCGACCTGCTACTGATCCACTGGCCCAACCCCGAAATTCCGCTTGAGGGATCCATCAAGGCGCTGAACGCCGTTCGCGATTCCGGTATGGCGCGGCATGTCGGCGTGTCGAACTTCCCCAGCGCAATGCTTGCTGAGGCGGTGCGCCTGTCAGACGCCCCGCTTGTGGCCAACCAGGTCGAGTATCATCCTTTTCTTGACCAGACCAAGGTCCATGCCGCTTGCCGCGCAGCCGGCATGGCGATGGTCGCGTATGCTCCGCTCGGTAGCGGCGAGACGTTGTTCGAACAAGCGGCGATCAGGGAGGCCGCAAAACGGCACGGCAGAAGCCCGGTGCAGATAGTCCTGCGATGGCACGTTCAGCAGGAAGGTGTGGTGGCCATTCCGCGCGCCGAGCGCAAGGAGTGGCTGGCGGAAAACATTGACGTGTTCGATTTCAAGCTTTCTAACGAAGAGATGGCTGCCATCTCTCGGCTCCGGTCGCGTAATCTACGCATCTACGATCGCGATTACTCGCCGACATGGGATGAGCCTGAGTAGTGGCGCGTAAAAGGTCCCGCCGGTGAAACTCATAGAGCTGCTTGCGGATCTAAGGGAGATCAGAAACGACGGCAAATTTCTGCGTCAATATCCGTGCACTTTGAGAACCTGGCCGCATAGTAAGGACCAAAAGGCTACGCGTTTTATAAGATCGAAGGGAGGCGTATCGTCTTGTTGCCAATTTCATGGCAGAGGAAAGGGATTCGTGGAAATAACAAGGGGCTTTGAGATGCGCCCGCTTCGGCGCATTGTCGAAATCGAGCAGGATACGGAGACCCTAACATTCGAGCTGGAAAAAGTGCTTCACTGGCGCGAAGATGGTTGGGTCTGTTCAGACACGCATGTCCATGTTCTGAGCCCGCAAACAGCTCTTCTCGAAGGACAGGCGGAAGGGGTGAATGTCGTCAACCTCCTCGCCTCCCAGTGGGGCGAAATGTTCACCAATGTCGGCGACTTTGATGGCCGTACAACCTTGGGAGCCAAAGACTTCGGCGGCGTTGGCGAATTCCTGGTTAGGGTAGGCACAGAAAACCGCCAGCACGTGCTGGGTCATATGTCTCTGCTTGGGTATGAGGGCGAGATAATTGATCCGCTATGCACCGCGGGGCCGCACGAGGCAGCGATCGGCGATACATTGGAGGCCACAATGGTTGACTGGGCGGAACGGTGCCGTCGGCAGGGGTCTCGTCGTTATGCAGCACGCGCCGAACCCTCAAGCCGAGCGTGCGGCTGACATCGTGCTTGGTCTGGTTGACGCGATCGAGATGATGACCTTCAATCCACGCGATGCCCAGATCAGTGCGTTCGGACTGGCCGATTGGTATCGATATCTGAATATTGGTCATCATCTGCCGTTGGTCGCCGGTTCCGACAAGATGAATACCGCTTCGCTGCTTGGCGGCATTCGGACATACGCCCACCTGGGAAATCGCGATTTTACCTTTAAGAATTGGATGGAGGCTGTTCGTGCTGGCGACACATTTATGACAGTGGGGCCGCTCGTCAGTATGACTGTGGAAGGGCGGCGTCCTGGAAGCAAGCTCGGCCTTCCTCCGGGCGGTGGCACAGTTGGGATCGATTGGGGAATTGAATCGGTCAGCGTTCCTCCGAAGCGCATCGAACTACTCCGCAATGGGAACGTCGTGGATGAATTCCGTTCGGACAAGCTGTGTTGTCAAGGTCATAGCTCACTGCAAGTCACAGAGTCTTGTTGGCTGGCGGTCCGAGTTCGTTGCGGCGTGGCAAGCCGTGATGCCGACATAGCCGCGCACACCAGCGCCGTCTTGATAGAGGTCGGAGATAACCCAATCTTTGCCACGAGCGATGCTGTGGCAGTACTTGCACAGATCGAGGGATCGATAGCGTACCTGGATACGCTGGCTCCTAGAGGCGAGGAAGCGCAGCACGCCCGCATGAGAGCGGGGTTGGAGTTAGCCCATCATCGTCTGCATCACCGCCTCCATCAACTCGGTGCTAGCCATGGGCACACTCCGGTGCACTCCATTCACACACAACGCGAGCATTGATCGGCAGTGCGGGGTCTGTTTGATCGGTCTGCCATGATTTCGCGACACTCGGCCCCGCGGAAACCCTTGGTGCGTCGGTCGCCACGAGCGTTGGGCGCGCGTTTGAGGTCGGAAATGCAAGTCGGGTAAGGAGTTCCCGTGATACATAGCGTGATGGTGAACGGTGTGACGATTCCTGCAATCGGGATGGGTACCTGGACGCTCAAGGGCGAAATGTGCTCGGAGTTGGTGGCGCAAGCGCTTTCGCTCGGCTACCGCCATCTCGACACCGCAGCGTACTATGATAACGAAAGCGCAGTTGGCGAGGGATTGCGATTTTCCGGCGTGCCGCGCGACGAAGTCTTCGTCGCAACCAAAGTATGGTTTACCGATATCGCGCCGGGGGATCTGGAGCGATCGGCCGAAGGGAGCCTGAAGCGCCTTGGCCTCGACACGATCGACCTGCTACTGATCCACTGGCCCAATCCCGAAATTCCGCTCGAGGGATCCATCAAGGCGCTGAACGCGGTCCGCCTTTCCGGCATCGCACGGCACATCGGTGTATCGAACTTTCCTTCCGCGATACTTGCTGAGGCGGTGCACCTCTCGGACGCCCCGCTTGTGGCCAACCAGGTTGAATATCATCCTTTTCTTGACCAGACCAAGGTCTATGCCGCTTGCCGCGCAGCCAGCATGGCGATGGTCGCCTATAGTCCACTCGGTCGCAATGGAGACTTGCTAGAGCAAGCGGCGATCAGGGATGCCGCCAAACTGCACGGCAAAAGCCCCGCGCAGATCGTCCTTCGATGGCACGTTCAGCAGAAAGGTGTGGTCGCCATTCCGCGCGCCGAGCGCAAGGAGTGGCTGGCGGAAAACATTGACGTGTTCGATTTCAAGCTTTCCGACGAAGAGATGACAACTATCTCGCGGCTACGGTCGCGCAATCTGCGCATCGCGCATTTGGACTACACCCCGAAGTGGGATGAGCCTGATTTCGGCTCTCCTTCTTTATCCTGAAACTTAATCGCTGCTGCAGAGCAAGATATAATCGGAAGTAAAGCGCATGGTAGCCTCTTCGCTGTTCACCAAACTCGATCAGGTTGGACTTGTGGTCCGCAAACTGGAGCCCTGGCTAGAACGTTACAGCGCAATGGGTATCGGCCCTTGGTGGGTCAAGACCTATGCTGCCCCAGAGCTCACGGACATGCGAGTGCGTGGGAAGCCCGCCGAGTACTCGATGCGGCTGGCCCTAGCCAACGTCGGTCCTACGCAATGGGAACTCATAGAGCCGGTCAGTGGGCCCTCAATCTATGATGAACATTTGGAGCGACATGGGGAAGGCTTTCACCATGTGCACGTCTCGTTCAGTGGTTCTTACGAGAGCTTCGTCGCGGAGATGGAAAAGCGGAACTCGCCGCGCCTTATGGAAGGCAATTTCCGTGGCTCAAGGTTCAGCTATTTCGATACGGTCAAGGCCTTGGGCGTTTATGTGGAGGTTACACGAGCGCCGCTGGAGTTTGTGCGGCCCGAACCGGACTTTACTTATCCGGCCCGATGCAACCAGGACTGCAAACTTTGACCACTATCTGACGTGCCCGCGTGCGGCAGCCGATCTGGCCAAGAATAGCAACACAACTTGAAGAAACAGGAGACTATCATGAAGCTCGACGGGAATCCACTTGCTCTAGTAACAGGCGCTGGGCGTGGAATTGGTGCGGCAATCGCTCGTGCCTTGGCTGAAGCCGGCGCTCGTGTCGTCGTAGTCGATGTCGAAGCGTCTGTGGCGGAAAGTGTGGCGGAGTCGATCACGAATGATGGCCTGGTTGCATTCTCCGGCATGCTCGATGTCACGGATAGAGATGCCATTGAAGCGTTTGCAGCGCGGCTACAGTCTTCTTCGGGACCGCTCTCAATTCTCGTAAACAATGCTGGCTTCGGAGGGACTGAGCGTATGGACGATCCTGCTTCAACCGAAATCTGGGACAGAAGCATCGCCGTCAATTTGACGGGCGCCTTCGACATGGCCCGTGCGTTCCTTCCAGCACTGAAGTCGACGCACGGAACTATCATCAATATCTCGTCAGTGGTGGCGTTCACGAGCGGGTTCGCTCACGTCGGCTATACCGCGTCGAAGGGCGGCGTTCGGTCGCTAACCCAGATCATGTGCCGCGAGCTTGCGCCCTACTCGATACGTGTCAACGCAGTGGCTCCGGGCTATATCGACACGGCAATGGGCGGAAAGGGGGACGGCAAGACGGATGAGTGGCTGCAATGGCATTGCCCAATGCAACGGTTCGGACAGCCTCGTGAGATTGCTGAGCCGGTGGTGTTCCTAGCTTCGAAGGCGGCGAGCTTCATCAACGGGGTAACCCTCCCAATTGATGGCGGCTATCTCACCGTTTAGATGCAGAGCAAAATAAGGGCGGTAAACGTCATTCTACAGGCGAACCACTTCTGCAAGCGACCCGCCGGGAATACTCACGCCGATGGGCCGACGCCTTACCCGACGACCGCGATGGCCTGTCATGACAACTCAACCACAAAGAGCCCTCGGAATTATAGGACTGGAGGTCGGGCTAGCGCCCGGTGAATTTCCGCCTCCCCAACCAGGCTCGGTCTTCAATCCGGCAACTTTCGACTTCCCAATAGTCATAGAGACGGCTGCAGGAGCTTGGGCGGATAGGGTCATCCCCGGCGATCCTGCTCTCGAGTCAGCCTACATAGCAGCTGCCCGGCGGTTGGTCGAGCGCGGAGCCGTCGCAATAACTGGGGACTGCGGCTTCAGTATGCGGCATCAGGCAGCGGTGGCCGCGTCGGTGCACGTTCCCGTGGCGATGTCGAGCCTGCTACTGGTACCCACGCTACTCCGGCAGCTTCCGGCCGGCGGAAAGCTCGCCGTCGTGACCGGCGACGCGACACATTGCGGCGAAGAACTGCTGGGTATTGATGATTCAGCCGCACGGGCAAGGGTGGTGATAGGCGGCATCGAAGGCGGCACGTTGTGGCGAAACGAGATGATGACCCGCCCGCGACGGCCGACTAGTGTCGCCGAGATCCAGGCAGATATGTTGCAGCCTGTGTTGCGCGACTTCGCGCTTCACATCCAGCGATTGCTGCACTCCTTTTTGAATGTACATTGTTTCCGATGGTCACACCAGCAATCCGCCGTATAACAGGGCTGCCGATCTATGACACCGCAACGCTTTACCGAATAACGTTCGCATCTGTTGCTTGACCGCTGTTGTATGGATCTAAATGGAGACCCTTTGAACGCGAGAACTCTCCGGAATGACGTCGCCCTTCTCATGCCGCGTCGCCCCGTTGCCAAAACGATTGCGACAGAACCCGATGCTGGCGCCATGACTGGGTTCTCGATCTCGACATTCGGGCATTCTTCGACACCATTTCCCACAACCTGCTGCTACGGGCGGTGCGAAAGCACCGATGCCTGCCCGACTGGCTGTACTGTGACCAAAGCGAGTTGGCCGTTGCAACCTAGGCGGTGAGGGCCGCTTCCAAACCAGCTCCGGCCGAGTCTCTTTCGTGTTGAGCTGCCAGGGTGCGTAGCTGGATGATGGAAAACCATCACGAAAGGGTGATGCCTATTTATGTCGGCCAACCTAACATTTCTGAATAAGAAATCGTCTTTTGGAGCGGAATATGGATGATCTAGAATATGGAACCCGCAACAAACGTGGCGATTGGAAGCCGCGCGATCCGCTCAAATATCCACCATTGTTCGTGTGGCCATTAAGGCCAATAGCCACTCTTCGGTGGTTGTTTGCATTCGATGGATATCTCATGCCCTGGTATGTTGCTCACGTCCTCGTCGCCTGCGGGGTTTGGGCATACCTAACTCCTTCTATGGAGACGCTCAGATCATCCAACTATGAGTGGTTGGCATACCTCTTCGGACGGAATATCTTAATAGCTTTGGTAGTCTATGGTGCGTGGCATATCAGGCTCTATACTTTCAAACTACAAAACACTAAATTCAAGTACAATAGTTTATGGCCAGCCAAAGGCAATCGAGCCTTCTTGTTCAAACACCAAAATGTAGACAACGTTATTTGGTCGCTAGGGAGTGGCGTGCCAATCTGGACCGCCTACGAAGCAGGTATGTTATGGCTTTTTGCGAACGGTTATATTCCGTTCGTAAATTGGTGGGAGGATCCTATCTACTGCACTGTATTGTTGCTCGTGACCCCATTTATCGGAAACCTGCATTTTTATGTTATTCATCGATTCTTGCACTGGCCTCCGATGTATCGATGGGTCCATTCTTTACACCACAACAACGTGAATCCAGGCCCTTGGTCGGGATTGGCGATGCACCCCATCGAGCACCTACTCTACTTTTCCGGAGTTTTAGTCTACGTAGTGATCCCATCCCACCCAATTCATGCGATATTCCATCTGCTTCATGATGCTCTGGACCCCGCACAAGCCCACACAGGATTCGACAAGCTTGTGGTGGGAGAGAAAGCGGTAAATACGCACGGCTTTCAACATTACCTTCATCACAAGTACTTTGAATGTAACTACGCTGGTGGTCTTATCCCTCTCGATAAATGGTTTGGGACTTTTCATGATGGTTCACCCGAAGCGGAGGAAGCTATGAACAGGAGATTGAGGGAACGCGCGCGCAAGCGAGTGAGCTAAAACTTGCGATGGCGCTTGCGGGCCCCATTGGGTGACCACTTTGAATGCTAGTGGATGCCTGTCGCTGGCGCTATCTTGGCCGGCGAAGCTGGGCCGGGATCAAAGCCGGCGATTAAATATCTTTCCGCCGGCCGCGGCGTTATCAACTTCACTGGCGTTCAGGGTCAATGGACCGATATCATAAAGACCGCAACGTTAGCTACAAGCGCCACCGTTTCCCGCCACAGATCATCGCCCATGCGGTCCGGATCTACTACAGGTTGCTCTTGATCTGGCGACGCTCCCCTCTAGCCTCTAGGAGATCTCGGTTCTGTTCCATGCGCTATGCGTTCCGCTCCGGCCAGATCCCGGCGCTGTGTCGATCTGAAACAAGCACTTGTTGAGGCGCAAGCCATGCCGGAAAGTGGCCGTCTCGCCGTGCCATTGCGGCCGGAGGATGGTTCCGGACACAGGACGGGGCCCGCTGCGATCCGCTGACGGTGAGCGATGCGATGAGCCGGTACTTTGTCGGTTGCCGGATCTGCGCGCCGACCGGGGCTTCGGTCGAAGTCGAGATGGACTGGCTGCTAAAGGAGTTCGGCCTGCCCGACCGACTGCGCGTGGACAATGGCTCGCCCTGGGGTTCGGTCGGCGCGGGAGGCCTCACCGCTTTGTCGGTGAAGTGGCTGAAGCTGGGCATCGGACTGGAGTTCATCACTCCCGCCAAGCCGCAGGAGAACGGGCGCCACGAGCGCCTGCACGGCACGCTGAAGGCCGACACGCTGCTCCCGCCGGCCGCAACGGCGGCCGACCAGCAGCGACGCTTCGACGCCTTCCGGCGCAGCTACAACCAGGAGCGCCCGCATGAAGCGCTGGATCAGCAGACGCCGGCCAGCCGTTACGAGCCTTCCCACAGGGCCTATCCGCATCGCATCGAGGAGCCGGCCTATGTGGGCGACGGCATCGAGGTGCGGCGGGTACGCCGCTCCGGCGAGATCAAGTGGCGCGGCAAGGGCATCTTCATTGGCGAGGCCTTCATCGGCGAGCCGGTGGCTTTGGCCGAGACCGAGAGCGGAGATCATGCCGTCCGCTTCATGAGCGTCGACCTTGGCCTGATCGACCGAAAAACCGGAAAGTTCCGTCGCTTCGGGCCACCACGTCCGAACCGGACAAATACCAAAACAACCAACGTTGACGGCGAAACTGTCAGCCATGTGCTCGGACTATTCTGTCAACCATCTGACCGGTTGCGCAGGGCAAGATGGCCGACGCTACAAACAAGCACCTTCTGGGAGTTGATCCACAGGACGGGTGGCATGTCGAAGGCGAAGCAAACGACCTGGCGCTGACCATGGCGGTCAAGGCGCAAACAGGCTCTCAGAAGGTCGATGCCGCTAAGAAGTTCATCCAATGGAGCTAATTAGAAGGAATACAGCGCCCTCGTTGGACAAGTACGGGCGGCTTTCAGCATTATTTGCATCACAAGTATTTCGATTGCAATTACGCCGATGGCGCTATTCCGCTCGATAAGTGCTTCGGGACCTTCCATAACGGATCAACGGAGGCACAGGGGCGATGGATCGGCAGTTCCGCGAACGCATGAAGCCAAGAAAGCCTCAACCGATGTGAAGCCAATTTGATCGAACTGAACCGCGACGTCCTCCATGAGCTTCAGCTCGGCGCCCGTTCCCATTTGTGCAGCTCTGGCAAAAGAGGGAAACCCCTCATTTTTGAAGATGGAGTTTAACCGTTCTGCGTGCAAATTCTTCTGTCGTAAGGGTAATCGGCAATTTGGCGCTCAGCAGGAGGAACCGCTATGGAAAAAGGCATCGTCATAATCGGTGCCGGGCATGCGGGCTGCAAGGCTGCACAGTCCCTGCGCCCTCACGGTTGGGGTGGCCCCATACATCTCATCAATGGAGAGGAGCGCTGGCCCTACGAGCGGCCGCCACTTTCGAAATCCGTGTTATTGCAGCAGAAAAAGATATCACAAATCCCGCTGCTGCCGAGCGCTTGGATGGAGGACGACACCACTTTCTATCATGAAGATGTGCGTGTAACGACGATCGACCGCACCCACAAGACCCTGGCTTTGTCGAACGGCCAATCCCTCACCTATGTGAGCCTTCTGATCGCTACCGGGGCGAAGCCGCGCACGCTGGATTTCGGCAGGACTCTTCCCGCCGGCGTGATGACGCTACGGTCGGCAGTCCACGCTGAAGCGTTGGGGGACACTTTCAGCGCCGGCAAACGGTTGGTCATAATCGGTGGCGGTTTGATCGGCCTAGAGGTTGCGGCGTCGGCTGTGGCCAAGGGTTGTGGGGTCACTGTTGTAGAGACAGCCCCACGCCTCCTCGCAAGAGTCGTGCCGGCGGAAATTGCCTCGGAAGTCCGCAAGGATCATGAAGGCGCGAGCATTCAGTTCCGACTAGGCACTTCTGTGGAAGGTATCGTAGGAGACGCTTATATCAAGGGCGTTCGTTTGACGTCCGGCGAAAAGATTCCTTGTGACGTTCTGCTGGTTTCTATCGGAGTGAGCCCCGAAACTGCGCTGGCCGAGGCCTGTGGGTTGGAAATCGACGACGGCATCGTTGTGGATAAATTCCTTCGCACAAGCGATCCGGCGATTTTCGCTGCCGGCGATGTCAGCTCTATTCGACGGGACGAATCCTTGCGATCTCAGCGAATTGAATGCTGGAAAAATGCCGAGGATCACGGCGAACTCGTGGCCAGGAACATGCTGGGCCATCAGGTTGCTTATGAAATGGTGCCGTGGATGTGGTCGGATCAGTTCGATAAAGTCATTCAAGTGGCCGGCTTGCCGGCACCGGACCAGGCCATAACCCTCAGGCCCCTGGCGTCGGGCGGCATCGCTGCTTTCCATCATGATCGGGAAAAGCTGGTCGCAGTTAGCGCTTACGGCGCGATCGGGGTCGTCGCCAAGGCGGTTCGGGTGGGGTCAACAATGCTCCAGCGGGGTATGTCCCCATCTCCCGGGACTATTCGCGCTGTAGCTGACCTTCGGGAGCTACTTGAGGTTCAACAGGCAACGTAGAGTTAGAAATGCAAAATTTCCTGATTTTCCAGTCGCTTTGGGCAATGGAATTGCGCAGTACCCGCTATCCGGAACGCACACTTGAGGACAATATCGACAAGATATTTAAGGCTGGCTTCCAAGGGGTGAGTGCCGATTGGCGCGACCGCAGATTCGTAAAGAAGCTATCCGCGTTGCTCAAGGCCAACGGCATGCAAGCCGAAGGGCAATGCTTTCCGAGGACCGTCGACGACCTCAAGCCGGTGCTTGAAAATGCCGTAGAATTCGGCGTTCACCACATCGATCTGCAGCCGGACGTGCGGCCGCGACGCGTTCAGGAATGTATCCCCTTGCTCGAAGGATGGCGCCGGCTCGCCCGTGAAGCGGGCGTCGAAGTCTATATCGAGACCCATCGCGACCGCATGACGACCGATCTCCACTTCACACTGGACCTATTGGATTGCTTCCCTGATCTTAGGCTTCTAGGCGATATATCGCACTTTGTTGTTGGGCGTGAGTTCGCCTGGCCCATTTCCGATGAGCATCATGGCGAGATTCACCGCATTCTCGATAATTCCTGGGCCTTTCATGGCCGGGTGGCAACGCGCGAACAAGTTCAGATCGAAATCTCCTACCCGCAGCATAAAATGTGGGTGGATCAGTTTCTTTCCTGGTGGGAGTACGGCTTTCGAAGCTGGCAGCAGCGCGCGAGCAAAGACGCCTCCCTTTCGTTTACCTACGAATTAGGGCCAAAACCGTATGCCATCACCGGGCCGGATTGCGAGGACACGGTTGATCGCTGGGCAGAGTCGCTTTTGCTGAAGGATCACGTTGCGCGCGTGTGGAAAGATTCAATCATAAATTAATAATGGGAGTTTCCATGGCCGCCACGCAGGCCGGCAAACCGCTCGAAATCATGATCGTACAGCTCGAAGGTCCGAGGGTCGGTGAAGTGCTGATCGAGGTCAAGGCGACCGGCATCTGCCCCACCGACGATTTCACCCTTTCCGGCGCCGATCCGGAAGGCCTGTTTCTGGCCATCCTCGGCCATGAAGGCGCGTCACGTCAGTCAAGAAAGGTAATCATGTCATCCCGCTCTATACGCCGGAATGCCGCTCCTGCCTTTTCTATAAGACCAATCTTTGCACCACTATCCGCGCCACCCAGGGCCAGGGCGTCATACCGGATGGGATCTCGCGCTTCTCGATCGGCAAGGACAGGATTCATCACTCTATGGGCTGCTCGACCTTCGCCAATTTCACTGTGCCGCCGGAAATCGCCGTCGCCAAGGTGCGTGAGGACGCGCGAGCTGATGCACCGGGGCGAAAGCATTCGCGGTTTAGTCGTTTATTAAGGAGAATTTTCAAAAATGGCGAACGAAAAATGGGTTGAAGCGGTTGGTATCATCGACGTGCCGGTCGATGATGTAGTGCGGTGGGACCATGAGGGCCTGAGCTATGCCATTTACCGACTTGGTGGTGATGAGTTCTTTGCCAGCTCGAATATCTGCACGCACGAGCACGCCTATTTGTCCGAAGGGTTTCTCGAACACGGTGTGATTGAATGCCCGAGGCATTCGGGAAGATTCGATGTTAGAACGGGCGATCCGCTCGGCGCGCCTGTCTGTGACGCCGTGAAGATCTTCCCGGTTAAGGTGGAAAACGGATCGGTATTCATCCAAGTCTAGGGATAGGCACTTATCCAACAGCCAGGGATCCAAAGGCCGTTGAGCTGGAGCGGCTGATCACTCCCCTGATCCGCCGCAATTCCCTGCCGATGCTCTCGGCGATACCGTAGCCGGTCGCCCCGACCACAACACCCCACCCGTTGGAGTGGACCAAAATGACCGATCCGTCGGCCATTTTGACTTCTTGCACCAGTACGCCTAAATGCGGCATTCCCATCAGCTGCAATGACAGTTCATATTGATCGGACCAAAAGAACGGCACCGACGGATTCGGGACAGCAAGACCGCACAGCGAGGCCGCGGCAATCGCTGCGTGATCCTCAGCATTCTGCCAGGCTTCCACACGGATTCGACGGTCAAACGTGGGATGCCAGAACGACGCCACATCACCACAAGCCAGAATATCCTTGTCTGACGTGACTAGGCCCTGATCCGTACATATTCCAACGTCGATCTCAAGGCCGGCGTCCTCGCCAAGAGCGATGTTCGGGTAAACCCCAACCCCAACGAGCGCGAGATCGCACTCAACCGACTCGCCGTTAGACAATTCCGCGGCCTTCAGCGCCTTATTGCGGTCGTGTATGAACCGTTCGACCATGGTCATGAAATTGAATGTGACGCCTGCCGCGCGATGCCTTTCAAGCAGCTTGTCAGCTATCTGCCGGGGAACAATCCTCGACAGCAGTCGATCTGAAGCCTCCACAACCCGCGTATCGATACCTAGGCCACGCATGGCTGAGGCAACCTCAAGGCCTATAAAGCCGCCGCCCACGATCAACAGTTTCCGGATGTTACCAAGTCGGGAAGCGACCGCAAGCGCATCGTCGTATGTCCTAAGTTTCAAAACTTCAAGCAGATCGCCGCCGGGGACAGTCAGAGGCCTGACGCTGGATCCTGTGGCAATCACACACTTGTCGTAGGCCACGCACTCTCCATTGGCCAAACTGACTTCCTTCTTATCTCTGTTGATGGATAGCGCCTGAACCCCGGGCTTTATGCTGATTGCTGTCCACGCGGCGCTCTCTGGGCGCCAGATCAAGTGCTTTTCGAGCGTGGATCCGCCGATGATGACGGACTTCGAAAGGGGTGGACGTTCATACGGCGGATACGGCTCATCAAAAATAAGGGTGGTTTCGAGGCTGTCGGCTTCTTTTGCCAGCAGCTGAGAAAGTCGCCCGCCGGCCTGGCCACCACCGATAATTACGATCTTCTTCCGCATTTGCCTCCCCACACGATATCTCTTAGACATTCAACGACATAGACTAAATTGTCAAAGGACGGATTGGCAGCCCTTAGACTTGGACAATCCGAGGGTAGCAAGTGGTGCGAAAGAACCTGGAGGATGTTGCCCGGCTCGCCGGCGTGGGTCTCGCTACGGTCGACCGCGTCCTCAATGAACGGGGCGGCGTTTCCCCGAGCACTGCCATTCGCGTGATTGAGGCTGCGCGCCAGCTCCAGATGAAACGCCCCCTGCCGTCACCCTACTCCCGGCGATTGCGCTTCGAAATTATCATGATCACGCCGGATGGCAGAAGTGCCTCGCGCATAAATGCTACCGTTGAATCCCTCATTCCCGAGCTGGGAAGCGCTGTCACCTTGCAGCGGCGGTTCCTCCCGGCAAAGCGCTCGGCCGCCTTGGCGGAGGCGATCTCCGAGTCGAAAAGCGATGCCTTGATCTTGTTTGCACCCGAAACGGCGAAGGTTCAGGACGCTATTGCTGCAAAAACGGCGTCTGGAGTTCCGATTGTGACAATCCTATCCGACCTTCCAACGACGCCTAGACTTTCTTACGTTGGCATTGATCACCTTAGGGCCGGACGGGCAGCAGCGTTTTTTCTGGCGCAGATGCTGGCTGCGGACACAGAAACGCTGATCGCCTGCAGCGACCTGGATTACAGGTTCGAGGCCGAGCGTGTGGCCGGATTCCGCCAGGCCTGGTCAGAGTTGGGTGCGGAGCCACGCAACGTCAAAGTCGTCGAGTGTGCCCGTAGCCAGCGCCCCTATTGGGAGAGCGTCGCCGCCGCAATCCGCCAAATTGATAATGTGGGAGCGGTCTATAGCGCAGGCGTAGGGAGCCACCTTGTGGAGCAGGGGCTCATTTCCGCTGGCCAAATCGGTAGGATTAAGTTCATCGCCCACGAACTTGACGAGACCGCCAAGCGCCTCTTGCTCGACAACAAGGTGACACTCGTCATTGATCAGAACCTCGAGCTCCAGCTCGCGCGGGCGGTAGATCATCTTCGACGGAGGTTTGGCGTGGAAGGCGATAGCATCCCCGACGGAGTTCCATTTCAACTCCACATCAGGGATAACTTGCTCTGAGTTTGTCACCCAGCGCTACACCTCCGGGGACCACAGTCGGAGCGTGCGGCGCGGCAATCAACGTGAGAGCGCTTCTCTCCCGGATTGTCGCGCTATAGGAGCGGCCACGCTGCTCCGGCTAGATCGCTGAAGGTATAGCTCCTATCATCAGGTTGGTGTGGCTGTGTTCTACTTTTCCCGCCGGTTTTTGTTGCGCGCCATTAGCCAGCCCCCATCATGTGGTCCGGGTTCAATGTTAGTGCATGACGGGTCTTGGTCAGAATAACGATCACCGACCAGTTGTAACCTTGGAACTGCGCATGTTCGAACACCAAGAGGTTCAGGGTTGATTAAGGCTCGGTCCCGCAGGCCGACATCTCTTGCAGATTCCGACGTCGCCATCCCAACTCGACCGCTGCCCGACCGATATCCAACTGTGCCAACTGAACTCACCGAATCCCAATGCGTACTTTAAGCGTTTTGCGTCCATAATTGCAGGTTTTACGCGAACGAAGGGCCGAAAGGTCGCCAACATCACCGTGTATCAATCTAGATTGCGGCAGACCGCGTAACTTAGGCATTTAATAAGGCCTACAAAGCTGGAGGACACCGATGGCGTCGAAAAACTGTGATGTCGTCGTCGTAGGCGCCGGATTTGCCGGCGCCGTGGCAGCGCGCGAGCTCAGCAACAGCGGCCATAATGTCGTGGTTTTGGAAGGCCGTGATCGGATTGGCGGCAGGGTTTGGTCGCGCCAGGCCTGGGGGCGTTCCTTTGAAGTCGGCGGCCAACTGGTTCACTGGTCGCAGCCACACATCTGGGCAGAGTTGACGCGGTATGGATTCGAGATCTTCGACCTGCACGATGAGGGGCAGGGCTTTGCCACGTCTCTGTTTCTCAATGGGAATCGCCTGGAGCGGATGCTCCCCGAAGAGATGGATGACCGGATCGGTCGCGGCCTCGAGCGTATTTCGCCGGTGGCCAGGGCTGTGTTTGAACGGCCTTACGACCCGTTCTTTCGCGAATCGGAGGTGGAGCGCGCCGACAGTTTATCGATGCCGGAGGGTCTCGCCTGTCTGGGGATGCCCGAGGACGAGCGCGCGATCGTCGAAGCCGCCTTCACTGCCGCGTTCAGCGCCCCCGTGGAGCGGGGCGCCTACAGCCAGGCCTTACGCCGGTTAGCAAGCGCGGGTGGGTTCAGCGTAGGTGACATCATCCGCTTCCGTGTCAGAGGAGGCCTTCAGGCGGTAGTCGAAGCAATCATGGCGGATTCGCGTGCCGAGGTGCTGCTGGATACCGCGGTGGAACGGATCGAACGGACCAACGGAGGTGTTCGGATACATACCGCGACCGGCACCGAGTGGACCACCAAGGCTGTCGTTGTGACCGCTCCGGTCAACGCACTATCGGGAATCAACTTCGTCCCTCCCCTTAGCGAAGGCAAGCGGGCGATGATAGCCGAGCGTCAAGCAACGCAGGGATCCATGTTGTTCGTTCAACTGGTCGGCGAATATAAGCCGTTTGTGGCGTTGGCCTCATCTGAGCACCCGCTAACGTGGATGGAAACTCGCACTCGCATCGATGGCGGGGTCATTGCCCAAGTGCTCGGGCCGGACGCTGCGCGGTTCGATATGGACGATCTGAGACAGGTCCAAGCTGCGGTGCGCCAATGGCTCCCGGATGCCATCGTCGCAGGAACCCTGGGACACAACTGGACGAGCGACCCATTCTCCGGTCAGACCTGGACGATTGCTCGTCCCGGTCAACTGACTAAGTACCACCGCGAGCTCGTTAAGCCGGAAGAGGGCGTGTATTTTGCAGGAACGGACTATGCAAGCGGATGGTACGGGTACGTCGACGGTGCCATCGAGAGCGGCTTGACTGTGGCGCAGAAGCTGCGGCGTGCGCTGGGCGGGGCACAAAGCCGGCGAAGCCACCAATATGGCTGCGCTAGGAGTTAATCAATTACCATGTTGCCGCGCAACCGCGCGAAAAGATGTGATGGGGCGCCAGAAGCCGGCTGACCAGTCACGGGATCAAGTGCGGGTGAGATAACCCCACCACTTGCCACGGCTGACGAGCGCAGAAGGCGGTTCCTTACGGACGTGACCCGCTCAATCTAACCAAGGTTGCCCGACATGACGGACAACGAGCGAAGCGAGATTACTCGAAGGGGAATGGGCACATGCTGATCGGATACACAAACCGGCTTTCGGCCCGTGCTGGCGAAAATATCGAAGTGAAAGTGTCCAGTAATTTTTCCAGCGATTACGCTGCTGATCTCGTTCGCATATTCTCAGCGGATCCCAATCCGGCGGGGCCAGGCATGGATGTTCGGCCGGTCTCGTCGACTTTCGAAGGTTCCTACCGATCAGTCGCGAAGTCGTCGCGTCTTGGCTCCTACGGCATCGTTCCCCTTGGCAGTGTCGATATCGCCGCGGGTGCTACGTTTTCGATCAGGTTCCAACCGCGTCTACTGCGCACGTCGCCCCAGGTTTTGTTTTCCTTCATTGATCTGTCCGAGGGCACGGTTTCAATTCTTCTCCGGAAGAATGGCCTGGAGCTAGAGGCGCTTGGCGAGAAAAGCGCTATTTCCTTCTCGTTCGAAAATGGCCGATGGTATGAGTTGCGGCTGGCTATCCTAAGAGACGGTATGCATCTTGCAGGATACTCTGTCGAGACGGGGTCGCGATCTTTCGAGGTCCGGAGCCCGGGGCGAGGGGGGGCGGGTGGATTTTCGAAACTCGTGCTGGCGGCCAAACCGGAGGATGGAAATCCACTAGCGTTCACATCGTTTTTCAACGGGCGGCTCGAAGCCCCCATGTTGGTGCGCGGGGCGCATCTTGTCGAACGTCTCGCGGACAGTCCTGTGCCGGAAGAGGACATGCTCGCTTTCTGGGATTTCGGGATCGACATTCCAACATCACACATCCGCGATAAAGGCCCGTTGCGGCTCGACGGGACCCTACACAATCTGCCGGCACGAGCCGCACGCGGCTCGCGATGGTCCGGGGAAGAGATGTGTTGGAGACACGCGCTTGATGAGTATGCAGCAATTCATTTCCATGAGGATGACCTTTACGATTGCGGCTGGGAGACGGACTTCTGCTTCGATATACCCCGCGATCTTCCAAGCGGAGTGTACGGTATCCGCTTGAGATGCGAGAACGCTGAGGACATCATTCCTTTCTTTGTCCGCCCAGCCCGAGACGCGCCAAAGGCACGGGTTGCAGTGCTTTTCTCAACATTCACCTATCTTGCCTACGCGAATCATCCCCGCGGCAACTTCGACGCTGCGTATATCGAAAGGCGCAATGCTTGGGGTGCTTATCCGCACCACCCGGAGGAATATCCGGAGTTTGGTCGCTCGCTGTATGATTTGCATCCCGATGGTGGCGGGATCCAGTTCAGTTCTATGTTGCGGCCACAGCTAACCATGCGGCCCGGCTACTTCGCGTACCCTGACGCGCGGGGGTCTGGATTGCGTATCTTCCCCGCCGACATGCATCTGATCGCCTGGTGCGCGGCAAAAGATGTTTCTGTTGACGTTGTCACAGATCATGACCTTGAAGCAGAGGGTAGCAAGGCACTGGAAGAGTATCCGTTGCTGCTGACAGTGACCCACCCGGAATACCATACGGATCGAACCTTGGACGCAATCGGAGAGTTCGTGGCCGGCGGCGGCAGCCTGGGCTACCTCGGGGGCAACGGGTTCTATTGGCGGATAGCCACTAGCCAGGCATTCCCCGCGGCCATAGAAATCCGGCGTGGAGAGACTGGAGCCAGAGCATGGGAGGCGGAGCCCGGGGAGAACTTTCATGCTTTCGACGGCCAATATGGCGGCCTCTGGCTCAAGAACGATAGACCCCCGCAACGGCTTGTCGGCGTGGGCATGTCGGCTCACGGGCCGTTTACAGGCTCCTACTACCGTCGCACAGAAGCCTCTTATGATCCGAGTTTTGCATGGCTGTTTGACGGGATTGATGATGAAATTCTCGGCAATTTTGGATTTTCCGGCGGTGGGGCTGCTGGATTCGAAGTCGATATTGTCGATCCAGCCCTAGGCACGCCCCCCGAAGCGGTTGTTCTAGCGAGCTCCGAGAAATTCATTGGCGACTACTCCATCGTTCCGGAAAAGGTAAACTGGGGAGCGGAAGTGAATATGCCGGCCTGGCAGGCTTCGCAGATTCGGGCGGATCTTTGCTTAGTGCCAAAGCCTCAAGGAAACGTTGTCTTCTCTGCCGGTTCGATCCTGTTTTGCGGAAGCCTGCCGATTAACAACTTCAACAATAATATCTCGAAACTGCTGGAGAACGTTGTGCGGCGTTGTCTTTGAGTAGCGACGAGGCAAAACTCGTCCGCAATGCGGGCGACCGTTTGACGATCACCGCCGTATTTCCGATGTCGTCCAAGTGCGCAAGACAAATCAATAAGCTGGGACCGGCAAGCCCGACATCTCCGGCAACGACCAGGGAAGCAGTTCACCTTCATCGACTGCGTAAGGCCCAAGGATGTCGACGTCAACAATCAGCATGGCATGATGGGAAAGGAGCCTGGCGCACGTCGTCATCGAACGGCTATGGAGGAGAAAAAATTTGAGAGGTCTTCCTACCTGCTATACCAGCGTGCCGGAGGCCTGTGCCGCGATGCCCGGGTGCCTTTGCCTGTGGATATAATAATCTGAACCAGGAGAATCGACCCAGGCGGCAGCACATTGTGACCCGTCGGCATCTGGAAGAGATGCTTAAATGGGCTCTTCTTGCTCATACTTTTGGCCGTTCCTTGATTACGAACTGCTGAGCGCGACTGTATCAGTTAGCAGCGTCAGGTGGTTCGGGGTTGCAAACTGTCCTCTGGAAGCGCAGCAAATCGGCGTTTTCTCGCTCTACGTACAAAGCCGACGAACTCGCGCAGAGGGGCGCGGCCTTTTGCTTTCGCATGCTATCGCCCTGGAGCACGATGCGGTGGCCGTTATGAACGATCCTGTCGAGAATGGCGTCGGCGACGGTGGGTTCGCGATCAGGTCATGCCATCTAGCCACCGGGACCCGGGCGGTGATCAGGGTGGATTTCCGGCGATAGCATTCCTCGACGATTTCGAACAGATGGAAGCGCTGTTGGTCGGTGAGGGAGTGGGTCCGAGTCGTCGAGGATGAGCACTTGCGCGCGGGTGAACTTGTCGATGAGGCGTGGGAAGCGGCCATCGGGACGGGCGAGCGCCAAACCCTCGAACAGGCGCGGCATGCGCACATAGAGCACGGAATGATCGAGCCGTGCTGCTTGCCGGCCGAAGGCGCAGGCTAGCCACGACTTGCCGGTTCCGGGCTGGCGCTAACGATCAAATTCTCATGCGCCTTCAGCCATTCGCCCTGGCGAGCGCTATGGTGCTGCGCCGGCCGAGGCCGCGCGGCGCGGCAAAGTCGATGTCTCGATGCAGGCTTCGGGAAAGCGCAGCCTGGCTGAAGCGAGTCGGTTCCGGACGCGCTTGTCGGCGCATGAGATGAACCTTGCCTTCGCCGACCGGGAAGCCTATTTCGGCGACCCCGCTTCATCGACTTCCCGATCGAGATACTGCTGTCGCAACCCTATCTCGACACTCGCCGCGCGCTGCTCAGCCCTGACCACGCTTTTGGCAAGATGCCGCAGGCCGGCAAGATTGCCGGGTTTCGCTACCGGAAAAACGCAATGAACAATAGGGCGTCACTTCTCGATGCCGGGCGCTCTGGTCGTTGATTTCTTATGTCTGCGTGGTGGATGCGGAAGGAAATGCGTTCTCTGCCACCCCCAGCGACGTCTCCTGGAAACGGCCGATTATCCCGGGGCTAGGCTTTTGCCCCTCGCTCCGCGGCTCGCAATCTTGGGCGATTGAAGGCCACTCTTGTGCGATCGCACCCGGCAACCGCCCTCGTTTGACGCCAAACCCCTCCCTTGCCATGCGACCTGGCGAATTCATAATGCCGTTCGGCGGCCCCGGCGGAGACATGCAACGCAGGGCATGCTGCAGGTCTTCCCCAACCACATCGGCTTCGGCATGTCGATCCAGGATGCCATCGACGCTCCCGCTTTGTGATCCACAGCCCAACCGACTATTCTTTGAACCACACGACTTTGCTTCGGGCCGCCTTCTGCTTGAGCGGGCCATTACAAGCCGCGGATCAACAGCATTGAATGACACTCTTAAGGGGCGGCGGCGTTGATTCTTTTCCTCGCCAAAGAAGGAAGCCCGAGGCGACTTTCGATCGCATATGCCGCGGCTAGGACGGTGGTGTCGGAATAGCGCGCACCGACCAGTTGTAGCCCGACGGGCAGCCCTTGATCATCCAGGCCCGATGGAATCGATGCTGCTGGTTGCTGGGTCAAGTTGAAGGGGTAGGTGAAGGGCGTCCAGTCCACCCACCCTTTGTAACTATCATCTGGCACATTTCGTCCGACTGGGAACGGCGCGATAGGCATCGTCGGTGTGACCAAGAGATCGTAATTTTCGTGAAACTTCGCCATGAGAGCGGAAAGCTCGAACCGCATCGCCTCAGCGTCCTGAAATTCGGCAAGCGTGATCTTCAGCCCGCGTTCGGCACCTTCCAGAAATCCAGGATCGAGTAGTTCTCTTTGCTGTTTGTTCATTCGGGACACAATGCGCGCGGCGCCGGCGAACCAAAATGTAGAAAACACCTCCACCGGATCCGCAAATCCCGGATTGACCTCGGCCACCTCGGCCCCAAGACCCCGAAGCTGATCGATCGCATTATCGGTAACGTTTTGGATATCTCGCGCCACCTTCGCATAGCCGAGGTTCCGACTGTAGCCGATCCGCAGACCTCTAAGGGTGGCCTTTGCTGGGTCGGCGTCGAAACCGGGGTAAGCCGGTCCAGCATTACCATCGCGAGCGTCCTTTCGCGCAATCACGTTCATCATCAGGATCGCATCCGCAACGGTGCGAGTCATCGGCCCCAGATGAGACAGCGTTGTCATGGCGCTAGCTGGCCATTGCGGAACGATGCCGAAGGTTGGCTTCAGGCCGAAGGTTCCCGTGAAGCTCGCCGGTATCCGGATTGATCCGCCACCGTCGCTACCCTGATGAAGAAAGCCAAGATTGAGGGCAGCCGCAACGGCGGCCCCTCCAGACGACCCGCCCGGTGTCAGGTCAGGATTCCAGGGATTGCGGGTGATCCCGTAGACCGGGCTGTCTGTAACAGCTTTCCAGCCAAACTCTGGAGTGGTTGTCTTACCCAAGATAACGCCACCGGCCTCACGGATGCGGGCTGGAACAGGCGCGTCGTCTGCCCAGGGCCCCTCGGCGCTGCCGGACAATGAGCCACGTCTTGTCGGCCAGCCTCGTGTCAAGGTGAGGTCTTTGATGGTGGCCGGAATGCCATCAAGTACTCCGGCCGGTTCCCCCTTCATCCATCGACTCTCCGAGGCCCGGGCAACAGACCTGGCCCCTTCGTGGTCGACGATGCAAAATGCGTTCAGCGCTGGGTCGTTGGCGTCGATGCGGCTAAGACAGTCGTCGACAACTTCAACAGGCGAGAGCTGCCGCCTTCGGTACAGTTCCAGGCATTCGCACGCCGATAGACCCTCAAGAGATGTTGGCACGGATAAAAGACTTTTCATTTCACGATGTCCGCTAAAGTCAATCCAGGCACAGGGCGGCAGTTGTTCGTCGTTCTGCGGCCTTCCCCGATTTGTTATGCTGGATTGAAGGATGAATTCAGCCCGATCATCAAGACGCCGGACCGCGTCGGTCATATCTCAAGCTGCCAACGTGTTCTCTACGAGCTTGATCCAGTACGATGTTCCATAAGGAATCGCCTCGTCGTTGAAATTGTAGGCAGGGTGATGCAAGCCGGCGCTGTCGCCGTTCCCGCACCAGACGAAAGCACCCGGCCGCGCCTGCGCGAGGAAGGAGAAATCTTCTCCTCCCATTACCGGCGGCGTATCGAGAACGTTCTCTTCACCCGCCACGCCCTTCGCGGCGCTTCTCGCAAGGTCGGTCTGCTGGGCGTGGTTGAAGAGAATTGCATCGAAGCTCTGGAATTTAAGATCTATCTTGGCGCCGGTTACCTGGGAGATGCCGGCGACCACTTCGCCCACCCGCTCCTTCACGAACTTACGCACCTCCGGCTTTAGCGTCCGCATGGTGCCCACCAGCTCCGCTGTTTGCGGAATGACGGGGACTAGTCTCTGCCCGGACTGGAACTGGTGGAAAGAAATTCCTGCCGAGTCGACAGGGTCAATGTTCTGAGCCAGGATTTGCTGCAGGGCCGTCACAAGCTGAGCGCCGACCAGAATCGGGTCGATACATTCATGAGGCCTTCCAGGATGCCCCCCGCGCCCTTCAATAGTAATTTCTATGCTATCAGTTGCCGCCATCACTGGACCTTGCCGGATCCCGAAGACACCAACCGGCAAGCCCGGACGATTGTGCATTCCGTAGACGTGCTCGATGCCGAACCGTTCCATCAAACCGTCATCCAGCATGGCGACGGCGCCGGTACCGATCTCCTCGGCAGGCTGGAAGATCATGACAGCCGTTCCAGCGAAATTCCGAGTATCGGCTAGATAGCGCGCGGCACCCAACAGCATCGCTGTGTGGCCGTCATGACCGCACGCATGCATTAGGCCCTCGTTCTTGGACGCATAGGGCAGATCGGTCGCTTCATCGATCGGCAGCGCGTCCATGTCAGCGCGCAATCCGATGACCTTTAGGTTGCCGTCTCTCACCACCCTGTTGCCCTTGATGACGCCAACGACGCCGCTCTTGCCGACGCCGGTTGCCACCTCGTCGCAGCCGAATTCGCGCAAGCGCTCGGCGACAAAGACCGACGTTCGGGGGAGGTCGAAACCCAGTTCGGGATGTGCGTGGATGTCCCGGCGCCAAGCCACTATCTCGGGGAAAAGCTCTGCGACGCTATTGAGAATTGCCACGGGACTTTCCTTTCTTGCCATTTGCAGGCGAATTTCACGCCTTGCGAGAGGCGGGAGATCCGGTTCCGCGCTGCCGGGAGCACAGCCCGTGTGCGACGTGGACACCCCAGCTATTCCGCCGCCTGAACGCGCGCTCCAAATTACCCGCGGACCGACAATCCTGAATCCCGCTCCGTCCGAATGTAGCAAGCGCCAAACAGTTTGATTGAACGAAGGGCGCCGTGGCCCCGCAGGATATCAGCGTTTTTTGGCCTTTAGCGCATAACACCTGCAGGCTGAGGGTGCCCTGGGCATATATGCGCGACCAAAAATGACAGCCGACATTCAGAGCTGCAGGAACAATGAACCTAGCGCGGGGCTTGCCTGGGCCTTCAATCGCTTGCCGGGCAAAGTTCCCTTGCATGAACTAATGCCTGCCCGTACCGTTCTCTGCTGATGGGCAACGGGGCAGACAACGATCGCCCCCTTATAGCCGACATTTGGCTGTAGAGACCAGTTTTCGACGCAAACTCTCGCCCCAAGACTTACTGGGCGCTTCACCCGGACCGTGGCATCAAAGCTGAGTGCAACCGTTCTCCACGAAATCTGCACTCTACAACAGCAAAACATGTATCGGCCGGCGACGAGAGCTAGACCAAAGGGTGTTTGGGAGAGAGCCCGCGAGACAAATGCGAGCCGCGGAATGCGGGTGGGTGGTTGCCCGGGCGAGCTCTTGTGAGTGGGCTACTCTTCAGCAATTGGCAGAGCAAACGACGCCTTGATCCGATCCATTACGACGATTGTTTTGAACCCCTTTACTTCGAGGTGTTCGTAAAAAAAACGACGGGTAAACGCTTCGTACTCGGCCATGTCCTTAGCAGAAACGGTAATAATAAAATCCGCTTCACCCGTAACGTAGTACGCGTTCATGATCTCAGGCGTCCGCCGAATTGCCTGCTTGAAACGATCGATGATATCTGCCCGATCGCGCTCGAGAGTGATGGATACCAGCAAGAGCAGGGCCCGACCGACGGCTTCCGGTGAAACTATGGCAACGTCGGCTTCAATCACGCCAGCGTCTCGAAGTCGCTTTAATCTTCGTTGACAAGCAGTAGCCGACAGTCCGGCAAGTTCGCCCAATTCCTCTGTCGTAAGGCGATTGTTGCGCTGCACGACGTTGAGAATCTTCCGGTCAATTCGATCCAGATCCATTCACAATCTCTGCTCATTGAGGATATCGGCCAATGTCGAGCCCGCCAGCCTGTACGTCCAAAATGTAGCAAGTGGCAAACGCCATCTCGGCGCTAAACTCCGGTCAACGTCGCAGAAAGTCGGCGTTTCTAGTGCCGTCTACGCACAATACCGGCATAGTGGAACAATCTGAGTGGCGCTGATCGATGGGCATCGCTGGCGAGAGTGTCCATCGGGCAGGGGGATCGCCGGCCGAAAAAGACCCTAGCGATCGCATTGCCAGGCCCGGAAAACATGAGTTTCGACACGCTGGCGCATGAAGTTTAGGCAAGCCCGTCGGGAGCGACATCGCCAAGGGTCTCGACGATACAATATATACAGGAGACCACGACACCAGGCTATGGGCTGGCACTGGCTTTCGGATGTCCTACGGCCCTCGAGCGCGGCCGCGAATGAACAATGATCCGCAAGCGTGTCTGGCGTTGGGGGAGAAGGCCGGGCTCAGTCAGGCTACCGCCGCTCCCAGCTCTGGTGATAAGCTGAATCCGCGTATCAAGAATTACCACATTCCTCTGTCGTGAGGCGGTTGCTGCAGCTGCATTTCGTTGAGACGCTTCGGTGATCCTGGTGCATCGGCTCGCGATCTCTGCGTGAATCGTGAATTGGCGCAGGAATGCGGCGTGGAGAACCGAATGTTAGACCGAAGTCGGCGCGAGCACCGTGTAAACTGGGCCGGTCAGCGCAGGCCAGTCTTGCGGCATTCTTACCCTTGCCGGAACGATCGCCTTAACAGAGTAACTCAACCGCTATCCGCACTCCCAGGAGCGAAAGCCATATGCTTCCCTTGGACATCCTCCGAAAGGAGTTTCCAGCCACGGCAAACGCCATCTACATGGATGTCGCGAACCAGGGCCTCATTTCGAGAACAACATTGGCTTCTATCGAGCCTCATTTGAACAATCGGCTGAACGGTCTAAACGACGAAGAAAGAATGCTCGAACACGTAGAGCGTACTCGCGCTAGATTCGCACAATTTATCAGTTCAGATCACGATGAAATTGCAATTACCAAGAATGCATCGGAAGGCATCAACATCATCGCTAATGCGATCGATTGGAGAGATGGAGACAACGTCGTTCTATGCCCAAAATTGGAACACGCAAATAATATCTTGCCATGGATTCAGATCAGAGACCGCTACAATGTCGAGTTGCGAGTCGTAGAGCCGGATAGCGGTTCAATTCCTCCTGAAGCATTCGTAAAGTCGATTGATTCTCATACCCGCGTTGTTGCTTTGTCGACGGTGACGATGGTTCCGGGGTTTCGGACCGTCATGGAGCAGATATCCGAAGCCTGTAGGCACTACGGTGCATTTCTTTTGGCGGACGCGACGCAATCTGTTGGGATACTCCACACCGACGTCAATCGACTTGGCGTCGATGGTTTGGCAGTGTCGACTGTGAAGGGTTTGATGGGTCTTTATGGATCGGGTTTTTTATATTGCCGCAGAGAATGGGCCGATCGGCTGAGCCCGGCCTATCTTGCGCGCTTCAGCGTAGATTTCGGAAACGCGCCAGAATCAGCTCCGGTACCTAGTTCTGTAAAGTTGCGCTCTGGGGCGCCCCGCTTTGATATCGGGCATTACAACTTCCCCGGGATGTTGGCCGCATATGCATCAATGGGCCAGCTACTTGAGATTGGAACCGAGGCGATCGACCAAAGCGTTACCTCACTTGCAAAACGTATGGCCACTGGTCTCTTAAATATCGGGCTTCCGGTCTGCGGCGGGCCACCAGGCGCTCACACTGGCAGTATCGTAGCCGTTGGCAATCCCAGCGATCTTGTTGAAGGGCGCCCAGTCGACGCCCGCATTCGGTCGCTTCACGAGCATTTCACGAAGAACCGGGTAGTCGTCTCAATACGCAGAGGCATGCTTCGGTTCTCCCTGCATCTTTACAACACGGCCGATGAAGTCGATCGCGTGATCAATCTAGCCAAGAGCTGGTCGAAGTAGAGCGACACGGCTAGTTCATCGCACACAGGAGAGTACATGCCGACCCAGAGCGCCGAGACTATTGGACTTCTCAAAGACCTCATAAAAATCGAGAGCATCAACCCTTCGTTGTCACCACAAGGTAGCGGAGAGCAAGGTGTAGCCAAGTTCCTCGAGGGCTTTTGCAAGGAACGAAACCTAGCTTATGGGATTCACGAGGTGGCCGATGGTCGCTCGAATTTCTTGACCTGGGTACCTGGGAAGGAGCCCGACAGGCGTATTCTATTCATTGCTCATATGGATACCGTTCCTATCGATAGGTGGGAATCAGATCCATTCTCGGGTGAGCAACGGGACGGGCGAATTTATGGGCGAGGTAGCTGCGACACAAAAGGCTCACTTGCAGCTATGTTGATTGCGCTTAGCTCACTTGGTGAACGGCAACCCAGGGCCACGATTGTTGTGGCAGCCAGTATCGACGAAGAGTACCGCAAACTTGGCGCCCGCGCCATAGCTGATTCCGGAGTCACATATGAGGGTGCGGTAGTCGGTGAACCCACCGAATTAGAGCTTGTCGTAGCTCATATGGGTTCTGTCCGCTGGCAAATTGAGGTTCAGGGTGTGCCTGCTCACACGTCGAAGCCTCATCTTGGAGTGAACGCGATCACGGGCATGGCCAAGGTGGTATTGGCGCTTGATGAGCACCATCGATCCCTTGTGTCTCGGGCGCAGCACCCATTGGTAGGGTCCTCACAGCTGACCGTGAGCCTCATCGAAGGAGGTTTGGAACTTACCACTGTACCCCCGGTATGCCGTATCTGGGTCGATCGGCGTCTCATACCCGGGGAGCGGCCGCAGGACGCGTTGGCGGAGGTAGAAAGCATATTGGAAGGCCTTCGCGAAGGCGAAGACAAGATCAACGTTCGGTCATTGCTTCCCGCATTGGAAGACCCGCCTCCAATCAGTTCGGAGTCGAGCAAAATTGCAGCAGTCGCAGGAGCGGCTTGTGCCCACGTCGCCGGGACCGGAGAGCAGAAGGGAGCCACCGGCGGCTCGGATGCCAACCAGCTGTCATTGGCTGGAATCCCCTGTGTGATTATCGGACCCGGGCGTACCGCCCAAGCCCATACGAACAACGAGTTCGTTGAAATCGATCACCTGACCAAGGCTGCTGAATTGTACCAGAGGATCATGCTCACATATTAGGAGTGGCCGGCCTGATCGGGGTGCTCAAACCCTGTCCAACGGGCCGCGGACCTGATCGACCCGGGATGCGTGTCTGAGCCTTACGGTCCCAAGCCCCGTTCTTCGCTGTGACCTCGTCCCTTCTCACGTTGATTTTGCCGCCCGTGCTTGAGCCACCGAAAATTTGGCGCCCATGTGCCGATATCGTGCGGCAAGTGCGTAGGAAATGCAGATTTTCCGCGACAAGAAGAAATCCTCGGGGAAAACAGCCTCTTATGACGTGATACGAAGAGAAAGTAGGCGGACAGGACGAATGCCTGATCCGTTCGAGGAATGCCTGTTTTGAAGGACACGACGAGATGAAATATGAGAAGCCATTTCCGCCCGAGGAGTTTCGGCGTCGTGTTCATGACGTGAAGCAGCGGATGGAGCGAGCGGGGCTGGACTTGCTGATCTGCCAAGACCCCGCGAATATGTATTGGCTGACTGGCTTTGACGGCTATTCGTTCTACGTGCCTCAGGTGGTCTTAGTGCATCTCCAGTCGGACAGGCCGCTCTGGTTTGGACGTTTCGTCGATGTAAATTCCGCTTATATAACGACGGATCTGCCTAGAGAAAATATAAGCTCATTTTCCGATCATCGACTTCAGCATCCAGAATTGCATCCATTTGATGATCTTTGCGAGCTTATCAATTCCCGCGGCTGGGGATCTGATCGAATCGGTGTCGAGCTTAACGCCCACTTCTATACTGCCCGGGCACATCAACATCTCGTCAAAGGCCTTCCGAATGCCAAGTTTTCTGACAGCCGAGAACTGGTCAATTGGGCACGGCTGATAAAATCTGACCTTGAACTGGTGTACATGAGAGAAGCGGGCCACCTTGCAACGCACACGATGCAGACGGCAATCGCTAACCTAAGGCCGGGTGTGCCGCAACATGAAGTCGTCGCCGAGGTGTACCGTGCTCAGACACGAGGGGTGGACGGTAAATATGGCGACTCCAGCGGTCCTCCTCTTATCCAGACTAGCGAACAAACGAACGCGCCGCACCTCAGTTGGACCGACGAGCCCTTGCCGAGCTCTGGCCTCGTTCTCATGGAGTTCGGCGCCACCCGACGCCGCTACTGTGCGCCGCTGTGCCGCACCGTTCACATCGGGAAGCCACCCGCGGAGGTCTCGCGTCTTGCTGAGGTTATAGTGGAAGGCGGTGATGCTGTTCTCGAGACGGCAAAGCCTGGTACCGTCGTCGAGGAGCTGAATGCCGTGTGGCAAGATATTCTCAAGCGGAACGGGTATATCAAGATAGGCCGTTCCGGCTATTCAATCGGGCTCAACTTCCCGCCGGAATGGGGCGAACGCACGGTTAGTATTCGCGCGGGCGACAAGACCATGCTACAACCAGGAATGTGCTTCCATTTTCAGTCGGGGGTTAGGCTCCAAGAATTCGGCGCTGCCATCTCTGAATCATTTATAGTCACCGAAAGGGGAGGTGAGCGATTGGCAGATGTTGATCGCCGCTTGATTGTCGTGGACTAGGCGATTTGGTTCTGACCAAAATCGTTTTGCGATCACTGGATCCGTTCGAACCCGTTGAAATTTGTTCCTGCGGCGAGAGGATGAAGGGATCTAGCTTGAGGACGGCGCTGTCTGAGAGGTGCGGCTTGCCAAACCTCTCGGACAGGAGAACCCCGCCTAGCAGATGAGTTCTCTGCATCAGCGGAGATTAAGATCTGAAGGCCGAAATGAGCCACCTGTGACGCGAGCGTGGCGTGACCGTTGCCCAATTCTACAAATGCGCAAATGACCCAAGTAGACTACAGCCACTGTCACCGCCTTCGCTCCGATGGAACCGGTTGGTTCCGACGCAGTCCTTCATGTCGTCGCGGCGAAACCAGATCGCGCGCCCGCAGCGGAGCGGCGGGTTTCCCGCGGTGAAGACAATCTGCTCGGTCTGGCGATGACAGTCTGCTAGTGCGGGAGCTCCGATCACTCGAGACGGGTCACTCCGCCACCGACCCAGCGCTTGAAGCCATGGCCATCGAGGCAGCCACAAGGCCCGTGAAACTTCGAATACTTGAGAAGGGCACAGGCCGGCGCGTTGCCGCGCGCTTGCATGTTCATGGGCCGCACGGGGAGTATCTTCCGCCTAAAGGACACCACCGAAAGGTCAATTCCGGCTGGTTCGAAGATCTATTTGGCGAGTTTTCCAATGGACTCAACCAGTATGCGTATGTGGATGGAACTTGCACGATCGACCTTCCAGTCGGTGCCGTCTTCGTCGAAATTACCAGGGGTTTCGAGATGCGCCCGCTCCGGCGCATCGTCGAGATCGATCAGGATACGGAAACTTTGACATTCGAGCTGGAAAAGGTGCTCCGCTGGCGCGAACAAGGTTGGGTCTGTGCCGACACGCATGTTCATGTCCTGAGCCCGCAGACAGCTCTTCTCGAAGGGCAGGCGGAAGGGGTGAACGTCGTGAACCTGCTCGCGTCCCAGTGGGGCGAAATGTTCACCAATGTAGGCGACTTCGACGGCCGCACGACCTTGGGAGCGAAAGACTTCGGCGGTGATGGTGAGTTCCTGGTTCGGGTCGGCACCGAAAACCGCCAGCACGTGCTGGGTCACATATCGCTGCTTGGATATGAAGGTGAGATAATCGATCGCTATGTACCGCTGGGCCGCACGAGGCATCAATCGGCGATGCATTGGAAAGCACGATGGCTGACTGGGCAGAACGTTGCCGTCAGCAGGGCGGTCTCGTCATAATGCCGCACGCGCCGAACCCTCAGGCTGAGCGTGCGGCAGACATCGTGCTTGGTTTGGTCGACGCGATCGAGATGATGACTTTCAATCCGCGCGATGCCCAGATCAGCGCCTTCGGACTTGCCGATTGGTATCGGTATCTCAATCGGTTACCATTTGCCGTTGGTCGCGGGTTCCGACAAGATGAGGGCTGCCTCGCTCCTTGGCGGCATCCGCACATACGCCTATCTGGGAGATCACGATTTTACCTTTCAGAACTGGATGAATGCTATGCGTGGTGGCGACACGTTCGTCACAGTGGGGCCTCTCGTCAGCATGGCTGTGGAAGGGCGGCGCCCTGGAAGCAAGATCCGGCTTCCTTCTGGAGGTGGCACGGTTGCGTTTGATTGGCGCATTGAATCGGTCAGCATTCCTCCAAAGCGTGTCGAACTGCTTCGGAATGGAGCGGTCGTGGATGAATTCCGTTCGGACAAATTGTCGTGCCAAGGGCACAGGTCGCTGCAGCTTACGGAGTCTTGTTGGCTGGCTGTCCGCGTTCGGGGCAGCGTGGCGGGGCGTGATGCCGACATAGCTGCCCACACCAGCGCAGTCCTGGTAGAGGTTGGAAATGGGCCAATCTTTGCAACGGGCGACGCTGTGGCAGTGCTTGCACAGATCGAGGGATCGATAGCCTACTTGGATACCCTGGCTCCTAGTCTAGAAGCGACGAAGCGCGGCATGCTCGTATGAGAGCGGCCTTGGAACTTGCGCATCATCGTCTGCATCGTCGGCTTCACCAACTCGGCGCTAGCCATGAGCACACTCCGGTTCACTCGATACACACACAACACGAACTTGATAGGCAATTGCCGGGCCGACCTGTCGGGTACGATCTTGTTGCGCACGGCGAGGGGAGACGTTGGTGCGTAGGCTGTTACCTGCACTCTCAAACGAACGGTAAGCAATCTCTGAGGATTTCCCATGACGACGAATGCCAAGAAACTGTCATTGTTACGGCTTTTCTGGCCGCTGCGGCGCGACAAACAAGGTGAGACCCGTATTGCCTCACCGTGGAATGCTCCCGACCGACCATCATTTCTTCATCGGCTCGATTGCCGGCTCGAACTGCATCGCGCCGAACACCATTGCGTGGGCTTTTTCCTTTCGCCAGATCTTCAAGCGGCGCTGCAACGTGCGCAGCAGACGATCTGGGTATTGCCCCGGACGCTCTGCCTGCAGACGCTCCAGCAATTCGCGGCTCGTCCGCCAAGGCTCTTCGTCAAACCACGCTTGCAGTGACGAGGGCGAAGGGATCCGGTCGCCGACGGCCCCGTTTTTGCTTCGGCTTGGCTTGCGCGGTTGGGCGGATTTCACCCTCCTTCCAAGCCGTCCGCAGGCCCGACAGGAACCGGTCGAGAGACGGATCGCCGCCACAACCGATGGCGTGCCGGACCTGTCGGCGATGTCGACGAGGCGCTTCTGCGCCATCCGCATCTCGCTCAGCAACCGGACTGGGTCCAGCCGCGCATAGGTTTGCGCGAGTGCGGCGCGAACCGGTTGCGGCGTCCGCGAATCTGCCTGCAATCGTTGGCAGGGCGTCGCCGGGCGATGATAACGCTTGCGTACGCGGGCGCCGTCCCGTTCCTTTGCGGCCAGCTTGAAGGAGGGCTGGAAGAAGTTCACGAACAGCCGCACCGTCGCATAGAGCTGCGCGAGAGCCGCGGCGGCTTCAAGCCCCTCCAGACGGCGATAGCCGACGATGCGGCGGACCACAGCGCCATTCTTCTGCTCGACGAAAGCCTGGTCCTTCTTGCGGACGGCCGGCAGCGCGTGAACGCGATCCCGGCCTCCTGACAATAATCGCGCACCGTCTCGTTCAGGAACACGCTGTCATTGTCGGTGTCGAAGCCGACAAGGTCGAACGGCAGCAGCCGCTGCAATCCGTCAGCACCTCGCTCAGCAGCTTCTGCTCGCGGACCAGCAACGGCGCGCATTCCGTCCATCCGCTCGCAACGTCGGTGAGCACCAGGGTCTGCACAAAGCTGCCGCTCGTCACCGGGCCGCTGTGCGCACCAGGTCGGCCTCCACAAAGCCGGGCGGCGGATCCTGCTAGTCGGAGAAGGTGCTGTCGATACCGGATCAATACTCCCCATAAGTGCCGTTTGAATCTTCCCCAGTTTAGCGTTGCCGCCGGTCTTCCGGGGCGCGCCCCGGAGGACCGGCGGCACGTCATCACCGATACTGCTCTCGATGGTCGAGAGGGGAATGGTGATCAAACTCGGGGAGATAGTCATGATCTTGGATATGCACCGGCAGGGGCTGTCGGTGTCAGCGATCGCCAGGCGGACCGGTGTCGATCGAAAGACAATCCGCAAATACATCGAGCGTGGCCTTGAGGCCCCGGCCTACGGACCAAGGGAGCCGCGGGCGACGGTGATTGATCCATTCACCGCCTATCTGCGTGAACGGGTTGCTGCCTATCCCGGCCTTAGCGGTCGGCGGCTCCTGCGAGAACTGAAGGATCGTGGGTACGCCGGTGGCTACACTACCGTCACGGACTTTCTCAGAGACGTTCGTCCGACCTCAGAACCCGGCTTTGAAGTTCGGTTCGAAACAGCTCCCGGGGAACAGGCACAGGTGGATTTCGCCCAATTCCGTGTCGTCTTCACCGACGAGCCGGCAACCCCCAGGATCGTCTGGCTGTTTTCTATGGTGCTGGGCTATAGCCGTCTCATCTGGGCGCGCTTTGCTATGCATCAGGATCTGCCGACGGTGCTGCGATGCCACGCCGCGGCGTTCGATGCGATCGGCGGGGTTCCGCGCGAGATTCTTTACGACCGAATGAAGACTGCCGTCATCGGCGAAGGCGAAACGGGCGGCATTGTTTATAACCGCGCTCTGCTCGATCTAGCCCGCCATTTCGGCTTTCATCCAAAGGCCTGCAAACCATATCGCGCCAAGACGAAGGGAAAGGTCGAGCGACCATTTCGCTATATTCGTGAAGACTTCTTCCTGGCGCGCTCGTTTCGCAACCTTGATGATCTTAACACCCAACTGCGGCAATGGCTGGATGTCGTTGCCAATCCGCGCGTGCACGCCACAACGCAGCGCGTCGTCATGGAAGCCTTCGCTGAAGAGCGCCTTCATCTGCGTCCCTTGCCGCTGGCTCCGTTCCGATCGGTTCTGCGCCTTGAGCGCAGGATATCCCGAGAGGGCATGGTGAGTGTCGGTGGAAACGCATACAGCGTGCCCGACGCCACCAGAAGGCGGCTCGTCGAAGTTCACACCTTGGCCAATGAGGTTCGAATCTTCGAAGACGGTGCGCTGATTGCTGTGCATCCGGTGTTGGAAGGTCGCCATCAGCGACGCGTCGAACCAGGACACAGAACCCTTCGCTCACCGCCGCGATCGCGATCGCACGTCAACAATGACGAGATCGTTCTTCATGGATCCGGAGACCGGGTCACACAGCGGCCGCTCGCCTTCTACGACGCCGTCGCCAGAGCTATGGCACAGGAGAACCGCCCATGAGCGCCGCGCTCGATGCCGTGCCGTCGATGATCGACCGCATTCGCCATGACCTTGTCGGCTTGAAGATGCCACGTGCCCTTGAAGCACTCGACCATATTGTCCGCCGCCTGGAGCATGGCGAGCTGTCGGCGCTCGAAGCGATCGACATTCTCCTTTCCGAAGAGCTGACCCTGCGCGAGAACAGTCGCATAAAAACGGCGTTGCGGATGGGTCGGCTGGCAACCATCAAAACGCTCGCCGGCTTCGATTTCTCCTTCCAGCCCTCCCTCGATCGCGATCGGATCTTCACGCTCGCGCAACTGGGCTTCGTCGAAAGGCACGAGGCCGCCCATTTCCTCGGGCCGCCGGGAACCGGCAAAAGCCATCTGGCTATCGCGCTCGGCGTCGAAGCTGTCAAAGCGGGCAAGAGCGTCTACTTCTGCACCTTGGCCGATCTCATTGCAGCGCTGTCCAGGGCCGAGCGCGAGGGACAGCTGCAAGAACGCATCCGCTTCTTCTGCAGGCCAAGTCTGCTGATCGTCGACGAGATCGGTTATCTCCCGGTCATCGCCGGCGGCGGCAATCTGTTCTTCCAGCTCGTCAACGCCCGCTACGAGAAAGGGGCGATGATCCTGACGTCCAATCGCGGCTTTGCAGAGTGGGGAGATGTTTTTGGAGACGCCGTGGTCGCCACCGCGCTTCTCGACAGGCTTTTGCATCATGCCGTCGTCGTTCAGATCGAAGGATCAAGCTACAGGCTGCGCCAGCATGCCGAATTGATGCCTGAACACGTCCGTTCGAAAGCCCTGATTACTCCACCGTCCTTCGCGCCACCATCACGGCCGCGCGGTCGGCCGCCGAAAAATACCCAATTCTCCATGCCGTCCGAGACGGCATAATTGGGGAATTTTACTTCGGCACTTTTGGGGAAATTTCACCCGGTATTGACAGGTGCGGATCGGAATGCTCCGCCGCAGTACCGACGAAGCGGCGCTCCGGCGCCGCTTCTTTCCACCTGCGGTCTCGCGGATCCCGCGAAGCGCGCGGTCGATCGTTGCCGCATTCATCGCCAAAAGCCGCGTCCGGATTTCCGGCGCAAGCTGAAGATGCCCGTGACGCTCCATCGCCTCGACCAGGATCGGCACCAACGCTTTCAACCGCTTCCCGCAGATCCGGTCCGAGGCCTCCCACAGCACGATCAGCGCTTCACCAACCGCATCGTCATAAAGCCGCCGCTCCGGCCGCGGCCCCGAACGGCCCACCTGCGGTCCGTTGCGCAATAGGCGCATCGCATGCTTGCGGTGAACGCCGCTCACCGCCACGAACTCATCGAGAATGCGCGACTTCTCTGCCCGGTCGCTCCGGGCGTAGCGCTCCGTTACCGCGCTCACCAGCTCATCCCGCGTCGCCATGCTGACCTGCCTCATCTGATTTGCTCCTGCTACACAAATGCGGGGAGCAAATCAGATGAGGCTACGGATCAACAGCCAGGAACAATTCAGGCGAGGCAATGCGGCTTCTCTCCCAGATTGATGGTGTGGAACGCCCCGCTACCGACAGCATCAAAGTGCTAAAACGTGGTCGTTGCCACGAGACCAGATTGGGAGCTCGCGATCGGGAGGTCGGAGCTGGAACCAATTAATTTCCGCGCCGCCGACGACAGCGCGACGTTCGGCGAACCTCGCTCGCGGTCGCTCAGCCTCCTGGCAAGTGAAGTTGTGAGCAGTGTCCAATTCTACGCGAATTGGCTGGTGTTTGCAGGAATGCAGCTCAAGGGACACCAACTGCGCTGCCGATCGGCGCTGTGGCAGCAATAACCTAGGGGCATCAGCATACCGTTGGAGTCTTAGATGAGGGACACGTCAATCACGGCATTACGCAGGCTCAATCGGCCAGACCTTTTGCGTGGTGATGCGTATCTGAACGGCGCCTGGCTCTCCAAGTCAGATACTCTTGCCGTGTTTGATCCTGCCAGCGGTGACGAACTTGCTCAAGTTGCGGCTTGCGCAGACTCCGACGTTGACGACGCGGTCCATTGTGCAAGAGCAGCGTTCCTCGAGTGGCGCGACATGCTTCCGTTACAGCGTGGTGCATATCTGCGGAAATGGGCTTCAGGCATGCGGGAGAGCGCCGAAGACCTGGCTGTCATCATAACGGCCGAGCAAGGAAAACCGATTGCTGAAGCCCGCGGCGAAGTTTCATACGCTGCCGGCTTTCTAGATTGGTTTGCAGGGGAAGGGGAGCGGGCTTACGGCGAAACAATCCCCAGCCATCTCGCCGCAAGCAGGCTAGCGGTGCAAATGCAGCCGATTGGGGTGACTGTCGCTATCACACCATGGAACTTTCCATCGGCAATGATCACCAGAAAAGCCGGAGCTGCACTGGCCGCTGGCTGCACAATGATCGTAAAGCCGGCGCCAGAAACACCTCTGTCGGCGCTCGCTCTTGCCCGCCTTGCAGAGGAGGCTGGGATCCCGCCCGGTGTGTTTCAGGTGATCACCGGCGAGGCTCCGCCACTTGCCAGAAGGCTGTTGGAGCATACCCAAGTGCGTGCGTTCTCTTTTACAGGCTCTACCGAGGTCGGCCGAGTCCTTCTCGAGCAATCCGCGAAGACGGTGAAGAAAGTCTCGCTCGAACTTGGCGGCAATGCTCCTTTCATCCTTTTCGGCGATGCACCGATCGACTCAGCCGTCGCAGGCTGCATGGCAGCCAAGTTCGCGACATCGGGCCAGGACTGCCTCGCGGCAAACCGAATCTATGTGCAGCGAGCCGTTTACGAGCATTTCACGGAAAAATTTGCCGGGGCCACCAGTAAACTGAAAGTTGGGCATGGATTGGAGCCGGGTGTCAACATCGGTCCAATGACCAAGATTTCTGGTGCTGAAAAGTGCGCTCAACAGATTTCTGAAGCTCTGGCGGCCGGCGCGCGCATGCTAACCGGCGCGCAGGACAATTCGCTTGGCGAGAACTTCGTCACACCGGCCGTGCTTGCAGGTGTGAGCGATGACATGGCGATTGCCAAGGATGAAACATTCGGCCCTGTGGCTGCTATCCTGCCCTTCGACGACGAAGGTGAGGTGATCGCAAGAGCCAATAATTCCGAAATGGGCCTTGCGGCATATGTCTATACCCAAGATCTCAACCGAGCTATGCGGCTCTCCGACCGGCTCGAATACGGCATGGTCGCCGTGAATACCGCAAAATTTACGGGCCCGAGCATTCCATTCGGTGGATGGAAACAATCAGGACTCGGTCGCGAGGGCTCAAGGCACGGTCTCGTCGAATATCTCGAACCCAAATATGTCTGTATCGGCAATATCGCGCCTTGAAAGGAAGCATCTCAATGACCATCAACATCAAAGAAATCAGCGGAAAGGACCGCAACAGCGTCCTCCACCCCTTCACGCAGCTAAAGGATTTTGCCACTGGCAAACTCGGCGACCCAACGATCGTGGAGACAGGGAAGGGGATCCGCATCCAGGACGCGCATGGCAACCAATTTATCGATGGCTTTGCTGGCCTATACTGCGTGAATGTCGGCTATGGCCGCACGGAAGTGGCCGATGCGATCTCGCGTCAGGCATATCGCTTGGCGTATTACCATTCCTATGCGGCGCACACGACCGACGAGCTTGCGATTCTCTCTGATCGCCTCGTCAAGATGGCGCCTGGGAAGATGAGCAAGGTCTTCTATGGCATGTCCGGCTCGGACGCCAACGAGACCCAGGCCAAACTCGTCTGGTATTATAACAATCTGCGCGGCAAGCCGACCAAAAAGAAGATCATCTCCCGTGAACGCGGCTATCACGGCTGCAGCGTAGTGTCGGGCTCGATGACGGGCATGAGCTTTTATCACGACCACATGGACCTACCACTTCCGCAGATTGTTCACACGGGTGTTCCACATCATTACTGGGGCGCAACCCTGGGCGAAACCGAGCGGGAATTCTCCGCTCGCCGCGCCGCCGAGCTTGATCAACTGATCGAGCGGCTCGGCCCGGACAACGTCGGCGCCTTCATTGGCGAGCCCGTCCTCGGCACAGGTGGTATCACGCCTCCGCCGGAAGGTTATTGGGAAGCGATACAGACGGTGCTCAAAAAACATGATGTGCTGCTCATTGCCGATGAAGTAATCACAGGGTTCGGCCGCACCGGTTCCATGTTCGGCTCACAGCACTATGGGATCGAGCCAGACCTCATCACGATCGCTAAAGGTTTGACGTCGGCCTACTTTCCGCTTTCAGCGGCAATCGTCGGTGAGAAGGTGTATAAAGTCCTGGAGGATGGGGCCGACAAGGTCGGCGCATTCTCGCACGGCTACACCTACTCTGGTCATCCGATCGGCGCCGCCGCGGCCAACGCGGTCCTCGATATTGTCGAGAAAGAAGACCTCCCCGGCAATGCGCGTGACGTCGGCGCGTTTTTCCAGGCGCTATTGCAGGAGAAGTTCGCGCAATTGCCGATCGTCGGCGAAGTGCGCGGCGTCGGTCTTATGGCGGCAATCGAGTTCGTTGCCGATCGCGACAATCGGAAGCGTTTCGATCCGGCCCTCAAGGTAGGTGCGCGAATCTCGAAGGCCGCCCGTGACCGTGGTCTTATCGCCCGAGCCATGCCGCACGGGGACATTTTGGGCTTTGCTCCGCCACTGGTTACAACCAAAGCTGAGGCGGAGGAGATTGTTGCAATCGCAGAAAGCGCCGTGCGCTCGGTTATGGATGAGCTTGTTCGCGAGAGTGAGAAAATCTGAATGAGTTGGCCATCTCGTCGTAAATCGAGGCGCAACTCAAGCGACGGCCTGATCGGCCTGCGGGGCTGCCAGCTGAGCTGGTGCCACGTTCCGCTCATTGAGTTTTCGGCGGAATTCAATGCAGACACTGCTCAGGAGGAACTGGTGGCGAATTCGACCGCACTCAATCCCCGGGGAAATGGCCTGAAAGCCATTGGCGGCGGCGCCTCAACAAAGTCAGAGCGGGCAAGGCACTAAGTCCAATGTGGCCCGGCGGTAAACGCTGTGCCTTCGCCATCTCGTTCGACGTCGATCATGAGTCGAACGAATTGCGCAGGGGAGGGCGATCGCTAAGCAGATTATCATGGGGTCAGTACGGGAGCCGACGAGGGATACCTCGGGCTTTGCGACTCTTGAAAAAGTGCGACGTTCCGGCGAGCTTTTTCGTTCCCGCTGTGATCGCTCAGTTGTATCCAGACGAACAACTCGCAGTTGTCGATGAAGGCCATGAGATTGGCATGCACGGCTGGATACACGAGCTGAACTCGGAACTGAGCGCAGAGAGCGAGCGCTCTTTAATGATGAGGAGCGCCGACACTCTTGAAAAGATCACTTCCAAACGCGCGACGGGGATCCTACGGATCATACGTGAAATGGGATTGACATACGACTCATCCCTTATGGCCGATGATAGTTGCTATGAACTGCTGGAAGACGAGGAACCCACGGGAGTGATTGAAATACCGGTTGAATGGATTCGAGACGATGCCACTTACCTTTGGATGAGTCCCGATGGGTCTTCACGGCCAGATTTATCAGTCGACGACGTGCTTTCTATATTTATTCGAGAGTTCGTAGGGGCCTATCAAGATGCCGATCTGTTTCAGCTGACTCTGCATCCACACGTCATTGGATATCGCTCTCGGATCTGGATCGTAGAAGAACTAATTCGACGCGCCAAAGCAAAGGGTGACGTTTGGTTCGCCACACATCATCAGGTCGCCGAGCGTGCGTCCTCATGTCTCTAACCCTGCGACAAGGGGCGGGCAGGACGAAGCCGGACCAGTGCGACATACAGCAATTCGGCGTGCGGCGGGCGCGGTGATGCAGACCGGCTATGCCGGGCATCCGGTTCGAATGGTCGGTCCTCTGTGCGGCGCCATTTTCCCGGTGCAGATTGGTCGCGGTGCTGGGCGCGCTTCAAATCTGAACTTCGTTCTTGCCGGTTCTCCGGCCAAAGTTTACCGATTGGATTTGCTGCCACGAAGGTGCGGCGCTCAGATCCTTCGCCCGGCCACCGGCTGTGCGACAACCTGAAGGGTGGCGTGGCCGAAGTTTGAGCCGACACTGAACGCGACCTTTGCGGCGATGGCGAGCATTACGACACCACATCCTTGCCGACCCGCAGCCGAAAGCCGCAAAAAAATGTCGAGCCGCCGCGTACACGCTCTGCTGCTCATGTTTGACTGCGGAGCGCTTCGACGTTGATCGCTCGGAAGCACCTCATATCCTCGAATCTGAATGGCTGATGAGGAAGGCCTCGTAAGCGCGGCAGGATCAGCCGGGCGAGATATCCATAGGACTGGCCCGAGCACGCCGGAGGACTTTCAAAAGAGCTGTGCGGATCTGTCTTGCTGCCGACCTGCCGATTTTATGCACAACAGTGGGCGCAACGCCGATCTCCTGCGTCTATACCGGGTTATTAGCCAGAATCGGCTCGTTCAATGCGCTAGCATCATTTGGCGGCTGATGGGCACATCCCTTGGCTCAATGCGGTAATTCACGACGTTGCATAAATTCGGAACTGCGCCACCTCCCAAGGTGTACCGGCCCGGCAGTGAGCCAAATCTCCTGCCGGGCGTCTATGCATTTAGCAGTCCGCGGGCCTTCAACTGGTTTGAAAAGGGCTGCAGTTCTGGTTCCAGAGCGACGCAGCAAACTGGACCTTAGAGTCATGATTAAATGAGCAAGGCGGCGGGCGCAGATTTAGATCCATTTCCGCCAGCGACATTTGCGCCGCTCAGGAATTCAACATTTCGGTCGATCTGGCTTGCCACGCAAGTTTCGAGCCTCGGTTGGTTGATGCAAACTGTTGCCATCAGCTGGCTAATGGCAACGATTTCGACCTCCGATTTGATGGTTGCGCTAGTCCAGGCCTCATCGAACCTGCCAGCCTTCATCTTGTCCTTCGTCGCCGGGGCTCTCGCCGACAATTTCAGCCGTCGCAGAGTCATGTTCGCCGGCCGGTGCCTAATGGTAATAGCATCTGCAATGCTGACGGCTTGTGTGGTGCTGGGCTTTGTCGACCCGTGGATGATCCTCGGCTTTAGCTTCTTGATCGCATGCGGAGGCGCTCTTCACGATCCCGCATGGCAGGCTTCGGTCGGCGACATGGTGGATCGTCGCGAAGTTCCCGCCGCCGTCACCCTCCTTTCTGTGGGCTTCAACACTGTGCGGACCGTGGGCCCAGCGCTCGGCGGCATCGTTGTTGCCTCGTTCGGGCTCATAGCGGCATTCGCCGTAACCACGCTCAGCTATGCGGTACCTTTGGGCACCATTTGGCGGTGCAAATGGAAGGTTCGCTCTTCGCCTCTTCCGCGTGAGTCGATGAGGACGGCGATCTATGACGGGCTGCGCTTCACGGCGATGTCATCGGAGATCAAGACGGCGATCGCTCGCGGAACTCTCTTTGGTCTCGCGAGCATTGCCATCCTCGCGCTGCTGCCGCTTGTTGTACGCGATCGGTTGGGCGGAGGACCGCTCGCCTATGGCACGCTCATGGCAGGCTTCGGAATAGGCGCCGTCATCGCGGGCATCTCCAATGGATTGTTTAGACGGAGTTTGTCGCAGGAACGCCTAATGAGGCTCGCCTGCGTCGCATGCGCGGCGTGCTCTCTTACCCTAGCGCTGACCTCGTCGATTACGGTCGCGGCGATTGCACTGGCTTTAGGAGGCGCGGGCTGGGTCACTGCCTGGTCCGGGGTTGGTGTGAGCGTGCAACTGGCGAGCCCGCGATGGGTCGTGGGGCGTACCATCTCGATTTATTACGCACTCGTAGATGGCGGCATAGCCGCGGGAAGCTGGGTGTGGGGCACGGTTACCCAGAACTATTCTCTGGTCTGGGCACTGGAGGGCTCCGCCGGAGCCCTGCTGGTCGTTGCCGCGACCGGCGTGCTTTTTCCGCTTCGCGAGCGCCGCGAATCCGAGCCCGACCCCTTGGAGGAATTCGACGCACCGGCGGTCGCCCTCAATCTCAAGCCAAGAAGCGGTCCCATCGTGATCAAAGTCGAGTACCAAGTACCGGAGGAAAATCTCGAAGCATTCCTAGACCTCATGCGCGCGCGCCGGCATGTGCACACCCGCGTCGGCGCTCGGCATTGGATGCTCCAGCGCAATCTTCAGGAGCCTATGCAATGGATAGAGACATTCCGCACGCCGACGTGGACCGATTACCTTCGCCTCAACCATCGTCTCACGGAAGCCGACAAGGAGCTGGGTGAACGTGTGCTAAAATTGCATGCAGGACAGCTTCCGCCCAAAAACATGCTTTTCATCGAGCGACCCACAAGCTCGGCCCGCAAGCCCGAGCTCTCGCCACCTTATATTCTCCGGCACTGACTATTCACGATCGGGATGAGAGATTGACGAAGCGAGCGCAAGACACCTCCGGCAAATCATCCCCAGGAAAAAAATTAGCCGGTGGGCGACAGGAGGCAAACTCTTATCGGCGAGTTAGGCGGTGAGGACGGCCTTCGGCTCGACCAGCTCATAGCCGAGTTCTTTGGCCACAGCGCGATACGTGATCTTACGCTTGTGGACTTTCAGTCCGTCGCGCCGATGTGGTTGACCGACGCCTTCAGGCCCAATGTCGGCAAGCTGCAGGCCATAATGCGGCGTCGCGTTGCTGCGCGCGTGGGCCGATGTGACCGGCACTGCATCCGGCTTGTTGGCGACACAAAAGCGGGTCACGCCATCCTCATAGGTCGGATCGGCGTGCGTCGTAGCATGCGGCATCTCGGACGAACGTCATGCATTCGTTCCGCTCCCAAGAGGCGCCGGATTCGTTCCTTGGAGCACCGCACCCATACCTTCAGCACGACCTGTTGTTTAGTCTCAACTGTGACGGCGCGGCATCAGGTTCAAGCTCCGATCATAGCGCTCGGGCTCGTCACCGTGACTCTACAGGTCAAGGTGGTAGGTGAGATATGGACTCAAGTGAGCAGTCTTCTCATAGAGCGCCCGCGCGCGCGTATTGGACCTGTCCGTATTCCAATAAATCCTCAGCCAGCCTTGCCGGCAACCATAGGAGGCCAGATGCGCTAGCATGGCTTGGCCGACCCCCTGTCGCCGCGAAGAATCATCGACATAGAGATCGGCGAGAAAACAAAGTAGCCGGTCGCTGAAGGTGTAGGGGTGCACGATAAAGTTGGCGAAACCTGACGCGACGCCACTTGTCCGGACAGCAATTATCGCGTTCGTTGGGTCGTCTGGACGCTCAATCCGCCGCCAGATCGTCTCTGTCGCTTGTTCTGACATATCGATACGCTGGTCGGCGCAGTATGCGTTCCAAAGGGACCGCCATCGATCGCGGTCGGCACTTCCTGCGAGACGAATCTCCATAAGCGGCTCCGTTCTGAGAGTAGGCTCCAGGGCACTGGAGGTTAGGCTGAGGCAATGGTTCAACTTCTGCCGCATCTATGGAGTAGGGATAGCTGTTTCGCTCCATCTGGGTCATTTGGACAAGCACTGCACTAGCTCAAGGGACGCCTTGCTCTGGGCCTCACCGTGACAAAGATGCGGGCAGTGTAGAGCCAGTGAATGCCGCACTTGACCTCCGGGAGATTGATCCGTTGGCCACAAGCTCACAGCCGCAGACCCAAGTCGCGGATGCAAGACGCGTAGCTGCCGCGCGACAGCGGTGCCCAGCCCACTAGTTCCTCCAGCCAAAGATAAAACGGTGAATCGGCGAAAATTTTTAGCGTCGGACCGGGCTCCCTGGTGGTCGTGTCCGAGCAACCTGAAGAATGCCAAAGACAGACACAAAATCGTGGGTCGAAGTCGGAAAGTTCAGTTTGGCACTGGCGACCGCATATTCGGCGAGCGTGATCATTGAATGATTTCTCCTCAGTGCATCCCTGAGAAGATTTCAGCATTTGTTGTGCCAAGTAAGAAATATCATTCAAAACAAACGATAGCCCTATAGCGAGGCTTCTCATGTCCGATGTGTGTGTCGACAATCCGACATCTCGAGCGCAGGCGCAGGCGGGCACCAGGAGCCGTGGTCGGTCATCATGCGCTCGACCCGAATGCCTAGCTTGGGACGGTAAGCTATGGCGGCCTCAGGCAACGGCGCTCGCCTTGCGTTCATCAGGCATGACTTGGACGAAGGCGACGCAGACCCTACAACGGTTAATCGGTGGCTCGGACCCATGGCTTCGGCAAAGCACGGTCCGGTGAGTCTGGATGCGGCTTTACGGTTCGACATTTAGGGGCCGGTTTGTGACGGTCAGGAGAACAAAACAAGTATTACTGCCTGCTTCAACCGAGGGCGTGAACCACAAATTCAGGCGGGACCGACTGTCTGCGAGACGATCTCCGTTACCGATCCTGGACTGTTTACCATCGCGCTGAATGAGCAAGCAGATTGCTGCGGAGGTCGGCGCCTCCGCTAATCGTGAGCCGCGTTATGCGCCGCTTGGGACACAACAAAAAACTCAGCGCGTGCGTCCGAACCCGCATGTCGCTGTGGGAGCGTTTGGGCGACTCATCCACCTCGACATCGAGAAGCGTGGTCGATCACGTCCGTGGGGGCATCGCCACGGGGCGGAACTGGCGTCGTCAACCGCCAGCTCCAGCATCGGCTAGGAATTTGTCCACATTTCCCCGCGTCGCGCGAGAGTGTTGCAGAGATTTCTTAGAATTTTAACCCAAGTAGCGGGAATTCTAGGCGATTATGTTCCGACAGTGGTTGGCCCAGTGATAACTGTATTCTGGATGGTAGCCGTCAAAGATGAAGGCCAGCCGGAAAATTCGCCCAACTAATGTGGGCGACTCGATTTATGCTGAAGGCTGGGAGCGTTTGCAGATTGAGGAGTTCGCCGATGAACAAGCAATTCGCACTCGAAAATGATGTAAGCCTCGCGGTTTTTAATCGTCTTGAGTCTGAGGTGCGCAGCTACGTGCGAGCCTTCCCGGCCCTATTCGATCGCGGAGTCGGGACCACTCTCATCGCTGCAGACGGTCGGGAATATCTCGACTT
>NZ_JBVVQB010000044.1:33096-59068 GCF_055811775.1 Mesorhizobium sp. WSM4844 | reverse complement strand
GTCTTCTGCGCCCACTGGTCCCAATTGTAGATGTGGACGTCGGTACCGCAGATCGCGGTCTTCCTGATCTTGATCAGAACGTCGTTCGGGCCGATTTCCGGCACCGGCACTTCTTCCATCCAGATGCCCGGCTCGGCCTTGGCCTTGACCAGCGCCTTCATCATGTTCGACATTCTTTTTTCCCTTGAAACTCTTGACCCGGAATCACTTTTCGCTTCCGGCCGTTCAGGAAATCACACCAAGTTCGCGCCCGACCGCGCCGAACGCCTCGACCGCCCGGTCGATGTCGGCGCTGGAATGGGCGGCCGACATCTGCGTGCGGATGCGCGCCTGGCCCTTGGGCACGACGGGGAAGGAAAAGCCGATGACATAGATGCCGCGCTGCAGCATGCGCGCCGCCATCTCCTGCGCCAGCGTCGCATCGCCGAGCATGACCGGAACGATCGGATGATCGGCGCCGGCCAGCGTAAAGCCGAGCTTACCCATTTCAGACCGGAACTGCGCCGCATTGGCATAGAGGCGCTGGCGCAGCGCATCGCCATTTTGGATCAGTTCGAAAACCCGGATCGAGGCGCCGGCGATCGCCGGCATCAGCGTGTTGGAAAACAGATAGGGACGCGAGCGTTGGCGCAGCCAGTCGACCACCTGGCTCTTGCCCGATGTGTAGCCGCCCGACGCGCCGCCCAATGCCTTGCCGAGCGTGCCGGTGATGATGTCCACCCTGCCCTCGACGCCGCAATGCTCGGCCGAGCCGCGCCCGTTCTTGCCGACGAAGCCGACTGCATGGCTGTCGTCGACCATCACCATGGCATCGTACTTGTCGGCGAGATCGCAGACGCCCTTCAGATTGGCGATGATGCCGTCCATGGAAAAAACGCCGTCGGTGGCGATCAGCTTGAAGCGGCTGCCTTCGGCCTTCTTCAATTCCTCCTCGAGCGCCGCCATGTCGTTGTTGGCATAGCGAAAGCGTTTTGCTTTGGAGAGCCTGACGCCGTCGATGATCGAGGCGTGGTTGAGCGCGTCGGAAATGACCGCATCCTCCTCGGAAAGCAGCGTCTCGAACAGGCCGCCATTAGCATCGAAGCAGGAGCCATAGAGGATCGTGTCCTCCATGCCGAGAAAGCCTGAAATCGTCGCCTCGAGCTGCTTGTGCTCTTCCTGCGTGCCGCAGATGAAACGCACCGACGCCATGCCATAACCATAGCGGTCGAGTGCCTGCTTGGCCGCATCGCGCAAGTCGGCGCTATCGGCGAGGCCAAGATAATTGTTGGCGCAGAAATTCAGCACCCTCTCGCCGCCTACCTCGATCTTAGCCGATTGCGTCGAGGTGATCACCCGCTCGGATTTGTAGAGGCCGGCCGATTTCAGCCCTTGAAGCTCGCTGTCGATATGGGAGAGGAATGCCGCGCTCATGATCTGGCCCTGTTGAGATTCAAATGGACTGTCGCCCCGCGCGGGCGAAAAATCCACCGCAAAAGCGACGGCTTCGGTGACCCGACGGTCAGTGGTCAGAATGCCGCCCCGGAATGCCGCCAAATGGCAGATGTTCAAATGCAGCCGCGGCAAGAAAGAACGCGATAACCATTTCGCGAGCTTTCCACCGCTGCTGCTCTGTCGACTTCCGGAGCTGTTAACCTTTCAAGCCAATGGTCCTCATACCCAACAATCTGTCGGCGAGAGGGACCGCCCCAGAAAATGTCGCAGCAACCGATGCAAACCATTTCGGGCAAGCTCATATTGCTGATCAAGGCAGGCTATTGGCTGGCGCTGCTGATCATTGCAGCCATGGTGATGGCCTCCTTCATCCTTCTCCAGCAGATGATGGCTGGCCATCGGCACGACGACACGCTGCTCGATATTGTCGGCATGCAAAAGGTGCTGTCGCAACGCATTGTCTTCCTTGCCAACGCGGCAGGAGCAGCTACGCCCAACCAACAACCGGCTCTGGTCACCGCATTCAAACAGGCCACGGCCGACTTCGAGAGGAACTACGACCTTCTGCTCGAGCGTGTGGTCGCCGACCCGGCGTCACCGGCAAGGCTCGATCCAAAATCAGTCGAGAACGTCCTTTTCGCCAAGCCGTTTCATCTCGATTACTTCTCGGTCGGGCTTATCGCCAACGGCGAACGCCTGGTTTCGGCGTTTGAATCGCAACTCGGCATGGCCGACAATGGCGGCTACAAGGGTGGCGGCGAACGCGTCAACCTCGACGCTTCCGTCGCCAATGCGGCCCTGTCGGGCTATGCGGCACTCGGCCAGCGCATCAGCGCCCAAGCCGACGCGCGCTCGGAGGGCCTTCTCGCTCTCCATCGAACGCTGTTCTATTCCACCCTCGGCGTCATCGTGCTGGTGGCACTTTTCATCTTCAGGCCGATGTCGAACACCATCCTGCGCAAGACGCGTGAACTGATCGATACCCGCAATTCCATGGCCTTCATCGCCGTGCATGACGGCCTTACCGGCCTGCACAACCGCACCTTCCTGACCGACCATTTCGATACGCTGATCAAGGGCGCGCAGCGCCGGCGGGAGCGGCTTGCGGCGGTCCACCTCGACCTCGACCGGTTCAAGCAGATCAACGACACGCTTGGCCACGCCGCCGGCGACTATGTGCTGGTGGTGACGGCGCAGCGCATGCGTGATTCCTGCCGGGCGTCGGACCTCTGCGTGCGTCTCGGCAGCGACGAATTCGTGATGATCCTCAACGGTGCCGGCGGCACCGAGGACATCAACACGGTCGCCGGGCGCGTCCTGTCGCAGATCAACGAACCGATCGTCTATCGGGGCGCGACCATCCTTCCGGGCGCCAGCGCCGGCGTCGCCGTCTATCCGGTCGACGCCGACAATGCGCAAGATCTGCTCGTCCACGCCGACCTCGCGCTCCACGCCGCCAAGAAGCAGTGTGGCGGCAGTCTCTCATTCTTCTCCGAGGCGTTGCGGCATGAACTCGACTACCGCAAGCGGCTCGAGCATGACATCAGGATCGCTATCGCGGAGAAGACGTTCCAGGTCTATTTCCAGCCACAGGTTTCGTTGTCGAACGGCACGATCGGCGGCATCGAGGCGCTGGTTCGCTGGAGACATGCCGAGCGCGGCATGATCGCACCGGGCGAGTTCATTCCCATCGCCGAGAAATGCGGACTCATGCCGGCGATCGGCCGCATCGTCATCGCCAAGGCAATCGGCGAGGCGGCGGAGTGGAACCGTGCCGGCATTGCCTTCGGACGGCTCGCCGTCAACGTCTCCGGCTCCGAATTGCGTGAGGCCAATTTCGACGCCTTCCTCTTCGGTGCGCTGGAAAAGGCTGGGCTGCCGCCACAAAAACTGTCGCTCGAGATCGTCGAATCCGTCATTCTCGACGACGAGAAGACCGGCATCGCGGCAAAGCTGCGGCACATCCGCGCCGCCGGCATCCATCTTGAACTCGATGATTTCGGCACCGGCTACGCGTCGCTCAGCCACGTCAACCCGAACGAGATCGACAGGCTGAAGATCGATCGCCGCTTCGTCCAGAACATTAATGAGAACGGCGACAACACCAAGATCGTGCGTGCCATCACCGAACTCGCCCGCGGCCTTGGCATCTCGATCGTCGCCGAGGGCGCCGAAACCGAGGCTGAGCTCGATTCGCTGATGGCGATCGGCTGCGACCAGGTGCAGGGCTACTCGATCGCCTTCCCGATGCCGCAGGACCAGGTACGCGAATGGCTGGTCGCGCGGGCGCCGAAGAGAGCCAGGCTGACGGTGCTGCAGGGAAGGCTGGCGTGAGGCGCCAACCTGACACGCCGCTTCGGAAATGGCGGCCTGATGGGGTTACGGCCGGTCTGTAGCTGGCTGCCGCTACATCTTGGGCTCGCTGAACAAAGCGTTCGGCAGTTGGGATCAATCGACATTCGCCCGCAGCGTCGCCAAGACTTCCGCGAACTCCGCCAGCCTGTCGTCCGACAACCCGGTCCGCAGCCGCTTGTCGAAGGCAATGGCTGCCGTGCGCAATTTCAGGAACAGCGCCTCTCCCGCTTCGGTCAGTTCGACCTGATGGACGCGGCGGTTTTCCGGATCGCGGCGCCGGGTCAGCAAACCTTGCGTCTCCATCGCGTTCAGGTGGTGGGTCAGCGTCGCGCCTTGGATTCCGATCATGCCGGCGAGCTCACGCTGGTTGGCCAGTTCGCGCGACTTGATCGACAACAGCGTGACCCAGACCGGCAGCGTGCCGCCCGCCTCGACCAACGTGGCGTCAAAGGCCTGGGCGACAAGCTTTGCGGTGCGGGCGAGATTCATCCCGACTGGCGGGCGGTCAAAAAGCGTCATGATCCGACACTAGAGTAAGGGAAAGGCCGATGGAACTGGCCCTTTGACTTTACATTGACATCTAATCATTTGATATCTAACTTTATGGTTGGCGGTAGGAAAGGAGGAACGCGGTCATGCAGTATGTCTACATCATCGTCCTCGGCCTTCACGTATTGGCCGGTGTGTTCTGGGCTGGAACGACCATCGCTGTCGCCCGCGATCCAGAGATTCGGATCGAACGGTTTTTCCGGCCGCAAATGAACGCGGCCGGCATGGTTTTCCTGACCGGCGCCCTGCTCTGGTATTTCTTCCACAGCGGCTCTTTCGGTTCGATGGAAATGGTTCTGGCCCTGGGTATCGCGACGGCCTTGATTGCCGCCGGTGTTCAGGGAGCGCTGGTCGGCTCTGCCAGCAGGCGGCTTGCCGGCACTGACTCGGCGACGGAAACGCAGTTGCGCGCGAAGATGACACGAGGCGAACGCATCGCTGGTGGGCTGCTGATCATCACCGTACTCTGTATGGCCACCGCCAGGATGTTCTGAGTAGGGCCTGCCGCAATCACGGTTCACTGGCGAGGCGGACAGACCGGCAGCCAGTCGGCCTTGTTCCAGCCGGTACGGCGACCGAGATAGGTGATCTGGATCATCACCTTGCAGTCATGCTCGTGGCAGGCATCGGCGAGTTCAGCGAGCCACGGCACGATGCGGTCGTCATAAACTTGCCGAAGGCGGCCGGGCTGTCGCGCGAGACGATCGCCGAACCGGCGGTCATGGTCAGCGCCATGCCGCCCTTGGCCTTTTCGGCGTGGTAGAGCCGGTAACGCTCTTTCGGCATGCCGTCCTCGGAAAAGGCCGGCTCATGGCTGGTCGACATGACCCGATTCTTCAGCGTCAAATGTTTGAGCTGATAGGGCTGGAGAAGCGGATCGCTGCTGGTCATCGTCTTCCTGTTTCAAATTGTGCTAATGAGCGGCAAATTTTTGTTTTGCGCATGTCGTACCCAAATCCGCGCACCCTCGGGTCGGGCCCGTGGGCAGGCTTTTGGGCGACATGCAGTAAGGAACCCGCCGATGACCGATACGAAAAACCTTACCCAGCTCGGCACCAACGTCGAGGCGCCACAGAACCCTGAAGCAGCAGTCCTGGAGACCGTGCCGTTTTCGCGCGGCGACGGGCCGCCGGCCATCGTTCGCTTCACCTGCCCGGAATTCACCTCGCTCTGCCCGGTCACCGGCCAGCCGGACTTCGCCCACATCGTCATCGACTATGCACCCGACACGCTGCTGGTGGAATCGAAGTCGCTGAAGCTGTTCATGACCTCGTTTCGCAACCATGGCGCCTTCCATGAAGAGTGCACCGTCATGATCGGCCGCCGCATCATCGCCGCGACCAAACCACTGTGGTTGCGCATTGGCGGCTATTGGTATCCGCGCGGCGGCATTCCGATCGACGTGTTCTGGCAGACCGGCGCGCCGCCGGAAGGCGCATGGCTGCCCGACACCCGTGTTGCGCCCTATCGCGGACGCGGCTGAATTCTGCTGCGAGATGTCCGGCGGGACAGCAGGATCGCCAACTCTGGTTTTCGATCGCCATCAGGCGATCGACGCTGTATGTCCCATCCTTCATCGGTCCCTTCTCACTCACACTGATATTGGCTGAGCGCCCATTCGCCGGTCACCGACAGAAGGTCCGATATCTTCCAGTCGCCGTCGACCTTTTTGAACTTCCATTCCAGCCGGTGCGGATTGCCGGCAACGGTAAAGGCGACGATGACCTTGGCCTCATCGCCTTTGACCGTTTCAACGATCTTCAGGCTGTCGTCGATCTCGGCCCTGTCGTACGCCGCATTGTCGAGCGCAATGTTGGGATCGAGGCATTCGCCCTGCCCCGATTTCCGCAGCGCATCGCTTTTGTCGAGCACCGACTTCGCGGGATCGACGAATTGGCTGCGCCGAGCCGGATCGAGCTCGAGCCCGACATGCTCGTAAAACGGTTTCACCACCGCCGTCGGCGAACCTGGCCGCAGCGGAGCTGCCCGTGCATTTTCTGCCGAGAGCGGCGCGCCGAACAGGCCCTGGCCAGCGGTGCTGCTCAAACCCGCGGCCAGCAGGCACGCAGTCGCCAGGGCCAGGATGCGGGCCATGGCATCACTCCGGAGTCTGGCCAGCCAGGCATTCGAGCGCACTCAGCGTCCAGCCGCTGGTCTTCGAGGTGATGTCGGAAACCTTCCACTGGCCGTCGACCTTCTTCAGCGACCAGACCATTTCGCGTTTGGATTCATCGCCTTCCGGGAAAAGGTTGAACGTCACTGTCACGTTGGCGCTGTCGCCATCCACTGCTTCGGACAGCTTCAACGTCTTGGCGACTGTCTTCTCGTCAAAATCCTGCGCGTCGAGACCGGGGGCGAAGTCGATGCAAGGCACCTCGTCAGGCTTGTTCTTCTGCGCCTGGTCGTTGAGGTCGAACAGCTTTGTCACCGGCTCGGTGAAACGGTCGCGGTATTTCGCGTCGGCCTCGAACTTGACCTCGGGCATGTAGAAGAACTTCACCGCATTGGAGGCCGGCCCGGCCAGGGCGGCCGCAGGCGCCGCGATCGAGAGAGCGGCGGCAAGCACAATCAGTCTCATCCGATAATCTCCAGGCTTTCGTGGTGGGTACCCGTTCAATACCACGAATCCATAGCGAGCGCGGTGACGTGAAGCCCGCCCGAAGAAGTCAGCGAGCAAGAGAGCGCAGCTGCTCAAGAGCTTTTGGCGAGCCAGCTCGCAAAAAGCCGGGCTTTCGAACCTGCCCTGGGATGGATTTTCAGATAAAATGCCCTGGGTGAGGGAATGTTGTCGGGTACAAGAGTGACCAGCCGGCCCTGTTCCATCAGGCTTTTGACCAATCCATCCCACCCCAAGACCGCCCCGATATCATCCTGAGCGGCCTGGAGGGCAATCATGTAGTTGTTCACGGAAAACCTGCGGCCTTTCGGGATGGTGTGTCCAAGCGCTTGAAACCACTCCGGCCAGTTCGTCCAGTCGGTTTCCTCGTTGTTCATATGAATCAAAGGCGCCTTGAGCAGATCCTCAACTCGGCCAATGCCGTGCTCGGCGGCGAATTTTGGAGTTCCAAGCGCGACAATGCAATCTTGAAAAAGTTTGTGACACTCCTCGGGACTTTCCTGCGCATCTCCGTAATGAATACTTAGATCACAGCGGATCGCTGTTGCGGGCATGTCGCTGACGATCTGCGAGACAGTGATGGTGGGATGGCTCTTCCAGAAGGCTGAAATCTTCGGTGTAAGCCATAGCGAGCTGACGGCCGTCGTTGTCCGGATGGTCACGTCGGCGGTTTCCGGGCGATCGCGCATGTGAGTGACGGCGTCGGAAATCGTCTCAAGCCCGCGCTGCACGGCAACGAACAGGAACGCCCCTTTCTCAGTCAATTCGACGCCGCGGCTCAAGCGCAGGAACAGGTTGCATCCCAAGTCACCCTCAAGCGCCTTGATCTGGTGGCTGATCGCCGCGGGCGTCACATTCAATTCCTGGGCGGCGTTTTTGAAACTCGCATTTCGGGCGGCTGCCTCGAAGCAGATGAGAGCCGTCACCGAGGAGAGATCGTACGGTCTTGGCATCAACGCTTCTTCGGACCCGCTTTTTGGATGGCTCGCTGAGTGCAACAGATTAGCTGAACTAAATCGTTCTGAAAATTAGTGCTGTTGCGCAAAAGGCGTTCAGGCAAGAAAATTTCATCTCAAATATGCACGCCATCTATGGAATTCCGCATGAACGCCCCCTCGCCCTCGATTCAAGAGTTGCTAGCGCGCCGCGTCTCGGGCTATGCCCTTGAGCAGCCCTTTTACACTTCGCCGACGATTTACCAGCTCGATCTCGAGCACATTTTCTACCAGGAATGGCTCTACGCGGCCCCGGCATGCCAGCTTGCGAAAGCTGGCAGCTACGTGACGATGCGCGTGGGTGCCTATGAGGTGGTCATCGTGCGCGCCCGCGATGGTGAAATCCGCGCCTTCCACAATTCCTGCCGTCATCGCGGCTCGATGATTTGTAAGGCGCGCGAAGGCCAAGTGGCCAAACTCGTCTGCCCCTATCACCAGTGGACCTATGAGCTTGACGGCAAGCTCATCTGGGCAAATGACATGGGGCCCGACTTCGACATGTCCAAACACGGGCTGAAGCCGGTCCATCTGCGCAATCTTGCCGGCCTGATCTACGTCTGTCTGTCCGCTACGCCCCCAGACTTCGAACCGTTTGCCGACCTGGCCCTTCCCTACCTAGAGGTCCATGACCTCAACAATGCGAAGGTCGCGCATACGTCGACCATCGTCGAGAAGGCCAACTGGAAGCTTGTGTGGGAAAACAACCGCGAATGTTACCACTGCAGCAGCAACCACCCGTCGCTCTGCCGCTCCTTCTCGCTCGACCCGGAAGTGGCGGGAGTCTCTGCTGACGGGTCGGTCTCGGCGACCCTCCAGGCGCATTTTGACCGTTGCGAAGCCTCAGGCGCGCCGGCGCAGTTCCGCCTTGGCGGCAGCGGCCAATTTCGCCTGGCGCGGATGCCGCTGCAGCAAAAGGCGGTGAGCTACACGCTCGACGGCAAGGCTGCCGTTCACAAGAATCTTGGCCGGGTGGCCCTGCCCGAAGCAGGCTCGCTGTTGATGTTCCATTATCCAACGACCTGGAGCCACTTCCTGCCGGATCACTCCTTGACCTTCCGAGTCACGCCAATCAGCGCCACGGAGACCGAGGTCACCACCACCTGGCTGGTGAACAAAGATGCCGTCGAAGGGCTCGACTACGACCTCAAGCGCCTGACCGAGGTCTGGATTTCTACAAATGGTGAAGACCGTGAGATCGTCGAGACCAACCAGCAAGGGATCTTCTCTCCTGCCTATGTTCCCGGACCATATTCGCCGGTTCAGGAAAGCGGTGTGACCCAATTCGTCGATTGGTATGCGAACTGGCTGGAGCGCTCTCAGGCCTCGATGCGATTGGCCGCGGAGTGAAGCAATGAACGTGGTGGCAAAACCCAGGCTGGTTTTCTGGACCGACGCGGAAGAACTCGAATGTGCCTCCTTTCTTCCGGAGGCGCCGAACGTCCTGACCTTTTGTTTCCGGTCGCCGTCCGGAGCGCTGTTCAATTTTGATCCGGGACAGTTCCTCACTTTGGAGCTGCCCACTCCCAGCGGTCCGATCTACCGGACCTACACGATATCCTCATCTCCGTCGCGGCCGACCTCGCTGACCATTACCGTAAAGGCTCAAGCCGACTCTGTCGGAACGCAGTGGATGTTTGACAGCCTCCGTCCGGGCATGCGCCTGCGGGCAATTGGTCCGGGGGGCACCTTCTCGATGGCACATCAGCCAGCCGAAAAGTTCCTTTTCATATCGGCCGGCTCGGGCATCACACCGATGATGTCCATGACCACCCATCTGTATGATTCCGGAGTTGATCCGGACATCGTCTTCGTCCACTGCGCGCGCCGTCCTTCTGAGATCATCTTCCGTGAACGGCTGGAGCATATGGCATCGCGCGTAACCGGCATTGACCTGAAATGGGTGGTTGAACAGACCGATCCATACAGGCCGTGGACCGGCTACAGAGGCATGTTCAACCAGCTGATGCTCGGACTGATGGCGCAGGATTATCTTGATCGCGAGGTGTTCTGCTGCGGGCCCGAGCCCTTCATGCAAGCCGTGCGGGAGGCGCTGGCCGGTCTCGGTTTCGACATGGCGCATTACCATCAGGAAAGCTTCCGCGCGCCGCTTCCTGAGGCCGAGAAGGTCCCGGATGACTTCGTTCCCGCCGAGAACAACGAGGCCGAGATCGAATTTGTCCTATCCGGCGTCTCCGCGAAATGCGTCGAGACCGATACGGTCCTGACTGCGGCACGGTCTGCGGGTCTGGTGATCCGATCGGGTTGCAGTATGGGGATATGCGGGACCTGCAAGGTTCGCAAAACCGAAGGCGATGTTCATATGGTCCACAATGGCGGCATCACCGACGAAGAGATTGCCGACGGCTATTTCCTTGCTTGCTGTTCTAATCCGGTTGGCCGTGTGAAAGTCGAGATATAGCAACCATTTCGCGATCTTTGATCAAGGCGCTTCTTCGAAATCGGCAGCGCCTTGACGGTACGCGGCCAACCGACGTCGATGGTGAAGCTATTGATGAGTCACGCGCTTCACCCGCAAGGCGGTCTTGGCTCTTCCTCGGCCGGTAGCCGGGTTTCGGGCAAGCTCAGTGATGCGTCTGGTCCACCAACAGCGCCCAAAATGCGAACAGCGGCCGATCCAGCGATCTCATTGCGTGTTTGATGCCTGGCGGATTGTAGAATGATCCACCGATGCCGGGCGAAAACCAGTCCCTGTCAACCTGCTTGAACTCGCCATGCGGAGAGCACGAGGTAGGTTTCTTCCGGCGGATGATCGTGGTCGGGATACCGGACGTGAGGAGCCATCAAGGTGACGCCGAGCCACAGATCGCATCTGTCCTCGAGGCCGCCCGGGCCAAGGATCATCGCGTTGGCGTGACCGTCGCGTTGCTGCTGGCAGACGGGGCGGGATTTGATTTCAGCCGCCATTCGAGCAGCGGCTCGATCGCCTTGCAGCGCTCAATCAAGTTGCGGAGCGTAGACGGGATCGCCTCTTCCGCCAACGCCGGGCCGAGATAGGAACAGACCGGCAAACGGCTCCCGGCCCTGGTCTTTTCAGGCCCGGGAACCTCCGATTGGGCGAAGAGCTGGATGATCGATCTGCGCGATCGCAGGTCGTGTGAGAACTGGTCAAAGGCCACGAACGCTGTGTCTACAAAATATTGCAGAGCCTCACTTCTGTTCATCTTTCAGCCCTTGTTGTGAGCGGACGCTATGGTCCGTTGCCGGATGTTAGATATCTTTCGCCAGTCGCAGTGCATCGTAGATCGCGGCGTGGGTGTTGCGAGCTGAAACGGCGTCGCCGATACGAAAGAGTTGGAATTGGCCCTGCGCATTCCGCACCACCGACTGCGGCTGCCCGGCGATGAGCTCATCTTGCGAAATCTCTCCGTGATTGGTCGATTTCGGTTTCAGTTCGAAATAGATGTCGTCCAGCGGAATGGTGCCGTGATTGACGACAACCTGATCCACGACGCGCTGTTTGGATATGCCGCCGTAGTCACTGCCGACATTTGCAATGAGCTGATTGCCATTCTTTTCAACTGACTCGAGCCGATAGGTAACGGTGAAGGTCACATCGAGTTTTTGAAGAGACCTCATGTAGGGCACGAGGTTCATAGCCATGACCTCGGGTGAGAATGACCGGTCCGGTGTCATGATTTCAACCTTCGCTCCGGCGCCGGCGAGGAATTCCGCGGCCTGGAGTGCTGCGTGGTCACCCGCGTCGTCGAAGATGAGGACATTGGTTCCCGGCTTTGCGTCTCCGGAGATGATGTCCCAAGACGACACCACGAACTCGTTGCCCTTGGAAAGGACGTCGGTGTGCGCCACCCCGCCCGTTGCGACGATGACAACGTCCGGATTTTCCGCCTCGATGGTTTCGGCTTCCGCCCAGGCATTGAACCTGATGGTCACTCCATGTTTTTCGCACTGGGCCATGCGCCAATCGATGATGCTCATCATCTCCTTGCGGCGCGGGCTCAGCGCTGTCAGCCGGATCTGCCCTCCAGGGTCGCTGGCGGCCTCGAAGACCACGACCTCGTGTCCCCGCTCACCCGCCACGCGGGCGGCCTCGAGGCCAGCCGGACCTGCACCGACGATAACAACTTTCTTGCGGCTGTCGGCCTTGGCGACAATATGCGGCATGGTCAGCTCACGGCCAGTCGCGGCGTTGTGAATGCAGTATGCCGCCCCGCCCTGATAGATACGGTCAAGGCAATAGTTTGCGCCCACGCATGGCCTGATTTCGTCTTCGCGCTTTTCTATGATCTTGCGCACGATGTGGGGGTCGGTCATATGCGCGCGCGTCATGCCGATCATGTCCACCTTGCCCGATGCGATCGCGTGGCGGGCAGTCGCCACATCCGGTATTTTCGCTGCGTGGAAGATTGGGAAGTTGGTTGCCGCACGAATCTCGCCGGCAAAATCAAGATGCGGCGCATTCGCCATTCCCTGAATTGGAATGACGTCCGTCAGGCCCGCATCGGTATCGATGTGGCCGCGGATCACGTTGAGGTAATCGATCAGTCCGCTTTCCTTGAGGCGCTTGGAGATTTCGATGCCCTCCGACACGCCAGTGCCGCCGGGGAGACGTTCATCCGCGGTGTATCGTACGCCCAGGATAAAGTCGTCGCCGACCCGTGACCGGATCGCCTTGAAGACGTCCATGCAAAAGCGCATGCGATTATCGAGCGAACCACCATACGGACCGTCAAGTTCGTTCGTGAGAGGAGACACGAACTGGTCGATCAAGTGGCCATAGGCCTCGAGTTCGACGCCATCCATCCCGCCTGCCTTCATTCGCTCAGCGGCGTCCGCAAAGTCCTTGATGATGCGTTCGATATCCCAGTCTTCAATTTTCTTGGGAAACGCGCGGTGGGAGGCTTCACGATGATGGGACGGCGCCAGAACGGGAAGCCAGTCACCTTTGTCCCAGCGTGTACGCCGTCCAAGATGGGTTAGCTGGATCATGATGGCGGCGCCCTCTTCGTGCACTGCATCTGTCATCTGCCTGATCCACGGCACGATCTCGTCCTTGTAGGCGAGCAGGTTGTTGAAAACCGGGGGGCTGTCCTTCGAGACCGCAGCGGACCCGGCTGTCATCGTCATCGCCACACCGCCCTTCGCCCTTTCAACCGTGTAGGCAAGATAGCGCTCCTTCGGCATCCCGTCCTCCGGATAAGCCGGCTCGTGGGAGGTCACGATGATGCGATTGCGCAGGGTCAAATGCTTGAGTTTGTACGGCTGCAGAAGGGGATCGCTCGACATCTGACGGACTCCGGGCTGAGATGGCAAGTGCGAACGCTATCGAAAATGTACATGCATGTCAAGTTTCGCTTCTGAGAAGTCGATAGAGTCGACAGAGGTGTACATTTTGCTGGTTTTCACTTTGATATTTTGTTAGGCTGATCACTCATGGAGCAAATTTCGAACGATAGCGGATGGCGCGGATCGCCGGAGGGGTGGCTTGAAGCCGCCTACGACCTGCTTCTTGAATCCGGCGTCGACACGGTGAGAATATCGCCACTGGCCAAGAAATTGGGCCTGTCGCGCACCAGCTTCTATTGGTTCTTCAAGGATAGAGAAGAACTGTTGGCTGCCCTCGTGACCCGTTGGCGGGACAAGAACACCGGCAACCTCGTCAAGCAGGCTGAGGCATATGCCGAGACGGTCGCCGAAGCGATGCTGAACGTTTTCGACTGCTGGCTCGACAAATCCTTGTTCGATTCCCAGTTCGAGTTCGCAGTCAGAAGCTGGGCGCTTCAATCCCCTGACATTCTGGCGGAGGTGCAGAAAGCCGACCAGACGCGTCTCGATGCATTGAGCCAGATGTTTGTCCGCTTTGGTTACGACGAAGGCTCAGCCGATGTTCGAGCGCGCACCATCTACCTCGTGCAGATCGGCTACATCTCAATGCAGACCAGCGAAGATCTCGCGGACCGCATGAAGCGCATTCCCGGGTACGTGGAGATTTTTACAGGTAAGGCCCCGCGGAAGCGCGAACTCGACCGGTTCTTCGCCAGACACGGCCATTCGGCGGGCTGAGGAAGCGTTTCGACAATGGGTGAACCCCTGAGCATCGGAATAATCGGCGGAGGTGGCTGGCTTGGACGCGCTATCGCCGAGGCCATTATTGATGCGCAAATAGTCGCCGCAGAGCACCTCACGCTCTCTCATAGAACTGGGCAACCCGACTTTCTGCCAAACGCTACATGGACCAGGGACAACCAGGAACTGGTGGATCGATCTGATGTCATCATCGTCTCGGTCCGGCCCCAGGATTGGCCTGCCATCGACATTACTGCGTCCGGCAAGCTCGCCATGTCGGTTATGGCCGGGATCACTCTCGACCAACTGGCGGGACGTCTTAAAACCGACCGCGTCGTCCGCACGCTTCCGAATGCAGCGGCAGAGGTGCGGAATTCCTATACTCCCTGGATAAGCTCTCAGAGCGTCACTGCGGATGACCGCAATGTCGTTCGCCGGATTCTGGAGGCCTGTGGCGCGGCCGATGAAGTCAAAAGCGAAGCAGATATCGATTATCTGACGGGCCTGACTGGATCCGGCCCGGCGTTTCCGGCGCTCTTGGCGGCAGCGATGATGGACGATGCCGTCAGCCGAGGAATGGATCCAGATGTTGCCCGGCGGAGCGTCAGCGCGGTGCTTGTTGGAACCGGAAAACTCCTCGAGGCTCGTCCAGACAATCCCCAAGATATCGTCCAGACCTTCCTCGACTACCGCGGCACCACCGCGGCAGCGATCGAGGCCATGCGCGCAGCCGGGTTTGAATCTGCCGTGGCAGCCGGCCTTGCCGCGGCGCTCCAGAAATCCGTGACTATGGGACAAGCCACCTGACTGCCGCCCGAGGCCTTCCTCCGACCGCTGGTGTGATATTATGTCAAAACTCTTTCCGCATCTGTTTTCACCTGCAAAGCTAGGCAGTCGCACGCTCCGAAACCGGATCGTGTTCGGGGCTCATACCGCCAACATGGCCGAAAATGGCGTGCCGACCGAACGACACGTTGCCTACTATGCCGAGCGAGCGCTCGGTGGGGCCGGAATGATTGTTGTCGAACCCATGCCCGTCCATCAGGCCGCCGTCCTGACACGCGGCAATTTTCGACCTGGCGACGATAGCGTCATTCCTCATTTCCAACAGGTCACGCGCGCGATAAAGGACCACGGGGCGATCGCCATCCAGCAGCTCTATCACGTCGGAGCGCACGGGGATTCGGACAACTCATTTCACGCGCATTGGTCGCCCTCGGGCCTGCCGAGCTATCATGACAGCGACGGTTCCCACGCCATGTCCGAGGGTGAGATTTGGGAAACCATCGACAGCTTCGTTCAGGCGGCGCGCCGCTGCCAGGAAGCCGGTTTCGACGGCGTCGAAGTCTGGGCTGCCTATCTCGGACTGGTCGATCAGTTCTGGACGCCCTGGACAAACCGACGCGAGGACCAATGGGGAGGGTCGCTCGACAACCGCACGCGGATCTCGCGCGAAATCCTAACCCGCATCCGCGAAAGATGCGGCCTCGATTTCATCATTGGACTCTCGGTCAGCGACGAACCCGACTACACAGTAGCGCTCAGTCGCCAGGAACTGGCGGAGATCATTCGGCTGCACGATGAGCAGGGGCTGATCGATTACGTGACCTGCGGCACTGGCAGCTACCTCGATTTCTACAAGATAATGCCGACGTTTCTCTATCCGGAGAAGCTTGGCACCGATCTCGCGACGACCCTCAAGGCCGCGGTCAAGAAGGCCCTCGTGGTCGCCGAAAGCCACATCAGGACGCCTGAAAACGCCGAAACCGTGCTCGGCGAGAAAGCTGCAGACCTGGTGTCGATCGTCCGGGGCCAGATCGCCGACCCGCATCTGGCACGCAAAGCCGCGGCGGACCGGCCCGAGGATGTGCGCGGATGCATATCCTGCAACCAGATGTGCTGGGGCCGTCGTTCCCGCGACTACTGGATCAGCTGCCTTATCAATCCCTCTGCCGGGCGCGAGTTTGAATGGGGTGGTGACCGGTTCACGTCCGCTGCCATCAAGAAACGGGTGCTTGTCGTCGGCGGCGGTCCCGCCGGCCTCGAGACGGCTCGGGTTGCCGCCGAGCGAGGGCACGACGTGGTGCTGGCCGAAGCCTCCAGTAGGCTGGGCGGGAACTTTCTACTCGCAGGACTGCAGCCGCGCCGCGGGCAAATCCTCGACCTTCTCGGGTGGTATGAACGCCAGCTCAGCAAACTGAATGTCGACGTACGACTGAACACCTACGTCGAGGCCTCGGAAATCGCCTCTTTCCAAGCTGACACCGTTATCCTGGCCACGGGGTCGGTGTCTCCCGAAACCGGCTTTCAGAAGGCTTTGCCGGCAGTGGCGAGCCTGCCCGGCATCGAAAGGGGCAATGTCTTCTCGATCGAATCCGTCATGGCCCGCCATGCACGACCAGGTAAGCACGTGCTTTTGCTCGACGAGGGCGGAGGCTGGCGCGGTTGTGGTACGGCCTGGAAACTTGCCGAGGATGGCCATCAAGTGACCATTCTCACGCCCGATCCGTTGGTCGGCAAGGAACTGCAGCGGACGGCTGCCGATTTCCCGCTGCGACGGACATTGCGCCAGCTTGGCGTCACATGGTTGTTGGATGTCAGCGTGCTGGAATGGCACGGGGACGGCGTGACCATCGTTGACCACAACACGCGTGAAGAAAGCTTTGTGCCGGGCGATTGCCTTGTTCTCGCAACCACCAATGTGGCGGCGAATTGGCTGGCGAAAGAGTTGGAAAGCACGTCCCAGCCTTTCATGGAGGTCGGCGACGCCGTCGCTCCGCGCCAGGCGCCCTACGCCTTCCACGAAGGACGGAAAGTTGCCTTGCGGCTATGACACGCGCACGTTGTGCTTGCGCTTCATAAAATCCTTGGCGGTTTCGACTGCCACGGCCGCGTCGCGGCAATAGGCGTCGGCGCCGACGGCCTTGCCGAATTCCTCGTTGAGCGGGGCACCGCCGACCAGCACGACGTAGTCGTCGCGGATGCCCTTTTCCTTCATCGTGTCGATGACGACCTTCATGTAGGGCATGGTCGTCGTCAGCAGCGCCGACATGCCGATGATGTCAGGCTGGTGCTGTTCGATGGCGTCGAGATATTTTTCCACCGCATTGTTGATGCCGAGGTCGATGACGTCGAAGCCGGCGCCCTCCATCATCATGCCGACAAGGTTCTTGCCGATATCGTGGATGTCGCCCTTGACGGTGCCGATCACCATCTTGCCCTGCTTCGGCGCGCCGGTGGCGACAAGCAGCGGACGCAGGATGAACATGCCCGCCTTCATCGCGTTGGCCGACAACAGCACTTCCGGCACGAACAGAATGCCGTCGCGAAAATCCTCGCCGACGATGCGCATGCCTTCGACCAGCGCCTCGGTCAGCACCTTGTAAGGCGCCCAGCCGCGCTCGAGCAGGATGTTGGTGCCTTCCTCGATCTCTTCCTTCAGCCCGTCATAAAGGTCGTCGTGCATCTGCTGCACGAGTTCGTCGTCGGAAAGCTCGGAAAGGACGATCTCGTCGTCGGACATGTTTGACGCACTCACTGATTTCAACGGTTTGCGGTCCGCCGGCACCTGTTTTCTGCAACGGGTGCCGGCGGGTCATTGCCAGCCTTGGGAGCTAACTCAGGCATCCAGCCAGACGTTCTGAAGATCCATCTCGAAAGTCTGGTGGACCGCGTAGTTCTTCACCTTCTTGTTCATGTGGCTGTACAGCTTCTGCCAGAACGGCTGAATGATGACGCCCGAATCCTGCAGGATCTGCTCGACGTCCTTCATGACCTCGCGGCGCTTCTCCACGTCGATGAGTGAGAGGGCCTGCTTGAGCTTGGCGTCGAAATCAGGATTCGAATACGCCGTTTCATTCCAGGCCTCGCCGGTGCGATAGCCGAGCGCCAACACCTGAACGCCGAGTGGGCGCATATACCAGATGGTCATGGAATAGGGGTATTTCGTCCAGTCGTTCCAGAAGGTCGAACCCGGCAGCACCGTGCGCTTCACCTTGATCCCGGCATCGCGCAGCTGGCCGGCAATCGCGTCGCCGGTGTTCTTTTGCCAATCGTCCTCGACGGTGATCAGTTCATGCTCGAAATCGGCCTGTCCGGCCTCGGCCATCAGCTTCTTGGCGCCGGCCGCATCGCGTGTCTTCTTGGGCAGCGGAAAATATTCCGGATGGATCGGGCTGACATGGTGGTTTTCGCCTGGGGTGCCGCGCCCGGCGTAGCCAAGTTCGAGCACCGCATTGTTGTCGACGGCCATCTGCAGGGCGTTGCGTACCCGCTGGTCATCATAAGGCTTGTGCATGATGTTGGTGCGGGCAACGAGCGTCGTCGCCGTCGCGACCTCCGATTTCACCAGATCCATCTGGTCGAGGATGTCGATGAAGTCGGCGGGCGTCTCGAAATTGACGTCGATTTCCTCGGATTCGAATGCATTCACCGAGGCGTTGAAGTCGGTGCCGTAGTCGATGAATTCGACGCTGTCGAGCGGCGCTTCACCGCCCCACCATTTGCCATTCTCGCGACGCTTGACGACCGCGTTCTGGCCGACCGAATAAGACACAAGCTCGAAAGGACCTGTGCCGATCGGCTTGGCGAGCGGATCGGCGCCATCGGCATCGAATTTGCGGTGGACGACGAGCGCTGGATAGTCGGTGAAGTTCGGGATCAGCGAGATATCAGGTTCGTTCAGCGTCAGCTTGACCGTGTTGTCGTCGACCTTGGTGATCGCCCCGTCCCTGGCCTTGCCGGTTTTGACGTCGATCAGCGCACCGACGCGCGCGGCCATCGAATTGCCGGCGGCATCCTTCTCGCACCAGCGCGTCAGATTGTAGACCACGTCGTCGGCGTTGAAGGCGTCGCCATTGTTCCAGGTGACGCCCTTGCGCAGATGCAGCACGTATTCGGTGGCGTCGTCGTTGACGTCCCAGCTCTCGAGCAGGACCGGCTCGAAAGTGAATTCGCGGGTGTAGCGGACAAGCGGCTCGAGCCAGCAGCGCGAAATGTTGGCAAGCTCCACCCAGTCGTAAGTACGCGGATCCTTCTGCGCCTTCACCGACATCGATACGCGCAGCGTTCCGCCTTTCCTGGGCTCTTCGGCCAAAGCCCGTCCCGGCACCGCAAGACCGATCATAGCGTAGGCAAGGGCAGTCGATGCCCCGAACGCGCTTGCCAGCGCCAGAAACTCGCGCCGGTCCATCCGGCCCGAGCGGGCTTCTTCAGCCATCGCTTCGATAACGCTGGGGACACGATCACCGTTGTTTCTGAAGAGTGCCATTGTTTCCTCCCTTATTGGTTGCCTTTGGGTCTTCGCCCGTTGCATTAACTAACGCTGTCCGGCAGCTTCTCCTCGCGCAGCGCGATCAAATCTTTGAGACCATCGGCGATGCCGTCATCGAGCTTCGGCTCCTCATAATCGGCGAGCATATTGCGCGCTTTCTCGCGGCCGCGCGTGTCGTGGTCCTTTGCCCCTTCAGCCCTCCACTGTTCGTAGGAATTGAAGTCCATGATGCTGGGCATGAAGAAGGCGGACTGGAAATGCTCGAGCGTGTGCTGGGTGCCGAGAAAATGGCCCTGCGGCCCGACCTCGCGGATCGCCGCCATCGCTTCCTTGAAATCGTCGAACGGCAGGCCGCCGGCATATTTGTACCAGCCGACAAGCTGTTCGCAGTCCGTCGCAAATTTTGAATAGCCGCAGGTCAGGCCGGCCTCGAGCCATCCGGCGGCGTGCCAGATGTAGTTGGCGCCGGCAAGGATGGCGGCATGCATCAGCATGTTCGCCTCGTAGCCTGCCTGGGCGTCGTTGAGTTTCGACCCGACATGGAAGCCCGACGTGCGCCATGGCAGCCGGTATTTCCGCGCCAGTGCTCCCATCAAATACATCATCTGGGCGGCCTCGGGCGTGCCACCCATCGGCGCGCCGGTCTTCATGTCGACCGTGACCATGAATTGTCCGTAGATCTGCGGTGAACCCGGACGCAGCAGCTGCGTGAAGGCGACGCCCGCCAGCGCTTCGGCATTGACCTGCGCTACCGCTCCCACCGCCGAGGCCGAAGTCGAGGCGCCGCATAGCGCGAAGGGCGCGAGAATCAGCGGCTGGTTGTGGCGGGCATAGACCTTCATCGCGTCCAGCATGGTGGCGTCCCACACCAGCGGCGAGTTGCAATTGGTGATCGCGACCAACACCGGGTTGTCGCGGACAAAATCCTCGCCGAACACGATGCCCGCCATCGCCATCGTGTCTTCGGCTCGCTCCTTTGAGGTGACGATGCCCATGAACGGCTTGTCGGAGTGCTTCAGCGCTGAATGGATGATGTGGAGGTGACGTTTTGGCACCGCAATTTCCATCGGCTCGCAAATGACCGAGCTCGACGAATGCAGCGCCGGCGCCATATAGGCGAGCTTGTGGAAATTGTTGAGGTCGGCGAGTGTGCCGTAGCGCCTGTTGTTGTCGAGGTCGCGCACGTAAGGCGCCCCATACATCGGCACGAAGATCGAGTTGTTGCCGCCGACACGCACCGATCGCTCAGAATTCCTCGCGTTGAGCGTGAACTCCGGCGGGACTTTCGACACCAGTTCCATCAAGAGCGCGCGGTCAATGCGGACGCGCGTCTCAGAGACATCGGCTCCGGCGGCCTTCCAGAGGGTGATCGCCTCGTCGTCGCGGAATTCGCAGCCCACCTCTTCGAGGATCGAGAGCGACGCCTCATGGATCAATTCCACCGCCTCGTCCGGGACCATTTGATAGGCGGGTATGTTGCGAACCAGCGTCGGAAACGACGCCATCGGAGTTCCCCGCAGCGCCTTGCGGCCCAGGCGGCCGCCCCCTCGGCGGTTGGCGTGTTCGGTGACTTCGGCGGCCGGTGCGTTCATGGCAACTCTATCCTCCCAATGACGACCAGCCTAGCGAGAGGAAATATGGCTGTGACGCTGGAAAATCCTGATCACTTGTATAAGCTCAGCTTATGCGAAGCTTGCGCCATCTGCTGCCCTCGGCCGGCAGCCTGATCGTTTTCGAGGCCGCCGGCCGGCTGTCGAGCTTTACCGCGGCCGGGCGGGAGCTCGGCATGACGCAGGCTGCCGTGTCCTATGCGATCCGCGGGCTTGAAGAGCAGCTCGGCGCGAAACTCTTCCAGCGCCGCCATCGTCAGGTCAGCCTTACCGAAGCCGGCGAGCGTTTCCACGCCGACGTCTCGCTCGGCCTGTCGCACATCCGCAAGTCGGCGGAGGATCTGCGCCTACAGGCGACCGGCGGCCATGTGACGCTCGCTGCCTCGACCGCCTTCGCCTCGTTCTGGATGATGCCGCGCCTGCAGCAGTTCCGCGACGAACTGCCGGGCATCGACTTGCGCATCCAGACCGCCGACCGCGATCTCGATATCATCGCCGAAGACATTCCCCTCGGCGTTCGTGGCGGCGAACCCCAGGGATGGCCGGACTATCATTCGCTGCCGCTCGCCGATGAGGAAATATTCCCGGTTGCCGGCGCAAGCTATGTGGCGCGGTTCGGACTGCCGGAGAGCGTCGAGGATCTGCCATCGCACCGGCTCATCCATCTCGAAGAGCCGTTTCGCGAAGCCGCGAGCTGGGACGAGTGGTTCGCCTCGGCCGGGGTCAACATCACCGATGCCGGGCGCGGCTTGCGCATCAACGATTATGCCCTGGTGATCCAGGCGGTCATGGAAGGGCAAGGCATTGCGCTCGGCTGGGGTCACCTCGCCGAGCGCCTGCTGGCGTCGGGTCTGCTGGTGCGTGCGACCGGCCACACGATGACGACCGGCAAGGGCTTTCATGTCATCTGGTCGAGAACCCGCGACCTCAGCGACAATGCCCGCAAGGTGCGGGACTGGCTGGCGGCGCAGGCGTGAGGCTCCCATTAATGCTCAATCAACCGTCACAACGATCTTGCCGAATTGCTCGTTCGACTCGAGAAAGCGATGCGCTTCGACGATCTGCTCGAATGAAAAGGTTTTGGCGATTGCCGGCTTTAGCGAACCCGACATCAATCCGTCGAGGATGAACGCCTTGGCAGCTTCCAACTTCACCGGATCGCCAGTGATCTCGTGGACGAGATAGCCGCGCAGCGTCAGCGTCTTGGCCAGCACATCGAACAGCGGGAACGGCGTCGGCTCGGGGCTCAAGCCGCCATATTCGATGAGAATGCCACCCCGTGCCATCGCCGCCGTCAGAGGTTCGAAAATCGGGCCGCCGACTGCGTCGAAAACCACTCGGATGTTGTCCGGACTGGCGATTTCCTTCAGCCGGGCTTCCAGATCTTCGTCCGCTGAAGCGACGACATGGGCCGCCCCGAACTTGAGCAGGGCCTCTCTCTTGACAGATGTCCGCGTCACCGCGATCGCGGTCGCACCAACGATGTTGGCAATCTGGATCGCGGCAAGTCCGACACTGCTCGATGCCGCGGTAATGACGACGAAGTCGTCTCCGCTGAGCTTGGCAATGTCGATCAGTGCGCCATAGGCGGTGAGATATTGCATCCAGACGGCTGCCGCCTCTTCCCAGGTAAGCGATGGCGGGTGCTTGGCCACGAGATGGGCGGGATATGTGGCGATCTCACCATAGGCGGGCCAGCGGGCCATCGATAATGGCGGCACGACGCTGACGGCGTCACCTGGCGCAAAACCGTGCACGGCTTCGCCGACCGCTTCGACGACACCCGCTGCCTCAAGGCCAAGACCGGAAGGCAACGGCGGCGTCTGGATATAAGTGCCCGAACGCAGCAGCGCCTCGGCCCGGTTGAGACCCAATGCCTTGACCCGGATCTGAATCTCGCCCCGACCGAGCGCGGGAATATCGAGATTCTCGATGCGCAGAACCTCGGGACCACCATGCTCATGAAAGCGAACAACACGTGCCATGCGGCCATAACTCCAAAATATTTGAACCGAATACGCTATGCCATCGGCCATCCGGCAGATAAATGCTTGCTTTGGCAAGACAGTAGAAACTGGGAGTTTTGAATATGGATCGCCTTACGAGCATGGCCGTGTTCGTCAAAACCGTCGATCTTGGCTCGTTCGCGGCGACTGCTGCCGCTCTCGATCTGTCCGGACCGATGGTCGGCAAGCATGTCCGGTTTCTCGAGGAGCGTCTGGGCGTGCGCCTCATCAACCGGACCACACGCCGCCAGAGCCTGACCGACTTCGGGCGCGCCTACTATGAGCGCTGCCGGATGGTACTCGCTGAAGCCGAAGCTGCGGATGCACTGGCGGCCGATCAACTTTCCGAACCACGCGGAAAGCTGCGCGTCATCATGCCCGTGCACTTCGGCCGGCGCTGCGTTGCCCCGATGCTGCTGGAGCTTGCGCAGCGATATTCCGCTCTGGAACTCGACCTGTCTTTCAGCGATCCCATCGCCGATCTTGCAGAGGATGGCTGCGATCTTGCCATCCGGACCGGCAATCTGGAGGATCAGGCCGGCGTGATGGCGCGTCGCGTCGCGCGCCAGCGCATGGTCGTCTGCGCGTCGCCATCCTATCTCGAGATGCACGGGCAGCCACGGCGGGTAGAGGATCTCGGCAGCCACCAGACCATCATCTACCGCCGTTCGGGCCGTGTCGTTCAACCGTGGCTGTTTCCGCGTGATGGCCAGCGTGCGCTGGAGGTCATGCCGGTCAGCCGGCTGCGGCTCGACGACCTCGCTGCGATCGCCGATGCTGCGGCAGCCGGCATGGGGCTCGCCTGGCTGCCATACTGGCTGGTGCGTGAGCGCATTCAGGCCGGCGCACTTGTCGTGCTGTTGCCGGAACAGCCGGGATTTCTTTACGACGCCTATGCGCTCTGGCTGCAGACGCCTCACTTGCCGCTGAAGGTCCGCCTTGCCGTCGACGCGCTGTCAGCGGCACTGCCCAGGCTGATGACGTGAAATGGAGGAGCACGGTGAGCGGCGCGGATTCCTGAATTCGCCCCTCCCGCTTGGGCGACGAATCCGCGTATAGTACCCCCATGCCCATTCGCCAGCTTTCCGAAACGATGATCAACCAGATCGCCGCCGGCGAAGTCATCGAGCGTCCGGCAAGCGTGGTCAAGGAACTGGTCGAGAACGCACTCGATGCCGGCGCTGGGAGAATAGAGATCGTCACCGCCGGCGGTGGGCTGAACCTGATCCGCGTCACTGACGACGGCTCGGGCATCCCGGAAAAGGAACTGCCGCTGGCGATCGCACGCCATTGCACCTCGAAGCTCGCCGATGACATTCACGACATCCGCTCGCTCGGGTTTCGCGGCGAAGCGCTGCCGTCGATCGGCTCGGTGGCGCGGCTGTCGATCCGCTCGCGCACCGCCAACGGCGACAGCGCCGCCGAGATCGGTATCGAGGGCGGGCGCGTGTCCGCCGTCAAGCCGGCGGCCGCCAATCGCGGCACCACGGTCGAGGTGCGCGACCTGTTCTTCGCCACGCCGGCGCGGCTCAAATTCATGAAGGGCGAGCGCGCCGAAAGCTCGGCGACCAGCGACGTGATCAAGCGTATCGCGATCGCTTTCCCGGCCGTGCGCTTCACGCTGGCCGGCTCCGACCGCTCGACGCTGGAACTGCCGGCGACCGACGACAGCCCGGAAGGCCGGCTGCGCCGCGTCGCGCAAGTGATGGGCGCCGACTTTCCGGCCAACGCGATCGCCATCGACGCCATGCGCGACGGTGTGCATCTTGCCGGCCACGTGTCGATCCCGTCGTTCAGCCGCGCCAACGCGCTGCAGCAATATGCCTATGTCAACGGCCGGCCGGTGCGCGACAAGCTGATTGCCGGCGCCATCCGCGGCGCCTTCGCCGACGTGCTGCCGCGCGACCGCCATGCGGTGACGGTGCTGTTCCTGACGCTCGATCCGGCCATCGTCGACGTCAATGTCCACCCGGCCAAGGCCGACGTCCGCTTCCGCGATCCGGGGCTGGTGCGCGGGCTGATCGTCGGCGCCATTCGCGAGGCGCTGGCCAATGCCGGCATCCGTGCCGCCACATCAGGGGCGGCCGGCATGATGGCGGCATTCCGGCCAGGCGCAGCATCCTATGCGCATCCAGGACCGGCCAACGGCCATCGCAGCTACGAAGCGGCCTACCGGGCCTCTGGCTTCGCCGGTTTCGATCCGGCCCGCTCGCCGCAACGGCCGCTGGATGCAGGATCTGCAAATGGTGGCTTCGGCGAAAACGATCAGGCGGCGTTCGATGCCGGTTCGCTTCACAGCGCCGACGCGCGCGCCGGACAAGACAAAGCGGCGGAGACGCTGCTCGGCATGGCGCTGGGCGCCGCACGGGCGCAAGTACACGAGAACTACATCGTCGCGCAGACCAGGGATTCGCTCGTTATCGTCGACCAGCATGCGGCGCATGAGCGGCTGGTCTACGAGGCACTGAAGAACGCATTGCATGCGCGCGCCGTGCCGTCGCAGATGCTGCTTTTGCCCGAGATCGTCGATCTGCCGGAAGAGGATGCAGAGCGGCTCGCCTTGCATTCCGAAACACTGGCCCGCTTCGGCCTCGCCGTCGAACGCTTCGGCCCGGGTGCGGTCGCGGTGCGCGAGACGCCGTCGATGCTCGGCGAAACCAATGTCCAGCAGCTGGTGCGCGACCTTGCCGACGAGATCGCCGACAACGACACCGTCGACACGCTGAAAGAGCGGCTGGACAGGATAGCCGCGACCATGGCCTGCCACGGCTCGGTGCGTTCCGGCCGCCTGCTCAAGCCGGAAGAGATGAACGCACTGCTGCGCCAGATGGAGGCGACGCCCGGGTCCGGCACCTGCAACCACGGCCGCCCGACCTATATCGAGCTCAGGCTCGCCGACATTGAGCGACTGTTCGGGCGGCGGTGAAGGGACTGAGCTTTTCAGTTCTGACGGCGCAGCCCCCTCTCCGGGGGGGGGGGGGGGGGCCCCCCCCCCCCCAAAAAAATTGGGGGGGGGGGCCCGACCACAACCCCCCCCCCCCCCCCAAAAAGGGTGGGGGGGCCCCCCCCAAGGGGGGGGGGGGGGGGTT
>NZ_JBVVQB010000044.1:0-33086 GCF_055811775.1 Mesorhizobium sp. WSM4844 | reverse complement strand
CAACCCCGCCCCCCCGAACTATTTCGCCCTCTGGCTCGCCTAAATTGAGCGAGTGTTGGGGGGGGGGTTATGGGACTGATCTTTTCTGGGCGGCCGGCCCCCCCCCCCCCCCCGCCGCGCCCCGCCCACCTCTCCCCCATTAAAATGGGAGCGGGGAAACACCGATCACCAAGGCCGCGACCCCAGAAAACTTGGGTTCCTCGCCCCACGAAGTGGGGAGAGGTGGTTTGCGAAGCAAACCGGAGAGGGGAAATCATAAAGAGCCGTTCGAAACAGCTCTCTATGATTCAACCAAGCCCTCCAACCCTGTGATTCACCGCTTCAAATTCACCACGATGACGCCGCCGAGCGCCAGCGCGCCACCGATGATGCCGAGCAGCGTCGGCACCTCGCCCAGCCAGAAGAAGCCGATCAGAGTCGCCACCGGCGAAACCAGATAAAGGAAGTTCGAGGCGCGCGCCGCCGGCAGCCGGGAAAGTGCTGTCGCCCAGGCGGCGTAGGCGATGAGGCTTGGCACGATGCCGAGAAAGACGACGGCGCCGAGACCGGCGGTATCGGCAACTGCCGCCTGCGCCAGGCCGTTCGGCAGGAAGGGCAGCAGGCAGAGCGCGCCGAGCACCATGTTCGAGGCCGAAATGGTCAGCGGATGATGGCTGGCAAACAGCGGCTTTTGCACGATGGTGTTGACCGCCGAGCACAGCGCCGAGCCGAGGACCAGCAGCGCGCCATTGTTGAAATGCAACCCTTGCCCCTCGCCCATGGCGATGATGCCGATGCCGGCGAAGGACAGCAATGTGCCGGCCCAGGCCAGGCCCGAGAAGCGTTCGCCAAGCAGCGCCATCGCCATGATCGCGGTGAAGATCGGGCTGACATTGATGATGAAGCCGGCAGCACCCGCCGAGACGGTCAGCTCGCCGAAATTGAGCATCGCCGTATACAGCGCAACGAAGACGGCGCCGCCGAAGGCAAAGCGCCATAATTCATCGAGCCGGGGCAGCGCCGGCCGCTTGACGGCGAGGAAGATCGCCGCCGGCACCGCCGCGATGGCGAAGCGCAGCGCGCCAAGTTCCAGCGGCCCGAAAGCGACGAGGCCGGCACGGATCGCCGGAAAGGCGGAGGCCCAGCCGACCACCGTCAACGCCACCGCAATGGCCGCCGTGGTGTCGATCCGCTGTGTCGTATTCAACGTGCCGGTACAAGCGTTCATTTCATTAATCCCGCGTTTCATGCTCTCAATATACAAAGCGCCTTTCCCGATCGGTTGACAAACGACCAAATCGAGGGTCAGCTGTGATTATGGATCACAGCTCAGACGCGATGCTGCCGCTCGAAACCCTGCGCGCCTTCGACGCCGCGGCACGGACGGGCAGCTTTTCAGCCGCTGCCGAAAAACTCAATCTCACCCATGGCGCCGTCAGCCGGCAGATCGCCAAGCTCGAGGACTGGCTCGGGCTGAAAGTGTTCGATCGCGGCGCGCGAGGTGTCTCACTGACGATCGAAGGCAACCGCCTGCATCTGCGCACCATTGAGGCCTTCGCGCTGATATCGAGCAATTCGGACCGCTGGATCGAGCCGCGCGGCACCGCCGTGGTGCGGCTGACCTCGATCCCCTCGGTCAGCGGGCTGTGGCTGATGCCGCGCATGGCGGCGCTGGAAAACAATCCGTCCAGGCTGCGCATCGTGCTCGACGTCGATATCCGCCAGGCGGACCTTGCCGACGAGGGCATCGATCTGTCGATCCGCTGCGGCCGCGGCCGCATCCCCGGCCGCGTCTCGGTGCAGCTGTTCGAGGAACATGTGTTTCCGGTCGCCTCGCCGGACCTCGCCCGCGAGATCGGCCGAGGCGACCCTGCCCGGCTGCTCAAATTCCCGCTGATCAACGATTCCGACGCCTCGGCCTGGCGTGCCTGGTTTGCCGCACAGGACATCGACTATCGCCCGCGTCCGCAGGACCGCCGTTTCGAGGACTACAATCTGGTGCTCGGCGCGGCAGCCCATGGTCTCGGCATCGCGCTGGCGCGGCCGCCGATGACCGAGGATCAACTGAAGTCTGGCCGTATCATCGCCGTCGACGAGCGCGTCGTCCTCAGCCCGATATCCTACTGGCTCGACCGGCCTATCGGGCGCCCGCGCGCCGCCGCAGCCGAGCTTGCCCGGCGCATCGCGGCCCAGGCGGGACTGGCGGCGGAAAAGATCGAGGATTTCATCGCAGCCGAGCAGTAGGATGCGGGGCATCCACTTTGCCGGCCTGCTCGGCTGGTTGCCGTCCGAAACGAAGCCGACTGAAGTCAATCTTGCCTCGCTCGGAGCTTGACCTTGCCGGCATTTTGTGGCGATGACATCGTCATGAACCTTGGCTCCATGTCATGATGAATCGCTTTGAAGGCCCCGGCGGCAAGGAAGCCCGTATCCGCTACCTGGACGGCGACTTCCAGGTGACCAGCCCCGGCGCCTTCGTGCGCTGTGCGGTCACCGGCGAAAGCATCCCGCTCGATGAGCTCAAATACTGGAGCGTCGCCAGGCAAGAGCCCTATGTGAGTGCCGCGGCCTCGCTGCGCCGCGAGATCGAGGCACATCCCGAACTGCGCAGCCGGCGCTAAACCGGTTACGCAGAATGAGACGCGATCTGTAACGGTCCTTCGCGCCCCCTCTGCCTGCCGGCATTCCGCAAAGGTTCTGCCGTCGCGACTCTCGAAAGCCCCTGGATCAGCCCTGCAGCTTGCGCTGCCGCCAGGCATCCAGCGTCTCGTCGATGATGCGTTCGGGCACGTGGTCGGGATCGAACACGGTGTCGATCTCCAGCACATCGAGCTGTCCGAGGAAATCGGCCGACGCGGCATCGTGGCGCAGCCGGGCGGCGTCCTTGGCGGTGGTGATGAGGCCAAGTCCGGCACCTCGCGCTGTCGTTGCCAGTTCGGCCAGTTCGTCCTTGCCATAGAAATGATGGTCAGGAAACGACCGGGCCAGCGCAACCTCGCCGCCGGCCTGACGGACCGTGTCGAAGAATTTGTCGGGATGGCCGATGCCGGCAAAGGCCAGATATCGCTTGCCGGCCAGCCCCGCCTTGCTGGTTGGCCGCGTATGAGCCTCGAAGATCGGCCGACCGGCGCGCGCCGCCTGGCGAACGACGGCATCGGCAGCAAGGCCCTCGCCCATCTTCAGCAGTGCGCTGGTGAAAACCAGTTGGTCGACGATGCCAGCCCTGAGCGGACCGCCGGGAATGACGCGTCCGTTGCCGACGCCGTAGCGTGCGTCGACGACGACCAGCGCATAGTCGATGTGGATGCGCGCGCTCTGGAAACCGTCATCCATGATCAGGAAATCACAGCCATGCTTTTCCAGCAGGAGGCGGGCGCCGGCGGCACGGTTCGGCGTCACTGCGACCGGCGCGTGCTCGGCCAAAAGCAGCGGTTCATCGCCGACATGCTTGGCGGCGTCATGATGCGGATCGACGACATGCGGCCGCGCAAAGGAGCCGCCATGGCCGCGCGACAGGAAACCTGGATTGAGCTGCATGCGCCTGGCTTGCCGGGCCAGTGCGATCGCCACCGGCGTCTTGCCGGTGCCACCGACGGTGAAGTTGCCGACGCAAAGCACCGGCGCCTCGATCTTCTCGCGCGCCGCCGAGCGCATGCGGCGACCGGCAACCAGCGCATAGACCGCCGACAGCGGCGCCAGCGCCAGCGCCCGCCAGTCCGGTTCTTCCCACCAGAAGGGGGGCGCTTCGCTGGCCATCTTAACGGCCGTTGGCGCCCTTGAGGCGCGATTTGACGACCAAAGGCTGAATGTAGGGTTCGAGCGACTTCAAGGTGAGCGCCAGCGCGCCGCGCATCTCTTCGACAGTCGCCGCACCCGCCGCCATCATCTCGTGGCGAGCCACCTCGTTCGTCAAAAGGAAATTGACGGCGCCGGCCAGCATGTCGCGGTCGCGCACCAGCTTGGCGCCGCCGCTGTCGAGCAGGCGCTGATAGGTCTCGCGAAAATTCTGGACGTTGCGGCCGGCCAGCACCGCCGTGTCGAGCATGGCCGGCTCCAGCGGGTTCTGGCCACCCTCCGAGGTGAGCGAACGGCCAACGAAGGCGATCTCTGTCAGCCGGAGATAAAGCCCCATCTCGCCCATCGTGTCGCCGAGCAGAATGTCCGTATCGGCGATGATGCGGTCGCCCTTGCTGCGCCGCGCGAGTTTCAGGCCCATGCCGGAAATCTGCGCGGCAAGCGCTTCGGCGCGATCGGGATGGCGCGGCACGACGATCGTCAAAAGACCGTGGTGCCGCTTGTGCAGCATCGCGTGAACCTCGGCGGCGACCGCCTCCTCGCCGTCATGGGTCGAGATCGCCGCCCAGGTCGGGCGGGCGCCGATCTGGCGCTTCAACGTGTACAGCGCCCTTTCATCGGCCGGCGGCGGCGTGGTGTCGACCTTGAGATTGCCGGATACGGTGACCGGCCGGGCGCCGAGCGAGAGGAAGCGCTCGCCGTCGACATCCGACTGGGCGACAACATGGGCGAGATTCTCGAACAGCGCCTCGGCTATGTTGGCGCGCTTCTTCCAGGATTTGTACGAACGGTCCGACAGCCTGCCATTGACCAGCACCTGCGGCACACGGCGTGCGCCGAGTTCGAGGATGGTCATCGGCCAGATCTCCGATTCGGCGATGATCGCCAGATCCGGCCGCCAATGGTCGAGGAAGCGGCTGACCGCCGGCTTGAGGTCGAGCGGCACGTATTGGTGGATGATGCGGTCGCCGAGCCGTTCCTCGGCAACCTGAGCGGAGGTGACGGTCCCCGTCGTCAGAACGATATTGACGCCGTAGTCGAGGATGCTCTCGACCAGCGGCACGACGGCGATCGTCTCGCCGACGCTCGCCGCATGGATCCAGATCAGCGGCCCTTCGGGGCGCTCGCGCCCGGCGATGCCATAGCGCTCGCGCCGGCGAATTCGATCCTCCTTGCCTCTGGAGGTGCGCCAGGCGACATAGGGCCCGACCAGGGGATAGGCGGCTGCGCCTGCGAAACGATACGCCGTCAGGAAAGTGCGCGCCCAGCGCTCGCTCATTTTGGGCCATCCACGAGGCGGTAGGCCTCGGCGGTCGCGGCGTTGAGCGCGGCCGTGACCTCCTGGCGCTTGCGTTCCATTTCAGCCTCGTCGGCGTTGGCCGGAACGAACACCGGCGCTCCAAGCACGATCGAGGAGCGGCCGAACGGCAGATTGATCGTGGTCTTGTCCCAGCTGCGCTCCAGCACCTTGCGGCGGCTGGTGGCGATGGCGGCGGGCAGGATCGGCCGGCCCGAAAGCCGCGCCAGGAGAACGATGCCAAGCCCGGCGTCGCGCGGCGTGCCATGCGGAATGTCAGCGATCATGGCGACGTTCTTGCCGGTGGCGAGTGACTTTTTCAGGGCGATCAGCGCTTTGGCGCCGCCCTTGTCGCGACGCTTCGAGCCTTCGCGTCCACCCGAGCCGCGCACCGCCTCGATCCCGAATTTCTCGATCATCAGTGCGTTGAGCTCGGCATCGGCACTACGCGACACCATGGCGACCACTGGCCGTCCCCCGGGATAGTAGGCCGGAGTCAGAAGATGCTGGCCGTGCCACAGCGCGATGATGGCGGGTTCGAACTGCGAGTAGGCGCCGCCCGACATCTGCGCCGATCCGTCGACAGCACGATTGGTCAGGCGGACGAGGCGAACGAACTGCGCAAACAGGCTGGCGATGGCGTTCTTGACGAATCGCGATTGCGCCAGCGGTTCGCGTATCTTGCGCCAGAATGTCTTCGAGGTGCCACCGCGACGCCGCCTTGCCGCGGACCTCGTGGCCGGCCCTTTCACGCCTTCATGATCCATCCATGTCAACCGGCAGGCTTGTTTTCGGGGTCGAGCAACCGGTGCAGGTGAACGACGAAATAACGCATGTGGGCATTGTCCACGCTGGCTTGGGCCTTGGCTTTCCACGCCGTTTGCGCGGATTGATAATCCGGATAGATGCCGACGATATCGAGCGTCTCGAGATCACGGAATTCTGTCCCGCCAAGCGTCTTCAGTTCGCCGCCGAACACCAGGTGCAAAAGCTGCTTCTTTCCGTCTTCCGCGGTCATGTCGGTCCTTCACATATCGTGAGTTTGTGACAGGTCTAGACCAAAGCCGCCGACTTTGGAACCATTGATGATACGTTCAGCCGTCCAGCCCTGCGACGACGGCGGAGAGGACGGCGAGCAGTTCGCCGCTGCCGGCAACCAGCGCGCCGTGCTGGATGACTTCGCCGGCATAGCGGGGTGCGCGGCCCTTCTGGTCGAGCAGGGCGCCGCCGGCCTCGCGCAGGATGAGATCCGCCGCGGCGATGTCCCAGTCATGTGCGCTGGGTTTGACGAAGGTCGCGTCGAGCCTGCCATTGGCGACCATCGCCAGCCGATAGGCGAGCGAGGGAATATAGGGCACGCGGCTCAGCCGCCCCTGCCATTGCGCCGGCATCAGGGCGATCAATGGCTTCGGCCCGCCAATTTCGACCATCGCTGCCGGGCGGCGCACGGCAATGCGACGGCCATTCAGGAACGCCCCCTCACCGGGCAGCGCCCAATAGGTCTCCTCCGTGGCAGGACATTCGAGCACGCCGGCAAGCGTGCGGCCGTCCTCGACCACCGCGACGCTGACGCACCAGGAGCGCAGGCCTTCGAGGAAGCCGCGCGTGCCGTCGATCGGATCGACGACGAAAGTGCGGCGGGCGGCAAGCCTTGCCGGATCGTCGGCCGTCTCCTCCGACAGCCAGCCATAGTCCGGCCGTGCCGCAAGCAAGGTTTGGCGCAGATAGGCGTCGGCGGCGTGATCGGCCTCGCTCACCGGCGAGGTGCCGCCCTTCATCCACACTTGCGGATTGTTGCCGAAATAGCGCATGGCGATGTCGCCCGCCTCGCGGGCAGCGTCGCGCAGCAGCGGCAGATCCTCACGAGCCCCGGCGGCGGAGGCGACCTGGTCAAGCTCCGGCAAGGGTCATGCCTTCGATCAGCAGCGTTGGTGCGGCGGTGCCGAAATTGCGATCGAGATCGCTCGCCGGAACCATGTTGAGGAACATCGTCTTCAGGTTCGAGGCGATGGTCACTTCCGCAACCGGATAGGCGAGTTCGCCATTCTCGATCCAGAAGCCGGAAGCGCCGCGACTGTACTCGCCAGTCACCATGTCGACGCCCTGGCCGAACACCTCGGTGACGTAAAAGCCTGATTTGAGCGACTTGATGAGGTCCTCGGGCGTCCGCTCGCCCGGCTCGATGGCAAGATTGGTCGATGACGGCGAGACGGAGGAGCCGTTGCGCGAGCCGCGCCCGTTGGTGGTCAGCCCCAATTCCCGCGCGACTGAGGTCGACAGGAACCAGTGGTTCAAAACGCCCTTCTCGACCATGAGCAGCTTTTCGCCCTCGATGCCTTCGCCGTCGAACGGACGCGACGCCTGGCCACGGAGCCGGAGCGGCTGGTCGGTGACGGTGATCGCGGCCGCCGCCACCTGCTTGCCCATCATGTCGCGCAGAAAGCTGGTCTTGCGCGCGACGGAGGCGCCATTGATGGCGCCGGCGAGATGGCCGGCGATGCCGCGGGCGACGCGCGGGTCGAACACCACATCGACCGGCCCGGTCGCCGCCTTGCGCGCGCCGATGCGCCGCGCCGCGCGTTCGCCGGCCTTGCGGCCGATGTCCTCGGGCGCGTCGAGATCGGAGAAATGCTGGCGCGAGGAGAATTCATAATCGCGCTCCATGCCGGTGCCCTCGCCGGCGATGACGCTGGTCGAGCGCGAAAAGCGCGAGGCGACATAGTGGCCGACAAAGCCGTGCGAGGTGGCGAGCACCAGCCCGCCAAGCCCGGCGCTGGCGCCGCTGCCGGCCGAATTGGTAACGCCCTTGACGGCAAGGGCCGCCGCTTCCGCGGCCAGCGCCGCTTCCTTCAATTGGTCGGCCGAGACTTCCGTCGGATCGAACAGATCGAGGTCGCGCGGCTTCTTGACCAGCAAGGCCGGATCGGCGAGGCCCTGGTAGGGATCTTCCGGCGAGACTTTCGCCATCGCCACGGCGCGCTCGGCTAGCGCTTTCGGGTCGGAGGCAGCGGTTGCCGAGACGCTCGCCACCCGCTTGCCGACGAAGACGCGCAGCGAGACATCCTCGCTCTCGGACGCCTCCGTGCCCTCGACCTTGCCAAGCCGCACCGACACGCCGGTCGAACGGCCGCGCACCGCAACCGCGTCGGCGGCGTCGGCGCCGGCCCGTTTGGCAGCCTCGACCAGGGCCGCGACCCGGTCGGTCAATTTCGCTGAGTCCAGCGTATCGGTCATGCGCATAGTCCTGTTTTCCCGCCTGACATAAGGGGCGGCCGCTCCGCACCATCTATTGTTCTGATGTGGCTTGTGCAATGGCAGAAGTGGCAAGCGGGGTAGATCGGCCAGCAGACACCCGTTTTGGGCGGCATGATCGAAGCGGGTCCTCACAGGTTGCTTCGCGGCGGTTTGGGACCGGCCGATAGCCCATTGACGCCGTGCTCCGACCACAAGTGGACGTTCGACTGCGGTAACGCCTTTGTCCTTCCACGTATGATCGCCACCTGCTCGAAACCGCTAAATTTAGCGATTTCTTGTGTGTCCTTGGAACTTTGTAGCTTGCGTTCCATTTTCAACGGCATGCGAGACCCTGTGATCCAAAGCATCAGGACTGCGGTGAACGTGTCGCCGCCGCGGTACTCGCTGGTCCTTCCCATATACAATGAAGAACAGGTCCTGCCGCGACTGATCGAGCGGATCAGTTCGCTGATCGGCCGGCTGGACGGTGAGACTGAGGCGATCTTCGTCGATGACGGCAGCCTCGATGGGAGCGTCGAATACCTTCGCAACGTCGTCGCCGTCGAGCCGCGCTTCCGGCTGATCGAGCTTTCCCGCAATTTCGGCCATCAGGTCGCGATCACGGCCGGCATGGATGCGGCTGCGGGTGATGCCGTCATCGTCATGGATGCCGACCTGCAAGACCCGCCGGAGGTGGTCCTCGATCTGGTGGCGAAGTGGCAGGAAGGCTTCGAGATCGTCTATGCCCGCCGTGTCAAGCGTGAGGGCGAATCCTGGTTCAAGCGCCTGACGGCGAGTCTCTTCTACCGCCTGCTGGAGAAGATGACGTCGGTCGACATCCCCCGCGACGTCGGCGATTTTCGCCTGGTCGGGCGCAAGGCTCTGGAAACCTTCAAGCAAATGCCCGAACACGACCGTTTCGTCAGGGGCATGTTCGCCTGGATGGGGTTCAAGCAGACAGCGGTGCCTTTCGAACGCCCGGCGCGGACCCTTGGCCAGACCAAATACCCATTCTGGAAGATGATGCACCTTGCCGTTCACGGCATCGTCAGCTTCTCCGAGAAGCCGCTGCGCATGGCGCTGTGGGGCGGATTGGCGATCTCCGCGCTTGCGGTGTTGTTCGGCATTTACGCCATCTTCGCCTGGATTTTTGAAACCGGCATCATTGCCGGCTGGACATCCACCGTGGTGATCGTGTCGCTGCTTTGCGGCATCAATCTTTTCATGACCGGCGTGGTCGGGCTCTATGTCGGCGGCATCCACGCCGAGGTGAAACGCCGTCCGCTTTACGTGATCGATCGGGTCGCCGGCTTCGACAAGGCGATGCGTGCCGCCAGTGAGAGCCGTCGACCGTTTCGAAAACCCAGGAACGGAGCCTCGGCTGATGGCCGAACTCTTCGACAGCTATAAATCGAACTATGGCGAGGCGGTCGCAGGATCCATCCGGTTTTCCGGACTCGGGCACGACTTTTTTCTGATCGCCAAGGCCGACCTGCTGCGGCGTCTCGTTGTCGAGCGTGGGCTTCGACAGGGCGGGGTGCGGGCGCTGGATATCGGCTGCGGCGTCGGGTCGCTCCACCCTTATCTCGAAGGCGCGTTCGAGAGCCTGGATGGCTGCGACGTCTCGGAACAATCGATTCTGCGAGCCTGCCAGGACAATCCGTGTGTGACCTACAGGGCCTGCACGACGCCGCGCCTGCCTTATGGCGACGGCGCGTTCGATCTGGCTTTCGCCAGTTGCGTCGTCCATCACGTTCCGCCCGCCTCCTGGCTCGACTTCTTCCAGGAAATGCGGCGCGTCGTGCGGCCGGGCGGCGTCGCCTGCATCATCGAGCACAACCCCTTTAATCCGCTGACGCGTCTTGCGGTGTTGCGGTGTCCGTTCGACCAGGAAGCGGTCCTGCTCAACGCCGCCAAAGCAAGGTTGCTTTTTCAGGAGACGGGTTTTCAGGATATCCGATCCGAGCACTTCCTGCTGCTGCCGTCGGCCAGGTCCTTCGCCAGACGACTCGAGCGCCTGCTCGCGCCTCTGCCGCTCGGGGCCCAGTATGCGTGCAGCGCGCATGTCTGAGGACCGTTCGACTGCCGGTGCCGGGCTGAAGCTGCTGGCGCGCTTCGGGTTGGTCGGCATCGCCGCGACAATCCTGTATGCTGCCCTGGCTATCGGTTTGGTCGAATCGAAATGTATCGGCCTTTCGCCGGTCCAGGCGTCGCTCGCGGCCTACGCGGCGGCTGCCGTGTTTTCATATTTCGCCCATAAATCGGTAACCTTCATGTCGAATGGATCGCATCGATCGGAAGCTGCGCGTTTTCTCCTGCTGACGGCGACAGGCTTTGCCGTGGCTTACGCGGCGCCGGCGCTTTTGACGGCGAAACTCGGCCTGCCGCCGATCATTGCCATTGTGGTTACATGCCTGCTTGTTCCGGCGGTCAATCTTCTCATGCTCGACCGATGGGTTTTTGCGCAGCGAGGACCCGGCGAGCACGGCGACCGCTCCACCTGATCCATGGTCTTCTGAGTTGGCCTCAGCCGAGGGCCTGGCTGGCCAGGGCAAAGATGCGTGGGTTCGTGGAACCCGGGATATTGCTTGCGCCCCGAAGCATGGCAACCGGCCCGCCCACATGGGCGAGCCCCAGTCCTTCGAGCCAGGGTGAAAGGCCGGCGTCTTCAGGGATGTCGATGCGCACGAAGCGGCCCTGCATTCCGGAGAGAATGAACGCGATCAGGGCTCTCGCCTGATCGCGATCCTCTGCCACGACCGGTCCAACGACCTCGCCCCTGCCAAATGCCCTCACGGCCGCGAAGGCCGCGATGCCGTCCTCGTTGGTGATGGCCGCAAACCGTCCCTCGCCTGCCAAGGCGTTCATGAGCGCGGCGCGATCCGCACCGAAGGCGGCGCGATCGAGCACGGTGAGTGTCGGAAGGTGCTCGGACCCGATCCATTCCACGGCCGGAGGCGCACCGATCTGCCCGACGGTGCCCTGGTGCTGCCGAACATCGTGCGTCGCGACAAAACCCAGCTTTTCATAAAGAGGCAGTCCGTCGGCCGTGGCGGTAAGGCGGCACTCGCGGTCGCCGGCCTGCTCGAGCGCGGTGGTGGTCAGCCGCCGTCCCAGCCCGCGACCACGCATTGCCTCAGCGACGATGATGGTGTTGAGAGTTGCGCAGGTTCTTCCGAAAGGGGTCATGAAGGCGGTTCCCACCACCCTGCCGCCATCCAACGCGACCTGACCTTCGCTCAGGGACCAGATCATGGCCCAGTCTTCCTTCCGGTGCGGCCAGCCGGCCGCTCGCGACAGGTCCGTCGCTTCCTCAAGATGGTGCGCTTCAAAAGGTTCGAATGTGACGGACTGGGTGTTCATGAGCACCAGGACTGTTGGAGTGGGAAGACTGACAGGACGATAGAACCGCCTCTTCCGCGCCACTCGCCGAATGCCGGCGAGATTCGGTGCAAAATGCCAAAATGCCGCTGCAGTCAGTGCATTCTACGGCGCCGGTCGCCGATACTGCGAGCTATCATTGATTACCGAGGCCGCCATGTCCCCTTTAATCCACCACATCAGCAGCGATGAAACGCTGCCCAGGTCAGCGGACGTCGTGGTGATCGGCGGCGGGATTGTCGGCGCCAGCGCGGCCTATTGCCTGGCGCGGCGCGGCCTGTCGGTGGCGCTGATCGAAAAGGGCTATGTCGGCTGCGAACAGTCGAGCCGGAACTGGGGCTGGTGCCGCCGGCAGAACCGCGATGCACGTGAATTGCCGCTTGCCAATCTGGCGCTGCGGCTGTGGCAAGAGCTGACCGAAGAGATCGGGCACGACCTTGGCTTCCGCCGTTGCGGGCTCATCTATGCGACGGACGATCCAAAGCAGCTCGCCGAATGGGACAAGTGGCGCGCGGTTGCACGGCGGTTCGACGTCAAGACGCGGATGCTTACGGCCGAGGAGGCCACTGCCGCCGTTCCCGCGGCTGGCGGCCGCAAATGGCTGGGCGGCGTCCACGCGGCAGACGATGGCAAGGCCGAGCCCTGGCTGGCCGCCCCGCGGATCGCCGAGGGCGCCCGCAAGCGTGGCGCGACCATTCATCAGAACTGCGCGGCACGCGGCCTGGATATCACCAATGGGCAAGTGAGCGGCGTCGTCACCGAGAAAGGCCTGATCCGCACCAGCGCGGTGCTATGCGCCGCCGGCGCCTGGGCTTCTGCTTTCCTGCGCATGCATGCGGTTTCGCTGCCGCAGGCCAGCGTCCGTCAGACCACCTTGCGGACCGGTCCTGCACCGGATCTTGGCGGGGCAATCTTTACCTCTGACGGTGCCCTGACGCGCCGGATCGATGGCAGCTACACGATAGCCGCCAGCGGCAGGGCGACGCTCGAGATCACGCCGCAGGGAATCCGCTATGCCCGCCCGTTTCTGCCGATGTTCATCAAACGGCTGAAGGCCGTCGAGATCGGCATAGGCCGCTCGTTCTTCGCAGGCCCGGAAACACTCGGTCGCTGGCGTCTCGACAGGCCGACCCCGTTTGAGCGCATCCGCGTCCTCGATCCCGCTCCAGACAAGCGGATGGCGGCAAGCATCATGACGCAGATAAAGGCCCTGTTCCCCGCCATTGCCGATGCCGGCATCGTGTCTTCCTGGGGCGGGTATATCGACTTCACACCGGACGCAGTGCCGGTGATTTCGGCGGTGGACAGCATCGGCGGAGCGTTCGTCGCCGCAGGCTGTTCCGGACACGGCTTCGGCGCCGGCCCCGGCATTGGCCATCTGGCGGCGGATCTGGTCGCCGGTGACGCGGCAAGCGTCGATCCGACGCCATTCCGCCTGTCACGCTTCGCGGACAGATCCAAAATTGAAGTCGGCGCCTTCTGATGCGATCGACCGCTGGCGACAGCAAAGGGCGCTGAGCGATCGTTACCTACGGGCTCAGGCGCGATCTGGACCGTTTGACGACCGCTCTCGCCGATGCGGTCGCCGCCGCCGCACCCTCTTCCGGCATCCAATACATACAGGCGCGCTTCAGGCACACAGCTTCACCGCGTCCACGACCGCCAGTTCGCGGCAAACGCCTTCAATCCGGGCCTCGGGCGTCGCAGCCGCTTCGCCCCGCTCGAGCTCGGAAAGATACCGACCCAGTATGCGGCTTGGCCAAGGCGCGGAATGCCGCGCTTTCCCTTCTCCCCTTGTGGGAGAAGGTGGCCACGAAGCGGCCGGATGAGGGGTGCTCCATCTTGGCACGGACGGCGCTCCGTCCAACACCCCTCTTCCGTCTTGGCGCTGCGCGCCAATCCACCTTCTCCCACAGGGGGAGAAGGCAAGACCGCGCCATTACCGCCACGGCTGCAAACTCTCATCGCGGACATAAGCGATGATGGTGTCGCAGACGGCGTTCAAATCCCGCAGCACGTCGTCGTTCCAAAAGCGCAGCACACGAAAGCCCCTCGCCTTCAATTCGGCGTCTCGCTCCCGATCGTGGTTCGAATCGGCATGCTGGCTGCCGTCGATCTCGACGATCAGCCTGGCCTCGACGCAAACGAAATCGGCGATGAATTTGCCGATGGGAGCCTGACGCCGGAATTTGATGCGATCGAGCCTGCGTCCGCGCAGTTCGTGCCACAGGCGGTCCTCCGCCTCTGTTGGCTCGCGCCGCATCGAGCGGGCGAAACGACGTTTGGTCGGAGCGACAGGCTGATGCGGCATCGGGCGAGATTATTCCGGCCTTGGCGCTACGTCCAACATACCATCGTCATGCAAATCGCTGACTCCCATCACTGGTCAATGGGCCCTGGCCATCCACCAGAGTCGCCCCGACGCCGACGAGTTGGTCTGGACATCCAAACGGTGCGACCCCGACCTATCGTTCCTGTTTTTCGGCGACCGCGTCGCCGATGGCGATATCCAGATGATCGAGAGCAGGAGCATTTGGTCCGATGCGAACGAGATGGCCGATCTTCGGGGTCTCGCCGAAAGGCGCCACATCGACCTCGTCCTGTAGCAAAATGGCGGCGAATATGCCGCTCTGCGCGTTGAACAAATGGATGGTCTTGGTCGTCATTGCCTGTTTCTCCCGCGTTACCAGCGCCATGGCACGCGCGTTCCCGTGCCCCGGCTCCTGGCCTGTCGCCAGAGCATATTCGCGACCGTCAGATCCTGCAGCGCGAGCCCGGTCATATCGAAGACCGTGATGTCGGCGGCATCGCGCGTGAACGGAATTTTTCCGGTCAGAAGGTCGCCGATTTCGGTCGCCCGGCAGCCGGTGTCCCACTGGCCTTCGCCGACAGCGGCCGATTGCTCGCAGTCGTCGGCAAAGAGCCGTACCCGGCGAAGCAGGCCGTCGGGCAGTTCCCGCTTGCCTTGCGTATCGGCACCCACGGCGTTGATGTGCGTGCCGGGCCGCACCGCTTCTGGCGGAAACAGCGGCCCGCTGCCGGGGGTCGCGGTGATAATGATATCGCTCGAGCCGACAGCTTTGGCGGCTTGGTTCGAATGGGCCGGCGCGAAATCCTCGAATGCCGCCTCGAACGCCGCGTCGGGGCGGCCGTCCGCCGTCAGGTAATGGATGGTATCCAGACCGGGCATCGCACGCAGAGCCAGGCGCAGCTGGATCCGGCCCTGGGTGCCGGTGCCGAAAATGCAGATCGACCGGCTTTGGGGGCGGGCCAGCAGGGTCAGGCCAATGGCGCCAGCCGCCCCTGTGCGCAAGGTGGTGATGGCGTTCCCGTCGATTATGCACAAGGGACGCCCGGTGTGCGGGTCGAAAAGCACGATGGTCGCCTGATGCGGCTCCTTGCCGGCCTCGCGGTTGGCTGGCCAGAAGCCCGCTGCCTTGAAGCCCAGAAGATCGGCTTTCGGCACGTCGCCCGACTTGATACCGAAAATGCCGCCGGTATGCAGCTTCTCGCGCACAAGCGGAAAGACCCTGCCTTCGCGCGCACTGTGAAGCTCGAAGGACCGCCGCACCGCATCGAGGACGGCATCCGGCTCCAACAGCGGCGCGACCTGATCGCCTGCAAGCAGCAGCAGCTGCGACTCGTCTGCGGTGACGGACATGACATCTCCCCGGCTTTCCCTCATTCTAGCCAGCGGTTCTCAGGGGAAGACAGCGGTGTTGGCTAACCAGCGGCATTTCCTACGGTTTGTCGCCCGCCATTCGGGCGAATGTTGCGCCAACCTTCCCATCGAATGCGATCGCCGGTTCGCGCAAACACGTATCCTCGCAGACAAGCAAGCCCACCATCGGCCGGCCCACCACCGGCAAGCGTAGAAGGCGACCAGCAATGCCCCTCAATATCCCGACATTCGACGATGTTCTGACCGCCGCGGCGCGCCTCGCCGGATTGGCCCACCGGACGCCGGTGCTGACCTCGCGCACTTTCAACCAGCTGACCGGCGCCGAGGTGTTCTTCAAGTGCGAGAACTTCCAGCGTGGCGGCGCGTTCAAGTTCCGCGGCGCCATGAACGCGCTTCTGGCCTTGGATATTTCGGTGCGGGCGCGCGGAGTGGTGGCCTATTCTTCGGGCAATCATGCGCAGGCGCTGGCCTATGCGGCCGCGATCAAGGGCGTGAAGGCAGTCATCATCATGCCCAGGGATGCGCCCGAGCTGAAGGTGCGTGCCACCCGCGGCTATGGCGCCGAAGTGATATTCTACGACCGCTACAGCGAGAACCGCGAAGAGATTGGCGGCAGGATCGCCGCCGAGCGGGGAGCCGCCCTCATTCCACCCTATGACCACCCCGATGTGATTGCCGGGCAAGGCACGGCGACACTTGAACTTATCCAGGAGGCCGGCTCGCTCGATGCCCTTTATGTCTGCCTTGGTGGTGGCGGCCTGCTCGCCGGCGCCGCACTGGCGGCAGCGGAATGCGCGCCCGCCTGCAGGGTCGTCGGGGTTGAACCGGAGGCCGGCAATGATGGTCAGCAATCGCTCGCGCGGGGTGAGGTCGTCACCATCGAAGTGCCGAAATCCATCGCCGATGGCGCGGTCGTCACCCATCTGGGCGCGCATAATTTTCCTGTCATCCGCGACAAGGTTGCCGCTATCACCACGGTCAGCGACGACGCGCTGGTCGAAATGATGCATTTTTTCGCCGAGCGCATGAAAATCGTGGTCGAACCCACCGGCTGCCTTGCAGCGGCGGCGGTTCGCAGGGAATCGCAAAGCCTGCGCGGCCAGCGCATCGGTGTCATCGTCAGTGGCGGCAATGTGGATCTCACCCGCTTTGCCAGCTTGATCATGGCGGCCGCAGACAAAACGCCGCGCGAGCAGGCCATGGCGCGCCCCGGGCCGGAGACCTTTCGCTAAGACACAACCAGGCGCGGTTGGTACCGTGCGGCCCTGTGCCGGTCACCAGCGCACGGTAATGCTCGCGCGTCATGATACGCATGGGCTGCAGGTCGTTGAGCGTGATCTCAAATCGCATCCAGCCGCAACGACACCAGCTTGATGGAGCGCTTGTAGATGTTGCTGGCGGCCGGAGTCGGCGGAATGCCGTCGAGATAGTCGAAGGCGATTTCGAGTGTATCGGCCTTGCCGAGAGCCGCCGGTGGAACGACGAACGAGACCGTTCGTGGTTCTTTGCCAGACAGCGTCTCCGCATGCACCCGAACACCGTTCACCGAGATCACCACCCTTTGCGTGATCTGCGGTGGACGAATGACGGCGGCCATTTCCAGCGTGGCCATCAGGCTGTCGCGGAGCGGCGGTATCTTCACGCGAAGCCGCGAGGTCTCGCCTAGCGAATGGGTGCCGTCGCCTGCCGACCCCGACCAGCCGCAGACCTTTATGCTGGCTGCCCGTTTGGCGCCGTCGCTCCGGAACGACACCGTCTGGCCAAGTGTGTAGCTGCCGGTCGCATCGCGATTGAGGCAGGTCGTCGTCCGATCGATGTAGTAGGCGCGATAGTCGGCGTTGACGTCCGGATTGAGAGCAAGCGCAAGGATGACGATCTCGGCCCCGGCCAGAACCGCCGCGAGCGCATAGCCGCCGAGCCAGGCGGCGCGCCGATACCGGGCCGGATCGTCAGACCAGGGCAAGGTAGCCTCCGATCCACGCCACAGTCGTGAAATAACAGGCGCCAAGGAAGAGAACCAAAGCCGCCAACCACATCAGCTTCGGCGCCGACAACAGGATGGCGAGCAGAATTGTCAGGGGCGCAAGCCCAATGACGTATCTGACCATCGAGGCCAGGTTGGTGATCAGCGGCAGGATGATGCAGAGCGCGCAGAACAGTGCCGCGCCATATTGCCTGCGTACCGCCAGGACGGCCGACAGCGCCAGTCCGGCGATCGCGGCGAGCGCACTCCATTGCGGCGACGTAGGCAGCCAGCCCGTCTTCGGAACATTTGAGAGCCCGTCCCATAGGAAGACCAGTGGATTGCCGGCCACCCGTCCAAAGGCGCGCTGGATATGCAGGAATGCAAAGCCGTCTCCGACGGTGAGGTACAGGAACAGGATGTAAGCGAACAAACCGGCCGGCGAGATAAGGACAGCGACCAGCAGATCCGGTCGGCCAAGCAGCCAGCGTGGGAAAGACAGCGCCGATCCGCCCTGCCGGCGATGCTCGCTGAACATTTGAATGACGGTTGCAAAGACGACGAAGACTCCGACCAGCCTGGTCGCCGACAGCAGCGCGGATGAAACGCCCGCGGCGAGATAGCTGGAGCGCTTGAGCGCCAGAAAGACGCACGAGGTCAGCAGCACGAAAAGCGGTTCGCTTAGGAAGGTCGTGAAGTGAAACGAGAACGGCCCGCTGAGCAAAAACGCGCAATACAGTATATAGGCAGGCATGTTCTTCTCGAGCAGCGGCCACGCCACCAGACAGGCGGCGTAGCTGCACGCAATCGAGGTGATCGTCGCGATCAGTATCGTAGGGAAAGGGAAAACTGACCGGATCGCCGCCACCAGCATCGGATAGAGCGGGAAGAAGCTCCAGCGACCGACATTGCTGTGGTTTGGAATGGGAAAACGCTCATAGCCCTGTTCGCTGATGCCAATGTACCAGGCGCAATCCCACCGGCACAGCGCACGGGCATAAGCCGCGAAACCTGTCTCCTCCGACACCGAAGCAAAAGCCGCATAGCGGATGGCCAGTCCGCTGATCACGAACAGCAACGGCACCGCCGCGACGGTCATGACCATGGCGCGAGCACCAGCGCTCGGACGCGCGACATCTTCGAGCGCCAACTCTGCCTCCACCCATTCGAGTGGCTGGCGCCACTCTCCCCTCTAAATTAGCGCCGCCGGGGCAAATTCAAGACATCCCTGTCGTCGGCGGCATCATCTTCATCCCCGGATCACGAGTCTCTCAGCCAGACCAGCATCTCGCCGGGACCGCGGTTGTCCCAGGCAAAATACGGCACGGCGGTGATTTTTGACTCTTCAACCGCCGGTGGTTCGGGGCGGTAGAGGCCGTTGTCCCAGTCTTCAAACGTCTCTTTCCTGGCAACAGCCGAAAGCGTCACGACGCCGCCCAAAAGGTTCGGCTGCTGATGCGCCTCGATCTGTGCCGTCCGTGGCAAGGCGATGCGGTGCAGCTGGCCGGCATTGTCGGTCTCTTCGACGCAATAGATCAGCGGGCCGCGGGCAAGCGCGACGCGGCCGATATCCTGTCGCACCTGCGGGTTGGCATAGAACCGGTCGATGGCCATTTCGAGGTCGAGCTCGACCTGGTCGCCCTTGCGCCATTCGCGCCGGATCGCGGCATAGCCGTCGCTGGTGATCGCCTGCAGATCGACCGCCTCCCCGTTCACCTTGAGCGCCGCCTTGCGGCACCAGGCCGGCAGGCGCAGGTGCAAGGTAAATGTCGTCTGCGCCTCGGGCTCGATCGTGATCGAGACCGCGCCATCCCATGGATAGTTGCTGGTCTGGCGCAGCTCTATTTGCGTTCCTGCGATATCGAAACGAGCCGTGCTGTTTCCATAGAGATGGACGGCGAAGGCATCGTCGGACAGGCCGTAGAAATAGCTGCCGATCGAGGCGACCATGCGGCCGATATTGGGTGGGCAGCACGGGCAGCGATGCCATTTCCAGCGGTTGTGCTTGCCCCGGCTTTCCAGCGGATTTTCATAGAAGAACAGTGAGCCGTCGAGCGACAGGCCCGAAATCGAGCCGTTGTAGAGCGCCCGCTCCATCATGTCGGCGTAACGCCCATTGGGGCCCATGCCGAGCATGCGGCTCGCCCAGAACACCAGTCCGACCGAAGCGCAGGTCTCGGCATAGGCGGTTTCGTTGGGCAGGTCGTAGTCTGATGTAAAGCCCTCATTGTGCGACGACGGTCCGAGGCCGCCGGTGATGTAGAGGTTCTTGGTGGTGAGGTCGTCCCACAGCCGGTCGAGCGCCGCCCGCAGCGTGTCGTCGCCATATTCGGTCGCGATATCGGCCATCCCGGAATAGAGATACATCGCCCGCACCGCATGGCCGACGACCTTGTCCTGCTCGCGCACCGGCTGGTGCGACTGGCTGTATTCGTAGGTCTTGAAATGATAGGCCTTTGGGTCGGCGCCGCGGGCACGCGCCTCCTCGTCGAAATAATGCGGCTCAAGGCCGCGCTGGTCGATGAAGTATTTGGCCAGGTCCATGTACTTCTGCTCGCCGGTGACCCGCGCGAGCTTGACCAGCGCCAGCTCGATCTCCTCGTGGCCGCAATAGCCTTTCTTCTTGCCGGGCTCGGGGCCGAAGGTCTCGGCAATATGGTCGGCATAGCGGCACATGATGTCGAGCAGCTTGCGTTTTCCCGTCGCCTGGTAGTAGGCGACCGCGCCTTCGATCAGATGGCCGGCGCAGTAGAGCTCGTGGCAGTCGCGCAGATTGGTCCAGCGCAGGCCGGGCTGGATGCGCTGGTACCAGCTCGACAGATAGCCGTCCGGCTGCTGCAGTCTGCCGTACATGTCGATGACGGCGTCGATCTTCTTCTCCAGCGCGTCGTTGCGGCGGCGGTACAGCGAATAGGCGGCGGTCTCGATGGTCTTGCCCCAGTCAGAGTCCCAGAACATCTGGGTCGTGACGGTCGAGCCGGTGAATTCGTTGCCGGGGGTGGCGGCCTCGTCCGGCGAGGGGGAGTGGAACGGAATGACGACGCCCGGCGATGGCCGGTCCGGATCGATCTGCTCGAGCATGCGCGCCTCGACGCAGCGGTCATAGAGGATGCTGGCGGTCGTGGTGGCGACGGCATCGGCACGGTCACCCCAGAAGCCGCGCACATCGACCTGGGGCACCGGCAGCGGGCGAAAGGCGCGTTTCGGCTTGTCCAGTTCGGCAGCCGGCTTGGCGGATTGCGATGCGGTCATCAATTTACTCCGGTTCGGTTCGATTGGTCACTTCACGGCCCCTGCCATGAGGCCGCGGATGTAGAAGCGCTGCAGCAGCAGGAACAGCACCAGGCATGGCACCATCATCACGGTGACGCCGGCCTGCACCGCGCCCCAGTCGATGGCGCCGAAGCGGCCCGACTGCAGCGCCGTCATCATGATCGGCAGCGTGAATTTGGACTGGTCGGTCATCAGCACCAGCGCCGCCAGAAACTCGTTCCAGGCGCCGAGGAACGCGAACAGCGCGATGGTGACGATGCCCGGCCAGACCAGCGGCAGCATCACCCGCAGCAGCATGGTGACATTGTTGGCGCCGTCCATGCGCGCCGCCTCCTCGATCTCGCGCGGCACCGCGTCGAAGGCGTTGCGCATCATGAAGATCGAGAACGGCAGCTGCAGCGTGACATAGACGCAGACCAGCCCGGTCAGCGTGTTGTGCAGGCCGATCTTGGTGAGCACCAGGAAGATCGGCGTCAGGATCGACTGGAACGGGATCATGATCGTCGACAGGATGAGGACGAAGAGCAGGTTCTTCAGCGGAAAGCGGAAGCGCGAAAAACCGTAGCCGGCCAGCACGCTGACGATCACCGACAAAACCACGGTCATGACCGAGACATAGATGCTGTTTTGCGCCGGCAGCCAGAGACCGTCGCCGAAGGTGTTGAGCGTGGCATAATTCTCGACCGAAAAACCCGTCGTCGGCCAGGGCGGCAGCGGCGGCTGGCGCGATTCCTTTGCCGGCTTGAAGGCCGAAAGCACGGTCCAGAAGATCGGCGCCAGGAACAGCAGCGAGGCGACGATGCCCGTCGCGTGCTCGGCGATCTGCATGCCGATGCGGCGTTTGCGGCTCCTTGCCTGCGCCATCAGTCAACGCCCTCCGGTTGGCGCAGCAGCCGCAGCTGGATCAGGCTGAGAGCGACCAGGATGACCAGCAGGACCATCGACAGGGCGGCGCCGTAGCCGAGCTTGAACGACACGAACGACTGGTTGAAAATCCAGTAGACGGCGGTCAGCGTCTGGTTGCGCGGTCCGCCGCGCAGGATGATGTAGAACTGGTCGAAGGCGAGCACCGAGCCGGCAACCGACAGGATCAGCGCCAGCGCCAGCGTGCGGCGCATCAGCGGCAGGGTGATGGCGCGAAACCGCGCCAGCGGCCCTGCCCCGTCGATCATCGCCGCCTCCTGCAGATCCGGCGGGATCGATTGCAGGCCGGTCATCAGGATGATCATGGTAAAACCCGCCACCTTCCAGACGACCATGGCAATGATCGACCAGAACGCCGGCTGGAACGTCGCCAGCAGGTTGACCTTCCTTTCGGTCAGGCCGAGCTCGAAGGCGGCCGGGCTGAACAGGCCGGAATCGACATTGAGCAGCCACGACCACAGCAGGCTGGCCGAGGCAAAACCGATGACGGCCGGCATGAAGAACGACGTCCGGTAGAAGCCGGTCAGCGGCCGCGGCCTTTCGATGAACAGTGCCAGCGGAAAGGCGACGACGAAGATCGCGATGGTGACGATCACCGTATAGTAGCCGGTGAATTTGAGCGCGTTCCAGAACCTGGTATCGCGCAGGATCGCCCAGTAATTGTCGAGGCCAATGAACGAGTGCGCGCCCATCAGCGGCCAGTTGTGCAGCGACATCCACGCCGTCATGCCAAGCGGAATGATGAAGAAGACGACGACCAGCGCGACGGCCGGCGCGACATAGAGCAGGCCGACCCACTGCCGGCGGCCGGCGCCGACCAGTTTGCGGCGGGTGGGTGCGGAGGTTGCTGCGATGGAGGTCATGGCTGGCCGCTCACTGGGTTCAGGGCAACGGCAAAAAACCCCCTCACCCGGATTGCCAACCGAATTGCAAAGGGCAATTCGGGGCAATCCGACCTCTCCCCGAGTGGAGAGGAGGTCGCCAGCGTTGACGCCAGCCTCTTCTCCCCAGCGGGGAGAAGGTGGCCGCGAAGCGGCCGGATGAGGGGGTCTTTTCTCAATGCGATAGCCTTGCTGTTAGCGCTGCGTCCCCCTCCCCCTTGAGGGGAGGGTCCGGCCGAAGGCCGGGGGTGGGGTCGCCTCTGACGCGCGCCGACGCAAAGAGAACGTCGAGCACTGCCGCGACGACCCCACCCGGACCTGCGGTCCGACCTCCCCTCAAGGGGGAGGTAAGCCGGCGCTTACTGCTGCGGCGCCGAATCGATGATCGACTGCATGGTTTCCTGCGCATTGGCGATGGCGCCATTGACGTCCTCGCCGAAGAAGACCTCGTTGACCATCTGGTTCCACGGACCGTTGGCGGAGTTGATCAGGTCGTTGAACACCACCGAATAGGGCGTGCGGCCCTTGGCCATGGCCTCGGCGGCGATCTTGTAGCGCGGGTCCAGGTCTTTCAACGCCTCGTTGGCGATGTCGCCGCGCACCGGAAGGCTGCCGTATTTCGCCAGGATGGTCTGGCCCTCGAGCGAATAGGCGAAATCGAGGAACTCCTTCACGACAGCGATTTTGGTGGTGCCCTTGGTGACGACGAAATTGTCGCCGCCGGCAAAGGACGACCAGCCGCCATCCTTGCCAGGCAGGAAGGTGACGCCGTAGTCGATGTCCGGGTATTGCGTGTTCAGCGCGCCGATGGCGAAGGCGCCGGACGGCGAGATGCCGATATTGCCGGCGGCAAACGCCGCAAAGAAGTTGGAGCCGGTATCGGTCTGCGCGCCTGCCGGCACCAGGTCCTTCTTGACCATCGACCGATAAAGATCGATGGCGCCGCGCAGCTGCGGGCTGTCGAGCGTCGCCTTCGAGCCGTCCTCGGTGAGGATGTCGCCGCCCGAGGCCCAGATCAGCGGCGTGAAGGTGAAGATGTTGCAGCCGCCGCAATTGCCGGAGAAATAGAAGCCTTTGATATCGCCGCCAAGCGCGTTGACCTTTTCGGCATAGGCCTCGATCTCGGCCCAGTTGGTCGGCCCCTTTTCAGGGTCGAGGCCGGCCTGCTTGAACAGTTTCTTGTTCCAGATCAGCACCGAGCTATCGGCGGAGAAAGGCAGCCCGTAGATGCGGTCCTTGTAGGTGCCGGTTTTGACGTGCGCCGGCGACAGGCTGTTGAAATAAGGCAGCGATTTCGCCCAGTCGGTGATGTCTTCCAGCTGGCCGGCGGCGGCGAAGGACGGCGTGTAGATCAGATCGAGCGACAGCGCATCGGGCGCCGTGCCGCCGGCGGCGGCAGCGCCGTATTTCGGGATGATCTCGGCATTGGGGATGATGTCCAGCTTGATCTGGTTCTCATGTCCCTTGTTGAAGGCATCGACGATGCGCGGCATGAAGTTCGAGCCGTCGGCGCGAACCCAGATGTTCGCGGTCTCGGCGGCGGCGGACGGAAAGCTCAGGATGCTCGCGGCAATAGCGAGCCCGGCAATCATAGTTCTCATGGTTCTCCTCCTCATGGTTTCTTTCCTGCGGCCGCGCTCCCCGCACGGCGTCTTAATCTCAGCCGTCCGGTGGACGGCCGCATGACTGACGCACCACCAGCCGGCACGGCAGTTTTCTTATGCCCGGCTCGGCGGGTTCGCCGCCGACGAGCGAAAGCAAGGTGAGGCCGGCCTCGCGCCCGAGTGCCGCCAGGTTCATGTCGACGGAGGTCAGCGGCGGGCGGGTTGCCTCGGCGACGATCTGCCAGTTGTCGAAACCGATGACGCCGACATCGCCCGGCACGCCAAGCCCGCGCTCGCGCAGCGCGTCGATGACGCCGCGCGCGATCTGGTCGTTGCCGCAAAACACGGCATCAGGCTTTTCGCCCCCGCGCTTCGACAGCTTACCGTCGAAAAGCATCTTCACCGCCTCGTGACCCCACGCCTCCGACCACGATCCGAGCAATGGTTCCATGACCGGCAAGCCTTTCTCGGTCAGCACGTCACGATAGGCCTGTGCCCGCGCGTGCACCACCGCAAAACTCGCCGGCCCGCTGACATGGGCGATGCGCCGCCGGCCAAGCCGCCAAAAATGCTCGACCGCCAGGCGCGCACCGCCGGCATCATCAGAGACAAAGGCGATGGCACCGGGATCGGGCTGGGTGAAGGCGTAGATCACGGGAACGCCGAGATTGGACAAGTCGACCGGCAGGTGGCGATCGATGCGCTTGCCGGTTGCGATGATGCCGTCGACGCGCTTGTCGAGCATGGCATCGACATGCAGTTGGCCGAGGCGCTGGTCGTCCTCGACATTGCACAAAAACACCGAGACGCCCTTGTCGACCAGCGCATCCGAAATGCCCGACATGACCGGCAACGAAAAACGGCCATAGGTATCGTTGGTCAACAGGCCGACGGTAAACGAACGCCGACGCAACAGGCTTTGGGCCAGGCTGTTCGGGCGAAAGCCGAGCCGCTGCGCCGTCTCGCGAATACGCTCGCGGGTCTCGGCCGTCATCCGCCCCTGCCCGTTGAGGGCTTTTGATGCCGTGGCCACGCTTACGCCGGCGGTAGCGGCCACCTCACGGAGGGTGACCGGGTTTTTGGCGGGCGCTGGCGAGGCGTCGGAAACCATGGGCGCGGCGAATTCCTTGGTTGGGAAAAGGTTTTCTCTAATCACCCTGCGAGACGCCGACTGGTGAGGTCAGCAGATGCAAGGTGATTTGGGAAAAGGTTTTCTCAGAGGGAGATTAGGGGAAGGTGGTGGGGATGGCAAGAGGGGATGACAAGCAGGCGACGCGGTTGTTCGTAAATGACTGCCTTGCGCCATAACCTGTCATTCGCGGCGCTTCTCCAAACCTGCCCTTCGCGCAATGGCTCGAGCCGACCCCTTGCCGTCATTCGCGACAGTGCAATGAATGACTTGATTGAGCCCCGTCTCGGTCTTTCCGGGATGGGTCGCACTTTGCGGTCTTCAGGACAGATTTATTCCAGATGCTCCACGAAGGCCGCCAACTGGTCGATCGTTGTGCCCCAACCCTCCTGAAAGCCCATTTCTTCGTGCTTGCGGCTGTCGGCGGCGTTCTTGTGCATCACGCGGGCTGAATAGTGGGTGCCGTTACCTTCGGCTGCAAATGTGATGATCGCTGTCAGTGCCAGCCAGGGTTCTGTCGGCCGCCAGCCCTCGCCGAGAGTCGTCGTCCACACCAGACGCTGCTCAGGAACAATGTCGAGGAAACAGGCTTCGACATGGGGCTTGAAGTCTCCGTTGCCCTCGCGCATCCGCGTCTCGAAGCCACCTCCAGGGCGCAGATCCAACTTGACGACCTTGCACTCGATTGGATGGGGTATCCACCACCTCGCCAGATGTTCGGGCTTGCTCCACGCCTTCCAGACCTTGCTCGGCGCGGCATTGATGAGGCGCGAGATGGATAGCTCATTGTTAACGGCAGTCATTCGTCATCGTCCTCTGTCATTTGGTTTTCCACATAGGTGACAAGCCGATCGGCGCCTGCCTGCCAGAGTGCACGTTGCTCAGAAAGCCATGTCTCTGCTTCCGACAAGTGCTTGGGCCGTATCCGGCAAGTTCGAACACGGCCGCTCTTTTCGGTCGCTATCAACCCGCTTTCCTCAAGCACGCGTAGATGCTTCAGGAATGCAGGGAGACCCATGTCGAAGGGTTCAGCGAGTTCCTTGACCGGGGCCGGCCCCTTCATCAAACGACTGATCACCGCCCTTCTGGTCGAGTCCGCGAGCGCGTGAAATGCAGTGTCCAAAGAGAAGCTACAGTTTTCCATGTGGTGAACTATAGCATTCAGTTCACCACTTGGCAAACAATAAGGCTGTCGGTGACAACGGGCCCGGGGCGCGCTCCGACTCGCTCTGACGTTTCATCGTCAATATCCATTCTGTACGCATCCCGGCCATTCCGTGAGTTCGCGCGGAGCGTCGACTCACCACCCAGGCCGGCCCTTGCCGAGCCTCATCAGGCAATCTGAAGTCGGAACGCACCAACCGCCCACGTGCGCCATAACCTGTCATTCGCGGCGCTTCTCCAAACCTGCCCTTCGCGCAATGGCTCGAACCGACCCGTTGACGACCTTGGGCGTTGCAGACTTGAACCTCCAAATCGAGGTCGGGAACCTGACCTTCAGCGCAAGAGCATTCGGGAGTGCGCTCGCGTAAGGTAATTCACCACATTTGGCGGCGCCCGCAGATGCTTTTTCGTGTTATGATGGGCTTGCAACGCGCGTAATCTCGACCTCGGCAATATGGCAGAGGTCGAAAGCTATTGCCTTGGCACAGGAAGCTTTCGCTCCAGCACTTGATCGCCTCCGAAACGCTGGGTGTGCTGCTTTCCCTGACTGGCCCCGGGGCGAGGAGGTTGTCCATGTCCACGAGTAGTGTTGACCGCCCGCTGCAGCCGGGCGACCGGGCACCGAATGTTGTGCTCAATGCGATCTCACGCGAAGGCAAGATCGCGCTCGATGATTTTCGAGGCCGTAGCCCGTTGTTGATCGGTTTGTTCCGAGGCCTGCACTGTCCGTTCTGCCGGCGCCATGTCGCGGCGATGGCGCAACTCAAGCCGGCCCTGCGTGTGAAAGGCGTCGAATGCCTGGCTGTGGTCAATACGCCGGTCGAGCGGGCGCGGCTCTATTTCCGTTACCACCCGGCACCCGATCTTCTCGCCGCATCCGACCCGGAGCGAGCCTCGCACCGTGCTTTCGGCTTGCGCGAGGTCGGGATGGACACGGTCATGGCGATACCGTTCCATCTCCCGGGCGAGTTGCCCGAGCCTATGAACGTCATGGCAATGAATGAATTTCTTAACAAGAAGGAAGGATATGAGATTACGGAAGTCGATCAGCAGGCGATGGCTTCCAGCCAGGCGCAGCTTGTCGGTCAGTTCCTAATCGACCGGGCGGGCATCGTACGCTGGAACTTCACTGAAGTTCTGGAGGATGGCCTCAATACCTTCAGAGCGCTGAATCCCGAGGAATTGATGTCGGCAGCTTCCCAAGTTGCACATTAATAGGCTGCGGAAATGGGCTGCTGAAAACTCGCTCGACGGCCACCGTCCTGTGGTGATTCTTTGGATTTAACAATCATCGAAATGCTCAGCGCAGGAGGCTAAGGTCTGCCCGTGGGCTTCGTAGCGATTTCGATTCAACGGTCTGCGGACCGCCCCGACGCTAGAGTGAGCAAGCCGCATAGGCGGGGCGACGTCCGCTCCTTGCCGCAATCACGTCGTTCCGACAGGCGCGCATACGGCAAGTTTCCACCCAACCTAGTCCTCCAACGGCTTCTTCCGCGTGCAGAGCGGTTAAAAGCACGGGTCGCTTCGATTGCGCCATTTCCAGACATTCCCGACGCTTTTCGGGAGCGGACCTTCGCTTATCGTCCGAAACCGACCCCAAGGGTCATCTGCGGTGCAGGCGATGAACGGCTCAATTGAGCCCATTCCAGACCTTCCGGTGCATGCACAGCAAAGGGCCTTGCGGCGATACAATGCCTCCGACTTCTGCTATGGTGCATTCCTCGGGCATAGGTGGTCTTAAAGAATGCCGTCGTGGATCGCAAGCTTGCTGCCATTCTTGCTGCCGATGTGGTGGGCTACTCCGCGCTGATGGAGCGTGACGGCCAAGCAGGCGGCCGACGCGCGCATGTGGGCCGGGGTCCATTTTCGATCCGATGTGGTTGCGGGCCAAAAGATCGGTGAGGGTGTGGCCCGAGCAGGTCATAGCGTTCGCGGTTCCACCGCCCCAGCGGTGAGCGCGACGCTCGCCTTCGATTGGGGGCTCCTTGGGCTAAGCACTACGGAGCCCTAGGTTCCGTAGTGCTTAGCCCAGAGCTATCGGAAAAAGGTGGCCGAAGCGCACGGGGGAGAGCCGGATTGTCAACCGAGCATGTAGAGCGGCGACTTACGGCCATTCTAGCGGCCGACATCTCCGGCTACAGCCGGCTGATGGGCAACGACGAGGAAGGTACGCTCGCCCAGCTGAAGGCGCATCGGCGTGCTCTGGTCGACCGAAAGATCAACGAACACCGCGGGCGGATTGTCAAGACCACCGGCGATGGGATGCTGATCGAGTTCGCGAGTGTGGTCGAGGCCGTGCGCTGCGCCGTCGAGATCCAGCGCGGCATGGCGGAACGCAATGTCGCGGTGCCGGCAGGACAACGTATCGAGTTCCGCGTCGGCATCAATGTCGGCGACATCATCATCGAGGATGACGACATTTTCGGGGATGGCGTCAACGTGGCGGCTCGCTTGGAGGGGCTCGCGGAGCCTGGCGGCATCTGCGTCTCGGGCCGCGTGCAGGAAGACGTGCAAGGCAAGCTCGACATTGCCTTTGAGGATATCGGCGAACAGAAGCTCAAGAACATCGCTCGGCCGGTGCGCGCCTTTCGCGTGCGGCTCGACGCCACGGCCGCTCCGGCGCCCGCCGGCTGGCGCCGGGGATTGTTCGCCGCTCTGGCTCTGATGATTTTGCTTATTGTAGGCGCGCTGTGGGCCGGTCTTGGCTCTGAGTGGAAATTTCTCAGCATTCTGCGCTCTGGCGATCAATTCACAAAAAGTGCTGAAGTCAGCACGAAACCCGCGATCGCCATTCTCCCGTTCCTGAACCAGAGCGACGATTCGGCTCGTCAGTATTTCGCGGATGGATTGACGCAGGATATCATCAACGCACTGGGTCGGTTCTCCGCGCTGACCGTGATGTCGTGGAACGCTGTTTTCCCCTACAAGGGAAAGCCCGCAAGCCCGGAGGAGATCGGCCGCGGTCTCGCCGTCAGCTATCTGGTCGAAGGCAGCGTCCGCCAGACCGGCGACCGCGTGCGGGTCATCGCGCAACTCGTCGACACAAGGCAGGGACGGGTGATTTGGTCTGCACGCTTCGAGGAGGCGCTGGCGGACGTGTTCGCGCTGCAGGACAACATTGTCACTCGCATCGTCAGAGTCCTAGCGATTCGCGTGACCCAGATCGAACAAAATCGGGTGTTCGCGAAGCCAACCGAAAATCTCGCAGCCTATGATTACGTGCTGCGCGCCAGGCCGGCATTGCAGAGCCCGACGCATGCAAACAATGTGGAGGCGCGCGCCCTGCTCAGACGCGCCATCGAGCTTGACCCGAGCTACGCTGCTGCATATGCGGCACTTGCCGAAACCTATCACATTGCCAGCTCGATGGGCTGGGCGGAATCGCCAACCGCCTTCCTGAGCCGTGCCGAGGAACTGGCAATCAAGGCGCTGAGCCTTGATGATTCCGACGTGCGCGCGCGCATCACTCTCGGCCACATCCACCTCTTTCGTCAGAGATACAACCAGGCAGAGGTTGAGATCGAGCGCGCCATTGCGATCAATCCGAACGATGCTCACGGCCTCGCCGGGCGCGGCACCATCCTGTTGTGGCTGGGACAGACGGATGCGGCGATCGAGGCCTTGGAGCAGGCGCAGCGTATCGACCCCGATCTCAATGCGATCGATCGCTTTGCGCTGAGCCTGGCCTACTATCTGAAACGGCGTTACGACGCGGCGATCGAACAGGCGGAACTTAGTCTTCGAACAACCGCAGGCGCGAACTTCAGCCGTATCCTGCTAGCGGCCGCCTATGCACAAGTCGATCGAGCGGAGGACGCCGCGCGTGTCGTGACGATGATACGCCGCATCGACCCAACCTTCGACCCGCAGGAGTTCGGAACCAAGTTTCTAAGCTCTGGCGATCTCGAACATCTGCGCGACGGATTCCGCAAGGCCCGCCTCTACCCCGTCACAGGCGACCTGCCACCGGCCGAGAGAATGAACCGCTAATGTCCTTGAAGTAGCGCGCGGTTCTGGTTGGCCTTCGCGATGTTCGCAGCAAGGTCCTGCTGGAAGAGCGCGGGTCCCATCGGGGCCGGTTTGCCGAAAATATAAAGCTTTCCGTCGCTGATCAGCCAGTTCTCCGGGTTGGCCTCGTCGAGCTCGCCCAGGGCCAGCGCCATTGCACAAAAATTTCCGAACTCTGGCGCGTAGCGAACAGGATCGGCCTTGAAAAGCTCGCGATGCTCGGCGTTCGCGAAGAGGTAGCGGTGCTCATCCCATTCGTACTCGATCTCCGGCAGCCCGCGCGTGGGGCTTCCGATGGTGAAATAGGCAACCGGGTCATAACCCTTGATCGCAAGCGGAACCGCTTCCGTGGCAAAAGAGGGCATCGAGATCGCAAACAGGGCGGCTGTGACCGCCAGAACGAAGCGAATGGCATTTCGCCGAGAGACATTGTGCATGGCGAATTCCCTGATTTGACCGTCCCGGGCCGCTACCAGCCCCGCGGCAAGCGAAACCGTCTGCGTCATTCCGTTCGGGCACTAATTATCGCTCTTGTAGCGCTCGGCCGCAACACGTTTCGGAGATGTTCGGAGTGCGAGTGTGGTGAGGCCGGCGCCCATTGCAGGGGCGCCGGGCTCCATTCTTCGTCTGCTTAGTCCGCATCGCGGTCATTCGTGCTCATCGCATTGAGGGACTGCTCCACCCAACCTAGTCCTCCAACGGCTTCTTCCGCGTGCAGAGCGGTTAAAAGCACGGGTCGCCTCGATTGCGCCACCTGCTGACGTTTTGCGCCGGACGCAGCCAATGTCACGAGTCGACTCCGAAGCGGATCGGGGCGCAGGGGAACGGCAACTTGGAAGCCCTGTTGCGTTTCAGGTCCACAAAGCGTCAGAAGATGGAGGCGCGTGGCGCCTGCAACTTTCTGATACGTGGCGAACAAAGTTCCGTTCTACCCTTTGGCCTCGACCGGCGATCGGCAAAGAAGGTTTCGAACGGGTCGAGCAGGTGTCCTCTCCTTCCGCTAGTCAGCTCCGTCCTTTCTCGCCCGCTCGATGAATTTCTCCGCGACCGCTTTGCCGAGTGCGGCACCGGCCTTGTTGTCCATCTCATAGTGGATGCCGGCCCAGACGCGGGAATCACCCGCCTCTTTGCCAACGGCGCGGATGAACTCCGCATGGCCGGGAAACAGGTACGCCAGGACCTCGCATCGGGCAGTCGAGAGCGCGGAGTGGTTCGACGGATAACTGGGATGGGCCGGCACCGCGAACAGGGGAGTGATGCTCGCGTCAAGCATGTTGGGCCGCAGGTACCAATAGGCGTACTTCCCGTCGTTGCTTGCAATGAAGGCGTCGTAATGGACCGTTGCGAGCATCGCGTAAGCCCGCGCGGCACGCGGCGGGTTCGTATCCGTCTTGTCCTCGAACATCCACTTGCTGGCATAATCATACCAGTCGGTGAACAGGCCGGATGGGCTTTGCCAGTAGAACGCTTTGTAGCTGCTAGGGAATTTTCGCTCAAACTGTCGGACCGCGTCCATCTCGGCCTTTACGGCCGCGGACTGGCAGTCGGGCGGCGCCGGCGGCCTGAATTCATCGGATGCCGCCAGCAGGATCGGCTTCCAGTTTGGCATGTTTACATTGGCGGGTTTGTTCCCGACCCACATGCACGGCCCGGTCGGAACAGTGCCGGTCCACGCCGCATCGGAGCCATCGGCCTTTGCCCGCGCAATCACCTGCTCTGCGATCCTGCGCCCCAACTCCAGGCCGGCGGAAGAATCGCTTGGGAACTGGACACCGGCAAGGACACGCGACTGTGCCGCTTCTTCGGCCATTGCCTTGAACGACGATGTCTCTTCGGGAAAGAAATAAGAAAGAACGGTCGCGGCAGCTCCGGCGGCTGCGGCATGCTCGGATGGATAGGAGGGACTCCGCGGCGGCGGCAGCGCAGTCGCCAGTGTCGCATCCGCCTCGCTCGGGCGCGGCCGATTGTAGAAGTACTTCGCGTCCCAGGCAGCAATGGTGGCGTCATACATCGCCATCGTCAAATAGGAGTAAACGCGGTGCGCATTTGGAATCTGCTGGTTTTCGAGAAGGCGATTGTTGACCAGATCGATCCATCGGTACCCAGGCGAGCCGGCGTCCCAGAAGGTGATTTTGTCGGCGGCAGCCGGATCCTTTTGCGCCAAGAGATCCCGCATCTGTGCCAATTCGGCTGCTGCGGCGGAGGCGTCAGGCGGCGGCGGGACTCGGAAGTCCTCGCCAGACGTGATTACCCACGTCTTCCACGTTCCAGCCTCTGGTTCTATCAAATCCGATTGGGCGAAAGCGCAGTTCCCTGAAAAAAGGATTACTGCGCAGGCCTTGCCAAAACCGCTAAGCATGCGAGCCTCCCATAGGTGCCCCCGCCCAAAGACGGAAGTTTTTCCGTTTTCAAACCTTTATTTTAGTGAAGACTAAATCATACTCCGAGATGCTGCCGGGTAAAAGGATAAAAGTTAGAGCCCGGCAGCGTTGTTCTCAGTCGACCTGCCGCCGGCGCCAATTCCAACCGGCGGGAGAAGCGCGAAGCGGTGGTGGGCGGTCGGTGCTTGTTTGCCCGCGATGGCCATCTCCTCCAACAAGAGGAGGTCGGCAGTTCGGGCCTTGGCGCTCATCGTGCAACGCTGGTGATTGGCGAAGGCGCCGATGACAGCCGATCTCCCCCTCGTGGCCCTCGTGGGGGAGATGCCCGGCAGGGCAGAGGGGGTCGGTTCGATCGGGCGCGACCTCCTCTTGCGACAGTGGAGGTTGGCGC
>NZ_JBVVQB010000043.1:0-59666 GCF_055811775.1 Mesorhizobium sp. WSM4844 | reverse complement strand
TTTTTTTTGGTCTGGCGCCCCCCCCTCCGGCCCCCCTTGGGCCCCCCCACTAAAAACCCCCCCCAAAAAAACCCCCCCCCCCCCCCCAAAAACCCCCCCCCCCGCGCCCCCCCCCCCCCCCCCGGGCTGGCACCAGGATTCGCTGAGATTCAGGTCAGGCCGAGTCGAGAATGGTGGATTCCGAGAACCGGAGCGGAGCGTACTTACTTAAAGTACGTGAGTACCGGAAGCGCAGGAAACCGCCATTCGCAGGCCGGCCTCACCTGAATAACAGCAGATCCTACCGCGACTTGGTGTTCAGTTCGCGGTTGGCCGTGTAGTCGATGGCAAAGGTGTCGGGGGCGAAGCTTACGCCTTCCCTGACGTTGAAGATCATCACCGTCGTGTCCTTGCCTTGCGCGTCGGTGATCGTCCATTGGCGCAATTCGTAGGTTTTCGGATCGAACATCATGGTGATCTTCGAACTGCCGAACACCGATTTGTCGGCGAGTTGGATGGTGGTGACGTCGTTTTCTTCCTTGACGCTTTTGACGCGGCCGCCGGAGAGGTCGATCCTGGTGTCGAGCAGCAGCTTGAGCGGCGTTTTCGACAGTGGGTAGAGATCGGACGTTTTCAGCCGCTTGTTCAGGATGACCACCGACTTGCCGTCGGAAATCACCCGGAAATTCGACGTCCCATCATAGTTGAAGCGTATCTTGCCCGGCCGTTCCAGGAAGAACTTGCCGCCGGTCTGCTCGCCCTTGGGTCCGAACTGCACGAATTCGCCGGCCATCGATTTGACCGAGGAAAAATGGTCGGCGATCTTCTGCGCGGTGGCTGGCACCGCCGCTTGCGCCGACGCCAGCAACTGGACCCCGGGCACGACATTGATGGCCGCGGCGCCGGCCAGGACCAGCCCGAGGCCAAGCAGTTGGCGGCGGGTCCGGGCAAAATCGCTGATCGTGGCGAAAGAAGAGTTTTTCATGCCGGTTACTCTCGTCTGGTTCATCTGTTGTCGCAGTGTTTGGCCCCCCAGTTGGGCTTAAGTTTGGCGGCCGAACAGCGCTTGGTCGTTGCAAACGCGCCAGAAGGTTCAAAGTTGCTGCCGTCAGGTTGCAGCCGCGAAAATCCTGTCGGCTTGGCGGGCGGATCAGAACTTGTCGTCCTCCGTCGGCACCAGAATTTCGCGTTTTCCGGCATGGTTGGCCGGGCCGACAATCCCTTCCTTCTCCATCTTCTCGATGATCGAGGCGGCGCGGTTGTAGCCGATGCCGAGCCGGCGCTGGATGTAGCTGGTCGAGGCCTTGCCGTCACGCAGCACCACCGCAACCGCCTGGTCGTAGGGATCATCGGAATCCTCGAAATTGCCGCCGCCGCTGCCCGAGCCACCCTTACCCGACGGCTCGTCGTCGTCCTCGTCGTCATCCTCGGTTATGGCATCGAGATATTCCGGCACGCCCTGCAGCTTCAGATGCGCGACGATCTTCTCGACCTCGTCATCGGAAACGAAGGGACCGTGCACGCGCTGGATGCGGCCGCCGCCGGCCATGTAGAGCATGTCGCCCATGCCGAGCAGCTGTTCGGCGCCCTGCTCGCCCAGAATGGTGCGGCTGTCGATCTTCGACGTCACCTGGAAGGAGATGCGGGTCGGGAAGTTGGCCTTGATCGTGCCGGTGATGACGTCGACCGACGGCCGCTGCGTCGCCATGATGACGTGGATGCCGGCGGCGCGCGCCATCTGCGCCAGGCGCTGCACCGCGCCTTCGATGTCCTTGCCGGCGACCATCATCAAATCGGCCATCTCGTCGATGATGACGACGATGTAGGGCATTGGCTCGAGATCGAGGTTTTCCGTCTCATAGACCGCTTCGCCGGTCTGCCGGTCGAAGCCGGTCTGCACGGTGCGCGAGATTTTTTCGCCCTTCTTCTCGGCCTGCTGCACCCGCGCGTTGAAACCGTCGATGTTGCGGACGCCGACCTTCGACATTTTGCGGTAGCGGTCCTCCATCTCGCGCACGGTCCATTTCAGCGCCACCACCGCCTTCTTCGGATCGGTGACGACCGGCGTCAAAAGATGCGGGATGCCGTCATAGACCGAGAGCTCGAGCATTTTCGGGTCGATCATGATCAGCCGGCAGTCCTGCGGCGTCAGTCGGTAGAGCAGTGACAGGATCATGGTGTTGATGGCGACCGACTTGCCCGAGCCGGTGGTGCCGGCGACCAGCACGTGCGGCATCTTGGCGATGTCGACGATGACCGCCTCGCCGTTGATGGTCTTGCCGAGCGCCAGCGCCAGCTTGGCCTTGGTGGTTTCGAAATCGCGGCTGGCCATGATTTCCCTGAGATAGACGGTCTCGCGCTTGGCGTTCGGCAGCTCGATGCCAATGGCGTTGCGGCCGGGCACCACGGCGACGCGGCAGGCGATCGCGCTCATCGAACGGGCGATGTCGTCAGACAGGCCGATGACCCGCGACGATTTGATGCCGGGCGCCGGTTCCAACTCGTAAAGCGTGACGACCGGGCCGGGGCGGACATGGATGATCTCGCCCTTGACGCCGAAATCCTCCAGCACGCCTTCGAGCAGGCGGGCATTCTGCTCCAACGCGTCCTTGGACAGGCTGGCGTCGCGCACGACGTTCTTCGGCTCGGACAGGAAATGCAGCGACGGCATTTCGAATTGTTCGGAGCCGATCAGCGAGGACTGCGCTTCGCGCTGGACACGCGCGCCCGGAACCGGCCGCGGCGCCGGCGCCGCGACGCGGGTGGCTGCATCGGAGCGGAACGGCTGCACCCTCGCATTGGGAGGAGTGCTGCGCGCGGGCTCCGGCGCAAAATCCATGTCATCGTCATCGTCAAAAACATCGGCGTCGTCGAGCGAGGCGCTGCGGTCGTTGACCATGGCGGCGAAGAATTCCGGCTCGACGCGGGCGCGGCCATCGGCACTCATCCGCGATTCGGCGAATTCGGCCGATTCGACCCGTTCGGCAGCGCGCCGCCAGGCGCTGGCGCGCGGCTCCGGTTCGAAATCGTCGCGCTCACGGCGGCGGGCGGCGCGGCGGCGGAGAAAGGCCCGCAACGACAGCCACCAATGCGTGATCGCGCCAAGCGCCAGAATGCCCTCGTCGCCCTCATCCTCGTCATTGTCGAAAAGCAGGTCGTCCTGGTCCCTCGGATCGGCTGCGGCCGGTTGCTCCAGGACGGCGAAACCGTTCCTGCGTGCAATCAGCGCCGAGCCGTAGGCAAACAGCCACAGTGCCGGCGCGGCCAGGAGCACGGCGAGCACGCTGGCGATGAGACCGGTCGGATAGCCGCCGACGACGAGGCCGGGAATCTTGAGCACCATGTCGCCGAACACGCCGCCGAGACCGGTCGGCAGCGGCCAGGTCTTGGGCGGCACCACGCAGCCGGCCATGGCCGCGGCAAGCACCGCGTAGCCGAACCAGGCGAGCCCGCGCTTCGGCAGCCTGTCGACGCCGCGCGCCGAAAACAGCAGAAATCCCCATACCACCGCCGGCACCAGCGCCGCGACCGCAGCAAGGCCGAAGAACTGCATGGCTAGGTCGGAGAAGACAGCGCCCACATAGCCCATGGCGTTGGTGACGATGTTGTCGGTGGCGTGGGAGAAGCTTGGGTCAGCGACGTTCCAGGTGGCGAGGCTGGCGACGCCGAAGGCGACCAGCGCAAACAGGCCGGCGCCGAGCAGCCGGCCGACCTGACGCCGCGCGAACGCCTGGATGCCGTGCCCCGTATCGGCCAGCGCAAGCGGTGCTGAAGCCCCTGAACGCATTCGTCGTTCCCCGTCTGTCATGGACTGGCCGGACGCATGACGCACTCCGGCAGATTCGGATGCCAGACTATCGGCGGGAAGGTTAAGGCCGCATTAACCATGGGTGCGTGCCGGCGCTCCCCGAGCGGAAACCGGTCACACAAATGGCGGGCAGGCTGGCCCGGCCGATGTTTCATGATCAGGCGCCCGATCAAGCGATTGTGACCGAGCCTGGACTGCCACCGGCGCGGGATCGCACGAAAAAAAGAGGCCCGGAACCGGTCCGGGCCTCAATGCGTGAGCCCTTTTCGGGAGCGTCACGACGGGAGGGAAGGTGTTGGGCGGCCGAGGCCGCCCCAGACAAGACCCACAGGTGGCCTGGCTTACGGGTGATAGGCCGCTTCGCCATGCGCGGTGAGGTCGAGACCTTCGCGCTCTGCATCGGCTGTCGGGCGTAAGCCTACGATCATATCGACGATCTTGTAGAGGATGGCGCTGCCGATGCCCGACCACAGGACGGTTACCAGGACACCCTTGAACTGCGACCACAACTGGGTCGCCGTGCCGGCATAGCCGGCGGCGAAGTCGGCCGTCGAATAATCGACGATGCCGGCGCCGCCGAGGGCGGGATTGACCAGGATGCCGGTGCCGAGCGCGCCGATGATGCCGCCGACGCAGTGGATGCCGAAGACATCGAGGCTGTCGTCGTAGCCGAACTTGTTCTTCACGACCGAGACGAAGAAGTAGCAGACGCAGCTGGCGACGATGCCGAGCACGATGACGCCCATCGGTCCGCCAAAGCCGGCGGCGGGCGTGACGGCGACAAGTCCGGTAACAGCGCCCGAAACCGCGCCAAGCATGGAGGCTTTGCCGCGCAGCAGCGTTTCGAGCACGATCCAGGTCACTGCCGCCGCGGCTGTGGCGACGAAGGTGTTGACCATGGCCAGCACCGCATAGGCGTTGGCTTCGAGGTTCGAACCGGCGTTGAAGCCGAACCAGCCGACCCACAGCAGCGACGCGCCGACCATGGTCAGTGTCATCGAATGCGGCGCCATGACGTCCTTGTTGTAGCCGATGCGCTTGCCGATCATCAGCGCGCCGACAAGGCCGGCGATGCCCGCATTGATGTGGACGACGGTGCCGCCGGCGAAGTCGATGGCGCCGAAGCTGAAGATGAGCCCCGACGGGTCGCTGTAAGCGCTCGGGCCGCCCCAGAACCAGACCATATGCGCGATCGGGAAGTAGACGAATGTGACCCACAGGATGGTGAAAAGGATCACGGCCGAAAACTTGACGCGTTCGGCGAAGGCGCCGACGATCAGGGCAGGCGTGATGCAGGCGAAGCTCATCTGGAAGATGACGAACACCAGTTCAGGAATGGCGACGCCCTTGGTAAAAGTTTCCGACACCGTCGTCACGTCGACGCCGGCGAGAAACATCTTGGAAAGGCCCCCGACGAAGGCGTTGCCGGGGGTGAAGGCAAGGCTGTAGCCGTAGAAAACCCAGACGATCATGACCACGCTGGTGATGGTGAAGACCTGCATCAGCACCGACAGCATATTCTTGGCGCGAACCAGGCCGCCGTAGAAAAGGGCAAGGCCGGGAATGGTCATCAGCAGCACCAGGATGGTGGAGATCATCATCCACGTCGTGTCGCCCTTGTCGACGGTAAAGGCCGGCGCGGCCGGTGCGGCCGGCGCCGCTTCCTGCGCGAATGCGGCGACCGTGCCCAGCGCTGCGATAGCGAGTGAGCCCAGCAGCGCGGTGCGCGCCACCGACTTCAAAGTAGAAGGAATATTCATTGAACTCTCCATTGGAATACGTTTCCGCAGCTCAAAGCGCGTCGGTGTCTGTTTCGCCGGTGCGAATGCGCACCGCCTGGTCGATGCCGAAAACGAAGATCTTGCCGTCGCCGATCTGACCGGTCTTGGCCGCCGCAGTGATGGCTTCGACGGCCTTGTCGACCATGTCCAGGCCGACCGCGACTTCGATCTTGATCTTCGGCAGGAAGCTGACCGCGTATTCCGCCCCGCGATAGATTTCCGTGTGTCCCTTCTGACGCCCGTAGCCTTTGACTTCGGTGACGGTCAGGCCCTGGATGCCGACTGCGGTAAGCGCTTCGCGCACCTCGTCGAGCTTGAACGGCTTGATGATTGCCATCACGATTTTCATAAGGTTTCACCCTTTACTGTTGCGGGTCCCCCGCGTTTGCACGACTTCGCCGATCCCCATGAGAGCCGGAGAGTGCCCGCTAGGATTCAAGCTCCGTGCCAGTTGCCGAAGCAGGGTGTTAAGCTGCTGTTAAATAACGACTTGGGGAAGGTTTGTCGGCTGACTGTTCATAGTCGCGGCAGCGCAGCTGATTAAAAAGTAGGCAATTTTGCAAAATTGCCTATTCCGCGGGCGGCCGCTTCAGCCTGATCAGGCCTTCCTGGGCAACCGAGGCGATCAATGTGCCGTCGCGGGCAAACAGCGACCCGCGCGTGAACCCCCGCGACCCTTGCGTCGACGGGCTGTCCTGGGTGTAGAGCATCCAGTCGTCCAGCGGATGGCTGCGATGGAACCACATGGCGTGATCGAGGCTCGCCGCCTGGATGTCGCTATCGAAGATGGCGCGGCCATGCGCAAAGGTCGAGGTATCGAGCAGCGTCATGTCGGAAAGATAGGCAAGCACTGCCGCCTGCGTGGCGCGATCGCCCGGAACCGGGCCGGTCGTGCGGATCCAGATGTTCTGTTTCGGCTCCAGCTTCTCCCGGCTGGTGTAATGCTCCAGCATAACCGGCTTCATCTCGATCGGCCGGTCACGCTCCCAGTAGCGCCTGATGCCGTCGGGCACGGCCGCGCCGAACTTGCCGATCAATTCGCGCTGCGACAGCAATGTGTCGGGCGCCGGCACGTCCAGCGGCATCGGCACCTGGTGCTCGAGACCGACCTCGTCCTGCTGGAACGAGGCTTCCAGCGAAAAGATCGCCTGGCCGTGCTGGACCGCCACGACACGCCGCGTGGTGAAGGAGCCGCCGTCGCGGATGCGGTCGACCTGGTAGATGATCGGCACCTTGGTGTCGCCCGGCCGCATGAAATAGCCGTGCAGCGAATGCACGTGGCGTTCGGGCTCGACCGTTCGCTGGGCGGCGACCAGCGCCTGGGCGATGGTCTGGCCGCCGAAGACACGCTGCCAGTCGAGTTTGGGGCTGCGACCACGGTACAGGTTGTGTTCCAGCTGCTCGAGGTCGAGAATGCCGAGAAGCTCGTCCATGGCCGCCGTCATGTTTCGCGCCCCCCTGTCGTTTTGATTCCGAAGTTCGCCTTAATTTCGATATTTCACTCGAAGCGAGCTTCAGAAGCCGCAAAAGTGTTATGGCGGTTTCCGACAGGAATGACGGGCAGTCAAGGCCGGAAAGGAATTGGCCGGAAAGGAATTTGCGATGGTCGACAAGGCGGGAACCGCGCTCGACATTCTGGTCGCCGGCGCCGGCTATGTCGGCCTTGCCGCCGCCGTATCGCTGAAACAGGCACGACCGAGCCTGGCGGTCGCTGTCGTCGACGCCGCGCCCGCCGGCATCTGGCAAAAGGACGGCCGCGCCTCGGCGATCGCCGCTGCCGCTTGCCGCATGCTCGACCAGCTCGGCGTCTGGGCCGAGATCGCCCCCGAGGCGCAGGCGATCACCGAGATGATCGTCACCGATTCGCGCACCTCCGATCCGTTGCGCCCGGTGTTTCTCACGTTCGATGGCGAGGTCGCGCCCGGCGAAGCGTTTGCGCATATGGTGGCCAACCGGGATTTGAATGGCGCCTTGCGCCGGCGCGCTGAAACACTCGGCATCGACATCATCGAAGGCGTCGCCGTCAGTGCCTTCGACGTCAACGGCGCCGGCATCACGGTGCATCTTGCCGACGGCGCGACGCTGAAGGCGCGGCTGCTGATCGCCGCCGACGGCGTCAACTCGAAGCTGCGCGACATGGCCGGCATCAAGACGGTGAAATGGGACTACGGCCAGTCCGGCATCGTCTGCACCGTCGCGCATGAACGGCCGCATAATGGCCGCGCCGAAGAGCATTTTCTGCCAGCCGGCCCGTTCGCCACGCTGCCGCTCAAGCCGGATAAGGACGGCACTCACCGCTCGTCGATCGTCTGGGTCGAGCGGTCGGAAGACGCCGAAAAACTGGTCGACGGCGACGACCTCGTCTTCGAGCACGAGCTGGAACAGCGGTTTGGCCTGAAGCTCGGCGAAATTCGCGTCGCCGACAGGCCGCGCGCCTGGCCGCTCGGCCTGACCATCGCCCGCGATTTCGTCGCGCCGCGCATTGCGCTCGCCGGCGACGCCGCCCACGGCATCCACCCGATCGCCGGCCAGGGCCTCAATCTCGGTTTCAAGGATGTCGCGGCATTGGCCGAAGTGGTGGTCGAGGCCGACCGGCTCGGCCAGGATGTCGGTGCGCTCGACGTGCTCGAACGCTACCAGCAGTGGCGGCGCTTCGACACGCTGCAGATGGGCATCACCACCGATGTCCTGAACCGTCTGTTTTCCAACGACATCGGCCCGTTGCGCGCCGTCCGCGACATCGGCCTCGGTCTCGTCGAACGCATGCCGCGGCTGAAGGATTTCTTCATCCGCCAGGCGTCCGGTCTGTCCGGCGACACGCCGAAACTGCTCAAGGGCGAGGCGATCTGAACCCGACTGACGGGCCGGCATCACCTGAATATCAGCACACCCTTAGTTGACCTCGAAGCCGAGCTTCTGGCGCAGCCTCAGTATCCTCTGGTCGGATATTTTTAGGGGTTGCTCACCAGCCTGCGCCGCGCGGTTCACCATCTGCAGTAAATCGTTTCGCTCAGTCACATCGAGACGTTCGCGCAGGAACGGCGCCAGTTTGTCGATGACGATCGTGGCATCGTCGATCTGGGACGCCGCCCATTTGGCGTAGACCACAGCCTCATCGGTCTTCTTGTCGTCTGCAATCTCCGAAATCACCGACCGAATCACGGCTTCGCGCTGCGACAGGACAGGGCCGTTCTCGGCAATGATGGCGGTGATCAGCGTCGCGGCCGCCACGACCGGATCGTCGATCGCCGTCAGCGGTGAGAGCGCCGCCTGCTTGCGCAACCTCTTGCGCCGAATGTTGCCTTGAACACGCCCAACGACGTCCGCGACCTCGCGCGCCGCATCGTTCATGGCCTTCATCCGATACCACCAGAACGCCGCCGCTCCCAACAGCCCAATTGCAGCAATCAGTATATGCATGCCCGAAATCCCCCAACCGCAGCGACGATAGGAGAAGTGCTGTCTCGCTTCAACACGCAAAAGTTGCGCCCGCCGAAGAAATCGATTCCGCCGGACGCAACCGGAATTATGTTCAAGATCCCGGCACGTTGTAGATCGCCCTGACCTCGATGGTGCCGATTTCGGCCAGCGGAATCCCGCCAGCAATCTCCAGCGCCTCGTCGATATCCCCCGCCTCGATCACGACGAAGCCGAGCAATTGCTCCTTGGTCTCGGCGAAGGGACCATCGGTGATCAGCCGCTTGCCCTTGCGCCGGCGCACGGTTTTCGAGGTTTTTACCGACTGCAGCGCCTGCGCGATGATCAGCCGGCCGCTTTGCTCCACCGATTTGTCATAGGCCAGCGAGTCGGCGTCGAGCCTGGCCAGCCTCTCCGGGCTCATTGCGTAAAGGTCTTTTTCCTCACCATAAACCAGGCAAACATATTTCATCTCTCATCTTCCTTGTTGGGACGAACTGTTGGCGATCAAGGTCCCAGCCGGGCTTTTGACCGCCGCATGATCGAGAAGGGATACCGCAACCCCAATCATGGCGACCGCAGCAAGCAGTCGACCGAAACCTGAAGGTTGCCGATCCAACCGGTCAGGTTCCTGTTCAGCCGCCTTTCGGCCGGTGTCACTCCAGTGAGCAGAAAACAGACTATTCATGGTGTCCTCCATTCGGCCACGAAACCCGTGGCCGCCCGCAGGACGGCCGAGGCAGATGGAAGTCGACATTTTTTGCACGCGGATTTTTTTTCGCGTCGTCATTGGCGCGAAAGCACGGGTGGCCTTCGTGCCCGCGCGCGCTATAGTCGACCAGACGCCGATCACGGCTCAGCCACCACAATCAAGGAGGAATTCATGGACCGCACCGCAAACGCCGTCTGGAAAGGCAATCTGAAAGAGGGCAACGGCACGCTCGACACGCAGAGCGCGGCCCTGAAAGGCACGCCGTACTCGTTCAAGGCGCGGTTCGAGGACGAAAGCGGCAAGGCCGGCACCAATCCCGAGGAACTCATCGCCGCCGCGCATGCCGGCTGCTACGCCATGCAGTTCTCTCACTTCCTGGCCGAGAACGGCACCCCCGCCACCGAACTCGACGCCAAGGCGGTGGTGACGCTGGTCCCTGGCACGGGGATCACCGGCAGCGCGCTCACGGTGGTCGGCAAGGTGCCGGGCATCGATGCGGCGAAGTTCCAGGAGCTGGCCGAGAAGGCCAAGGCCGAATGCCCGGTCTCGAAGGCGCTCGGCGCCATAAAGGTTTCGCTCGACGCCAAGCTCGGCTGAGCAGATGGCATGAGGTGATAAACGCCGGCTCCAAGGCCGGCGTTTTCATTTGTGCGGCGTAGGCGATCCTTCACGTCCCTCCAACACCTCAAAAGGTCATCAGCGTCCGTCGCCGGTCAGCGCGTCGATGCGTGCGCGCAGCTGTGCGACCTCTTCCTCGAGAGCCTGCACGCGCGCTTCGAGATCCGAGGCCGGCGAAGGCGCTTGCAAGGGCGCTGCGGCAGCCGACAGCTGCACCGGCCCGCCCAGGAGATGCACATAGCGGTCCTCACGCTGGCCGGGACCACGATCGATCTGCTGAACGAGCGGCGGCTTGCGGCCGATCAACAGGTCGAGATTGCTGCGAAGCTCGTCGATGGAGGGCAACCGCGCCATGCGCTCGCTGCGCGCCAGCAATTCATAGGCGGTCTGCGGACCGCGCAGCAACAGCAGCCCAAGCAGCGTAATCTGCGCCGAGGTCAGCGAAAAGCGCTGCGCGACGACATGCTCGTAGCGCTCGACGCGCGAGGCAAAGACCTGCCTGACCAGCCCCTTGTGCTCGAGTTGGCCAAGCGCTCGTCTCACCTCGACAAGCTCGACCGACATCACCGGCTCGCGCGCCGTCTTCTGGTTGGCGGCGGCAAGTGCCGCATTGAGCGTCAGCGGGTAGATGTCGGGCGTCAGTTCCTTCTTTTCGATCAGGCAACCGAGCACGCGCGCTTCGACGGGAGAGAGGATGGGGAGTTCGGTATCGGTCATGGGTCGGCTTCCTTTGAAGTCGGCGGGACAGCGCCGGCGCGAAGGATCACTACCGACGAAATGATCCCTGCAGCAACCCGTCCGAAGCTAAACCCTTCTCTCCACCATCATCTTCTTGATCTCGGCGATCGCCTTGGCCGGGTTCAGCCCCTTGGGACAAGTCTGGGCGCAGTTCATGATGGTGTGGCAGCGATAGAGCCGGAACGGGTCTTCGAGATTGTCGAGCCGTTCGCCCTTGGCCTCGTCCCGGGAATCGATCAGCCAGCGATAGGCCTGCAGCAGCGTCGCCGGGCCGAGATAGCGGTCGCCGTTCCACCAGTAGCTCGGGCATGAGGTCGAGCAGCAGGCACACAGGATGCATTCATAGAGCCCGTCGAGCTTTTCGCGGTCCTCATGGCTCTGCAGCCATTCCTTGGCCGGTTCGGGCGACACCGTCTTCAGCCACGGCTCGATCGAGGCGTGCTGGGCGTAGAAATTGGTCAGGTCGGGCACCAGGTCCTTGACCACCGGCATATGCGGCAGCGGGTAGACCTTGATCGCACCGGAAATGTCGTCGCAGCCCTTGGTGCAGGCAAGCGTGTTGGAACCGTCGATATTCATGGCGCAGGAGCCGCAAATGCCCTCGCGGCAGGAGCGGCGCAGCGTCAGCGTCGGGTCGATCTTGTTCTTGATCCAGAGCAGCGCGTCGAGCACCATCGGCCCGCAATCGTCCATGTCGACGAAATAAGTGTCCATGCGCGGGTTCTCGTCATCGTCCGGCGACCAGCGGTAGATGCGGTACTCCCGCAGATTGGTCGCACCCTCCGGCTTCGGCCAGGTTTTCCCGGCCTTGATCTTCGAGTTCTTGGGAAGCGTCAGTTCGACCATTACCTCAGGTCCTTTCGGATCGGCGTGCCGGAATATCCTGCGACCGCCAATGCCACCCTATTTCTCCGCGTGAACATAGCGGGAATTTACGAATCCCGTGCAACTGCCGTATACGCGCACTTCCACGGCTTTCTCTATAATTTGCCTTCTCGCGGCACGGGCTGGCAAATCCCCGTCTCCTACCACGCACCTAACTGGCCCATTGCCTTTCTCGAACCAAAATCTGTTTGACGACTGCGCGCTGGACGCGTCCCTCCAAACCGGGATGTCGTTAAACATCTTTGAGAATCTGCCTGCGTTATCATAAAGATAGACAGTGTCAGCTGACGCCGTGCAACCACCGGCAACAATCGAAAGCATCGGGACGGCTAAGTATTTCACCTCAATACACCCTGGCCTTGGGCGCGATCTTGGCCAGGTTGATGCCGCCGTCGGCTTCCCTAAGCAGCGGCTCGGTGTGCACCGGCCGATAGCTGAGCGACACCTCGCCGGCCTCGCTGAGCCGGGACAGCGCGTGCTTGCGCCAGTTCGCGTCGTCGCGCGCCGAAAAATCCTCCCGCGCATGTGCGCCACGGCTCTCCTTGCGCGCCTCGGCGGCGTAGACCGTGGTGATGGCGTTGGCCATCAGGTTTTCCAGCTCCAGCGTCTCGACCAGGTCTGAGTTCCAGATCATCGAGCGGTCGAACACTTTTACGTCCTTGAGCTCGCCCCAGATCTGCGAAATGCGCTTGCAGCCGCTTTGCAGCGATTCCTGGGTGCGGAACACCGCCGCATCGTCCTGCATCGCCTTCTGCATCTTTTCGCGCAAAACCGCCGTCGGCGTCGAGCCGTTGGCGTGGCGCAGCCGGTCGAAGCGGTCGATGATCTTGTCGACCGAGGCCTCGTTGGGCGACGGGATCGCCGCGTTGCGGTCGATCACCTGGCCAGCCCGGATCGCCGCCGCACGGCCGAACACCACCAGATCGATCAGCGAGTTGGAGCCCAGCCGGTTGGCGCCGTGGACGGAGGCGCAGCCGGCTTCGCCGACCGCCATCAGCCCGGGCGACACCTGGTCCGGGTTCAAGGCGGTGGGGTTGAGCACCTCGCCCCAATAATTGGTCGGCACGCCGCCCATATTGTAGTGGACCGTCGGCAGCACCGGGATCGGCTCCTTGGTCAAATCGACGCCGGCAAAGATTTTTGCCGACTCCGAAATGCCCGGAAGTCGCTCGTGCAAAACGGCCGGATCGAGGTGGTCGAGGTGGAGGAAAATATGGTCCTTGTTCTTGCCGACGCCGCGTCCCTCGCGGATCTCCAGCGTCATGCAGCGCGAGACCACGTCACGCGAGGCAAGGTCCTTGGCCGACGGCGCATAGCGCTCCATGAAGCGCTCGCCCTCGGAATTGACGAGATAGCCGCCTTCGCCGCGCGCGCCCTCGGTGATCAGGCAGCCGGCGCCGTAGATGCCGGTCGGGTGGAACTGCACGAATTCCATGTCCTGCAGCGGCAGCCCGGCCCGCGCTGCCATGCCGCCGCCGTCGCCGGTGCAGGTGTGCGCCGAGGTCGCCGAGAAATAGGCGCGGCCATAGCCGCCGGTCGCCAGCACCACCATTTTTGCCGAAAAACGGTGGATGGTGCCGTCGTCGAGGTTCCAGGCGACGACGCCGGTGCAGGTGCCGTCCGGCTCCATGATCAGGTCGAGCGCGAAATACTCGATGAAGAACTGCGCGTTGTTCTTCAGCGACTGGCCGTAGAGCGTGTGCAGGATGGCGTGGCCGGTGCGGTCGGCGGCCGCACAGGTGCGCTGCACCGGCGGGCCGTCGCCGAAATTCATCATATGGCCGCCGAACGGCCGCTGGTAGATCTTGCCCTCTTCGGTGCGCGAGAACGGCACGCCGTAATGCTCGAGCTCGTAGACGGCGGCGGGTGCTTCGCGCACCAGATATTCCATGGCGTCGACGTCGCCGAGCCAGTCCGATCCTTTCACGGTGTCGTACATGTGCCACTGCCAGGAATCGGGGCCCATGTTGGACAGCGAGGCGGCGATGCCGCCCTGAGCGGCGACAGTGTGCGATCGCGTCGGGAAAACCTTGGTGATGCAGGCGGTGCGCAGGCCCTGTTCGGCCATGCCGAGCGTGGCGCGCAGGCCGGAGCCGCCGGCACCGACCACAACCACGTCGAATTTGTGGTCGACATAGCTGTAGGCGGACGCCGTGTTGGCGTTGTTCGCGACCTTGGCCAAAATTTCAGCCTCCAAATGCCAGTTTGAGCAGGGCGAAGATCGAGGCGACGCCGACCACTACGGGAAAGAATGTGTTGAGGGCGAGCAGCGCCAGCCTCATGCCCTCGCCATGCACATAATCTTCGATGATCGCCTGCATGCCGAGCCGCATATGGTAGAGCCCGGACAACAGCACCAGGGCCAGGACCAGCGCCACGAACGGGTTGGCAAGTGCGGCGCGCACTTGCGCATAGCCGGCGCCGTTCAGCGCGATCAGAAAGCCGACGAAGAACAGGATCAGCGGAATGTTGGCGATCGCCGTCAGGCGCTGGCGCCAGAAATGCTCCGTGCCCTCGCGGGCGGAGCCGAGGCCGCGGACCTTGGCCAGCGGCGTGCGCATGTCGGTGTTGTGGTGGCTCACGATCAGGCTCCCCGCGCCATGTAGCCGGCGATCCAGATCAGCAGCGTCAGTACGATCGAGCCGGCCAGCGTCGCCCAGGCGACCCTGGAGGCGGTGTCCTTTTCAAGACCGGCCCCGGTGTCCCAGATCAGATGGCGCACGCCGCCCAGCATGTGGTGCATCAGCGCCCAGGTATAGAACAACAGCACCAGCCGCCCCAGCCACGAGCCGAAGGCCCAGTTGACGGCATCGAAGGTGGACTGCGAGCTCGCCGCCGCCATCAGCCACAGCGCGACCAGCAGCGTGCCGAAATAGAGCGCCCCGCCGGTGATGCGATGGATGATCGACATCGTCATCGTGATCGGCGGTCGATAGACGGTCAGATGCGGCGACAGCGGCCGTTCACGTCTGGCAAATTCGCGGGTGGCTGGTGATTTGCTCATGGCTCCCCCAGTTCGGCGTCCCAAGTTCGGCGTCTCTTGGAGCCCAGGTGGAAATGCGGCATTACCGCTTCCGGTTGCGACTTTGGACAGACCGGTTTCTAATGCTCTTTTTGCACCGCGTCAAAGCCGGAAAATCGTTTCGAAAACGTAATTTAGTCTGACAAAAGGCGGGGTTTCGCTTCAATCGATTAGGGCGCGACCCAAAGCCGGCGCAATGTTCGCTGCGGTGCGGTATGTGGTATCGACCCTACGGCTTGGAGCATGTTGAGATTTCAGGTCAGGCGGTGGCGAACAGTGGTTCCGAGAACCGGAACGGAGCGTACTTTTGGGTACGTGAGTACCGGAAGCGCAGGAAACCACTGTGGGCAGACCGGCCTCACCTGAATATCGGCATGCCCCTAGCGCTTGCAGGTCAGCGGCGTCTTCCCGCCCTTCATCACCAGCGCGTCGCGCCCGTCGATCACGATTGCGTCATGCGCCGCGCCGAAGCGGCTGTTTTGATTGGCTGGCGAGGCCGGCAGGTCCTCGCTGGCGCCGTCCGGACCAAGCACCCGCACCGATGTGCCGAGATTTTCGATGGTGATCCTGGCGCCATCGGCGCAACTGTAGGTTGCGGTGCGCGGCTGCGGTGAATCGGGCGCGGCGGCTGGCGCATTGGTTTGAGACACGCAGGCAAGTGTGGTCAGCAATGGACAAAGGGCCAGCGTCACCCGAAACGTCCGGCCTAACGCCATGTGCTGTCTCCCTGCGCGTCAATCCAGCCGCGATGCTTGCCAAGATAACCGATCTCGCGCTCGGCCGCGATGGTGGTGGCAAGCATGGCCGAAAGATGGCCGCGGATATTAACCATGTTTGCCGAGAACTGGCGGCCAGCAGGGCTGGCCTCTTAACAATGGTTAAGAAAAGGTTAATTTATCATTTGAGCAAGACTCGGCCTCTGACAAATGAGGGACGCCATGCGTTCGAATTCAGCCAGATCGCGCCTTCCGGCGCCCGTCTCGATGGCCGTCGTCCTGGTGGCGGTGGCCATCGGCTTCGCAGCGCCGGCACGCGCCGGGACGCGCGACCGCGTCTATGCCGATTCCTTCGGCAACCTCGTCATCGAGAGCGCCGCCGGCTACAAGCGCATCCTCGTTGGCGAGGGCGAACTGGCCAAGGAAATGTCGGATTACGTCGGTGCCGGCAAGCCCAAAATCGTCTATCAAGACGAACCGGACGATGTCAGCAGCCGCGACTGCTACAGGCCGCCGGTTTTCGTCAAGGGCCGCAGCTATATGTACGGGCTTTCCGACGGCGAGATGCCGGAGCTTAGCCCCTGCCGCTGATCTTCGGCCCGACATTGGCGACAGCCGGCTGCCGGGCGGCGATTGATCCTATCGAGATCCGCACGCAATTGCGTCCGCTGCCCTTCGCTTGGTAGAGCGCTTCGTCGGCGCGCCGCAGCAGGTCGGAAAAATTCTCAGTCGGGTGGAGCTCGGCAACGCCGAAGCTGGCGGTGCAACGATGGTTCGCCGGCAGACAGTCGATCGGCAACGCCCCGAAAGCGCTGCGCGTGCCTTCGGCGAAGAGCCGCGCGGCAGCGAGGTTGGTTCCCGGCAGGATGATGGCGAATTCCTCACCACCGATGCGGCCGGCGACGTGATGCTCGGCGGCCGCATCACGCAGGAAGCCGGCAAAGGCCTCGATGACCCTGTCGCCGGATGCATGGCCGAAACTGTCGTTGATGCTCTTGAAATGGTCGAGGTCGGCGATGACCAGCGCGACCGGAATACCCCTGCGCACGGCGTCACGCATCGCAAGCTCGGCATGACGCTCGAAGCCGCCACGGTTGAGCAGCCTCGATAGCGTGTCCGTCTCCGACTTCGACGTCGCTTCGGCGAGCACGTCGCGGACCAGAATGATCAGGATGAGAAGCGCGATTGTCATGGCAAACACCGTGCCAAGCGATTGCGACACCAGAGCGTAATTGCTCTGCAAATAGGCCTGCGGATTGGCTCCCCAGCCGCCCAATGCATGAGCGATGAACGGCTTGCTCACGAATTGCAGGGCGCTGGCTGCCAGTACGGCCATCAGCGCATGGTCGAGCCAGTCGCGTCTTTGCCTGGACGACCAGACGATGCCGACGCCGACGAACTGCATGGCGGCATAGGGAAGCTGGTAGGCCATCATGCGGGCAAGCGACTGGCGCGGCAGATCCTGCACGAAATACACGGCCACGGTGGCCGCAAACAGGAAGACGAGCATCGGCACCCAAGGCGGCGCCACGGCGTATTTATGGGCAAGCCCGCCATTGAAGGCGATGGTGGCGCCCAGGAAAACGGCGAAGCCCGCGACGACTGCGGGTCGTGCATTGTCGAAGAGCGGAATGCTTAACTCGATGGCGAAATAGGCTATCCCGAGCAGATAACCGAAGACCAGCCAGCGCGCCGGCGCGCGCGCCACGTCGTTGAACGATATGGTCATGAAGGCGGCCGCCAGCAGGCCGGCGACAAGCAGGTTGATTGCAAGGATGAACTCTGCGCCGCCGCCCATGTGGTCTTTCACACTCCCTGCGACAGCAAATCACCAACGGGCGAAAAAGACGTTAACATGGGCGTAGGACGGAATGCGTTCGAATTGAACCGCGCACCCCGCGCTGTTTATTTGTTTTAGCTGCGATTTCTGCGGCGCCAAGTGATTTCCTTGGCTGCAAATGCTCTAGGCGCGGACGATCAGCCGGCTTTGAGCGGCTCCACGACCAGCGCTGTTTCCGACCGTCCATGGGCCGACCGTTCATAGGATAGCCGCACGCTGTCGCGGCCGTTCCGCTTGGCTTTGTAAAGCGCCTCGTCGGCGCGGCGCATCAGCGGCTCCAGCCCCTCTTCGCCAGTGCGGGCCGCCACGCCGAAGCTCGCCGTCACTCTTGTGCCGGGCGGAAGCCCGTCGACGCTGCCCGCCGAATAGAGCGTGCGAATGGCTTCGGCAAACAGCCTTGCCGCGCCAAGGTCGCTCAGCGGCAAAAGCACCGCGAACTCCTCGCCACCGATGCGGCCGGCAACGCCGCTGGTGCCGGCAGCCGATCGAAGCTTGGCGGCGAAATCGGCGATCACGCGATCACCCGCCACATGCCCGTGCAGATCGTTGACTGCCTTGAAGTGATCGAGGTCGGCGAGCACCAGCGCGACCGGCAGGTTGGCGGTGGCGCAGTGCTGCAGGAGATGCGTGGCGCGTTCCTCGAAGCCGCGCCGGTTGAGCAGGCCCGACAGCGGGTCGGTGTACGCCTCGGCCTTCAGCGTTTTCATCACGTCGAGCGCAGCCGCGCAGAACAGGCTAAGCGCGATGAGCAGCGACAGCAGTGCATGCGACAGCAGCGCTGTCGTCCAGTAGGACGAGGCATAGAACCCGTCATAGCTTTGGTAGGGTCCATGCGCGATGACAATAACGAGGGTGCGCGCGACGAAATTCAGCCCGGAAAGCAGCGACAGCACGAACAGCATCATTTCCGTCGGGCCCCTGCCGCGCACCACGCGCAGTTCGGCGGCGACTACCAGGCTGAGCCCGCCGAAAGCGAAATTCATCGCCAGGATTCGCCAGGTGAGATCGGGCTGGATGAACATGAACCAGCAAAAAGCGGCCAGGCCGCCGCTCGCCAGAAAGCCGATCGCAACAAAGGGCACGCGCCGTCCATAACGTGTCACGATCGTGCCGGCGAGACCGCTGGCAGCAATCGTGAAGCAGGTGACGGAGAGCAGTTTGGTCGGCGCCATGCCGATGGGCAGGGTGAAATACTGCAGCAGGAACCCGGCCGCCGAAAGCCAGTAACTGGCGGCGAGCACAGCCAGATAGGCGCAGTGACGCTGATAAAACCACAGCACGAGAAACACCGCGCCGAGCGCAAGCGCGATCGTCGGGTTGAGTAACCCTGTCAGCAGACCGTTGTCCAAAGGACCGTGAACCCCCACGCTTCCGTAAGAGAGACCTTAGGGCGCAAGCCCAAACAAGCGGTTAAGCAAAGTCGAATATGCGCGAGGACCCCCATGAAGCAGTTGCACGGAACTTGAAACCGCGACCGGCGTTTTCCAGCAGCAATCGATGGAGACGCTTTCATGGCCGATACGATCATGCTGACCGACCACGAGGCAATTCGCTCTTGGGCCGCGTCACGTGCCGGATTTCCGGCAATCGTCGATGTATCGCCCGAAACAGGCACGCAAGCCATGCTGAGGCTGGTTTTCGGCCAGCATGCCTATCAGGACCAGGACCAGGCCGAACGCCCGGCCAACGCCGGCGGCTACGAACTGGTCGAATGGGACGAATGGTTCAAGCTGTTCGACGAACGGCAGCTGGCGCTCGTGGTGGCAAAGGATGAACCCGGCCGCCGTGAGCAATTCCACGAATTCGTCAGGCGCCCGGCGTGAAGAGAACCCGAACCGCATCGCGGTTCGGGTTCTGGCAACTCGTCAGCGGGTTATTTCCACTCGCGGATGTCGACGAAATGGCCGGCGATCGCCGCCGCCGCCGCCATCGCCGGCGACACCAGATGGGTGCGGCCCTTAAAACCCTGGCGGCCCTCGAAATTGCGGTTCGAGGTCGAGGCGCAGCGCTCATGCGGCTTCAGCCGGTCGTCGTTCATGGCAAGGCACATCGAGCAGCCCGGCTCGCGCCAATCGAAGCCAGCGGCGACAAAGATCTTGTCGAGACCTTCGGCCTCCGCCTGCTCCTTGACCAGACCGGAGCCCGGCACGATCATCGCATCGACGTGAGGGCTGACTTTCTTGCCCTCGACCACCTTGGCGACAGCGCGGAGATCCTCGATGCGGCCGTTGGTGCAGGAGCCGATGAAGACGCGGTCGAGCGCGATATCGGTGATCTTGGTGCCTGGGGTCAGGCCCATATAGTCGAGCGCGCGCTGCTTGGACGTACGCTTGTTCTCATCGGTGATATCGTCGGGGTTCGGCACGATGCCCTGGACCGAGACGACGTCCTCGGGCGAGGAGCCCCAGGAGACGATCGGCGGCAGTTTCGCCGCGTCGAGCACGACCACCTTGTCGAAATGCGCGCCCTCGTCGGACTGCAGCGTCTTCCAGTAGGCGAGCGCGGCGTCCCATGCCTCGCCCTTCGGCGCGCGCGGCTTGTCCTTGACATAGGCGAAGGTTGTCTCGTCAGGCGCGATCAGGCCGGCCCGGGCACCGCCCTCGATCGACATGTTGCAGATGGTCATGCGGCCTTCCATGGACAGCGCGCGGATCGCTTCGCCGGCATATTCGATGACGTAGCCGGTGCCGCCGGCAGTGCCGATCTCGCCGATGATCGCCAAAATAATGTCCTTGGCGGTGACGCCTTCCGGCAGCACGCCGTCCACGCGCACCAGCATGTTCTTGGCCTTGCGCTGGATCAGCGTCTGCGTGGCCAGCACATGCTCGACTTCCGACGTGCCGATGCCGTGCGCCAATGCGCCGAACGCACCATGCGTCGAGGTGTGGCTGTCGCCGCAGACGATGGTCATGCCGGGCAGCGTAAAGCCCTGCTCCGGACCGATGATGTGGACGATGCCCTGGCGGATATCCTTCTCGGAATAGTATTCGACGCCAAAATCCTTGGCGTTCCTGGCCAGCGCCTCGACCTGGATGCGGCTTTCCTCGTTCTTGATGCCGAACTTGCGCTCGGGCGAGGTCGATACATTGTGATCGACCACGGCCAGCGTCTTTTCCGGATGGCGGACCTTTCTGCCGGTCATGCGCAGGCCTTCGAAAGCTTGCGGGCTGGTCACTTCATGGACGAGGTGACGGTCGATATAGAGCAGGCAGGTGCCGTCGTCCTGGCGGTCGACGACATGGTCGTCGAATATCTTGTCGTAGAGGGTGCGCGGTGCGCTCATGTGCGTAAATCCGTCGATATGAAAATGGGAAGCGACTAGCGCCGGCTAGCCGGCAAACAGGGCCTAGCCCGGATATCTCAGCGAAGTCGGCTGGTCAGAGCGCCGGAAACGCGCGCCGAGAACCGCGACGGCAGGCGTTTTCTGTCCTGCAGCACGAAACCCTTGTAAGCCGGATCGCCAAAAAGCTGTTCCATGGCGTGGCTCATACCAATGTTTTGGCTTTTCGGCAATCGCGGCGGCGTTCGCAGAACCTGGGTTCTGCAAACCGGTATTCAAACCACCTCGAACACAAATGTCTTCACCAGCGCCTCAGGTTCGGCGATCGCATAGCAGCGGAACCACGGGCTTTCTTCGACCGGCCGCCATTTTTTCGCCTGCTCCAGTTCGTCGAACGTCGCCTGAAACCCGCCGCTCGCAAAAACCTGGTCGCGAACGGTGAAGATGGCGTGGCCGCCCTTCCTGGTGATGCGCACCAGTTCATGCAGGCCGGAGGCCGGTGCATGGCTGATGGTGAACACGCCGGTCGAGAAGAAGGCGCGGAAATGCCGGTCCGGCCAGGGCAGCGGATCGCCGAGCATCGCCTGTTTCAGCTCGCTGTAAGCCTGCCGGCTGCCGGCGATTTTCAGCATTTCAGCCGACAGGTCGAGCCCAGTGATGTCCTCATAGCCCAGCGCCTTGAGCGACGGTCCCGACAGGCCGGTGCCGCAGCCGGCGTCGAGCAGCGGCCCCTCGCCTGACGGCACATGGCGCGCCACCCAGGCGGCGATCAGGAACGGCAGGAGGTAGCCGAGCGCGGCGGTTTCGCTGTCATAGGTCGCAGCCCAGGCGGCGTAGGCCTTGGCAAGCGCTTCCGGCGTGTCGGCCGTATAGACCGCATCCAGCGCCGCATTGGCTTTGTCGACGATCACTGCTTTCTCCGGACACAGGACATATGCCGCATGGTAGCGCCGTCCTCGCCTGCCGCCTATCGCTCATCTTGGCGGCGCAGCCGCTTCTCCAGCGCCCGCAAGGCCAGCGACAGGCCGACCGTCAGGATGAGATAGATATAAGCGACGATCGAATAGGTCTCGAAGAAGCGGAACGAGCCGGCTGCATAGATCTTGCCCATCTGGGTGATGTCGGCGACGCCGAGCACCGAGACCAGCGAGGAATCCTTGACCATGGCGACGAAATCATTGCCGAGCGGCGGCAGGATGGTGCGGATCGCCTGCGGAAAGACGATCAGCCGAAAACGCTGGGTGCGCGTCAGCCCCAGCGCCTTCGCGGCCTCGATCTGGCCCTTCTCGACCGCCTCGATGCCGGCGCGGAAGACCTCCGAGATGAAGGCCGAGTAGCCGATGGTCAGCGCCATGATGGCGCGCCATAGCAACGATACGTCGCGTATCATTAGCTCGCCGAACAGGCCGGCGCTCTGCAGCGGCGCCGTCAGCGCGTTCCATCCCGCGACGAAGGCCGGCGCGCCGGCGAAGGCGATCCAGAACAACAGCACCAGCATTGGCACGCCGCGAATGATCTCGACATAGAAGCGCGCGATCTGGCGCAGCCAGCGCGACCCCGACAGCCCCATCAGCGCAATGCCGAGCCCGATTGCCGAGGCCAGCGCGAAGGCGACCATTGTGACGAACACGGTGATGCCGATGCCCTTGGCGACGGTCGCGAAAACCTGGGCATAGAGGTCGCTCGCGGCGATGAAGATAGCGGCTGCCAGGGCGAGCGCCGCGGCCGCGGCGAGCCACCAGGGGAAGTCGGACTTGGCGGTGGAAGGGGGCGGCATCAGGCGACGCCGGCAAAGCAGACATCGCGAAGGCATGGTGCCAAGGCACCCCCCTCTGTCCTGCCGGACATCTCCCCCTCAAGGGGGGAGATTGGCTGCTTCGCGGATAGCGCCCACTTGCCAACCTTGGAGATTAGCGAAAGCTGAGGTGACATCCAATCTCCCCCCGTGAGGGGGAGATGCCCGGCAGGGCAGAGGGGGGTCTCGCAGAGCAAAGTCGGTGAGCGTTCTAGCGCGCAATCGTCATGCAAGACGAGCTCACTGCCCCATCTTGTAATCAAGGAACCATTTCTTGTTGAGCGCGTCGAGTGTGCCGTCGGCCTTCAGCGCGGCGATGGCTGCGTTGACCGGTTTCACCAGATCCGAGCCTTTCGGAAAAATAAAGCCGAAATCCTCGGTGCCGAGTGGTCCGCCGATCAGCTTCAGCCCGCCATTGGACGCCTCGACATAGCCCTTGCCGGCAGTGCCGTCGGTCAGCACGACATCGACGTCGCCGGTCTTCAGCGCCTGCACCGTGGCGCCGAACGTCTCGAACAGTTTTATGCGCGGGTTCTGCTCATTGCCGTCGAGCACGCTGTAGACAGCGGTGTAGAACGGCGTGGTGCCGGGTTGCGCGCCGATCAACCCGTCCTTGAAAGCGCCGAGCGTCTTGGCGTCGGTGAAGCGCTTCTCGTCGCCGCGCACCAGCATGAACTGTTCCGAGCGCATATAGGGGTCGGAGAAATCCACCTTCTGCTTGCGATCGTCCTTGATGGTGATGCCGGTCATGCCGATGTTGTACTGGTTGTCGGAAACCGCCTGGATCATCGCGTCCCAGGAGGTGTTCTGGTACTCGACCTGGAAATTCAGCCGCTTGGCGATCTCGTTCATCGCGTCATATTCCCAGCCGATCTGCTTGCCGGTCTTGGCGTCGATGAACTGCAGCGGCGGATAGGCGTTTTCCGTCACCACCACCACCTTCTTGCCGCCGAGATCGGGCAGCGCCTGCGCCAGGGCGGCGACGGGCGCAAGTACCAGAGCCAACAGGCCGGCCAACAGCAGTTTCGATTTGATCATGGTACACCCCGGGCATTTGAACGGCCTCGACATGGTCGAGGCTTGCAGGAAATCCGGCGCCGACTTTAGCTTTCCGCAGGCGCCTTGCAAGCCGGCTTGATGCGGCTTCGCGCGAAAATGGATTCCATGCTTTCACGGCATTACGGAACGATCCGTTTCGATTGCGCACCGGCGGCCCGGCAAAATCGAAACCCATTCCGCGAGGCAAAAAAGGCGGCCGAAGCCGCCTTTCCGAAACATGGTTTTTGAATTCGCCTTATTCGGCGGCAGCGGCTTCCTCGGCCTTGGCGGCCTCGTCGGCGGCCTTCTTCTCGGCGGCTTCCTGCGCGGCCTTCTCGGCGGCCAGCGCCTGGGCGGCTGCCACCTTCTCGGCCTCGATGCGGGCCTTCTCGGCGTTCAGCGCATCGCGCTCCTCATCGTTCAGCTTGCGGGCGCGCACGCCGGTGTTTTCCGAAATGCGGGCCGACTTGCCGCGACGATCGCGCAGGTAATAGAGCTTGGCGCGGCGCACCTTGCCGCGGCGCACGATCTCGACGCCCTCGACCATCGGCGAAAAGACCGGGAACACGCGCTCCACGCCTTCGCCGTAGGAAATCTTGCGAACGGTGAAATTCTCCTGGAAACCGGCGCCGGCGCGGGCGATGACGACGCCCTCATAGGCCTGGACGCGGGTGCGGGTGCCTTCGGTCACGCGGACCTGGACGCGTACGGTGTCGCCGGGCTGGAATTCGGGAAGCTTGCGCTTGGCTTCGATCTTGGCGGCCTGTTCGGCCTCGAGCTGACGGAGGATATCCATCTCTACAAATCCACTTCTTGTTCTTCCGACAGTCAGAGCGTCCGACACTCGCCTTGCAGTTCCATTGACCGCTCGGCTATGCCCTTTATTCGAGAACATCTGGGTTCGAGAACATCGGGCAGGGGCGACTACACCGTCATTGTTGACGGGTCCGGCAGATTTTCTCCCGGTTCGGCGCGCACATACAGCTATTTCGACGCTTTGTCACGCCTTTGCCGCGTTCTTTTTTGGTCGTTGGTCAACGTCGCAATCTTCCGGCACAGGGGTTGCGTTGAAGGCCCAAGCTTTTTAAGCCGGGCAGAACGTGACTTTCCTCCGGCGGCAACACCCTCCATGCCAGTTCTCGATGCGGCCCTGCTCTTTTTCGCGGGCTTTCTGTCAGGTGCCGTCAACGCCATAGCCGGCGGCGGGACATTCATAACCTTCGGCGCCATGTCGCTGGTCGGCTTGCCGCCGATCGTCGCCAACGCCACCTCGTCGCTGACGCAATTTCCCGGCTACATCACCTCGACGCTCGCCTACTGGTCCGACATCAAGCATTTCTGGCGCACCGCGTTGCTGCTCGGCCTTATCTCGGCTTTTGGCGCGCTGGCCGGTGCGCTCATCCTTCTGGCGCTCGACAATCCGTCGTTTCGCGTCCTGGTGCCCTGGCTGCTGCTCGCGGCAACCGCGCTGTTCGCCGCCGGGCCGTGGCTGAAGCCGGCGCCCAAGCCGGGCCGTCAGGCCGCGGTGGGTTCGCTGGTCGGTTCCCTGGCGCAGTTCGCCACCGCCGTCTATGGCGGCTTCTTCGGCGCCGGCATGGGCGTCATGATGCTGGCGACGCTCGGCCTCACCCAGGCCGGCGACTATCACCGCCTCAACGCGCTGAAGAACCTGCTGGCCGTGGTCATCGCGGCAGTAGCCATCCTGGTCTTCGTCTCCGGCGACGTCATCGCCTGGCGGCAGGCGATCGTCATGATACCGGGCGGCGCGCTGGGCGGCTATGCCGGCGTCTGGATCGCCAAGCGCGTGCCGCAAATTGCCGTGCGTGGCTTCGTCGTCGGGGTCGGAGTGTTTCTTGCCTTCTATTACTTCACCAAGGGCTGAGCGGCTAACAGGTCCGGCCGCCGCTCTTTCGTCAATCTTTCCGATTCGGCGCGTCGCCACGCGGCGATCTTCTGATGATTGCCCGAGGTGAGAACCTCGGGGATTTGCTGGCCCTCGAATTCCTGCGGACGCGTGTAGTGCGGATGTTCGAGCAGGCCGTTTTCAAAGCTCTCTTCATCGCCCGACACCGTATTGCCCATCACGCCGGGCAACAGCCGCACCACGGCGTCGAGCAGCACCAGCGCTGCCGGCTCGCCGCCGGAGAGGATGAAGTCGCCGACCGAGACCTCCTCCAGCCCCCGCGCGTCAATCACCCGCTGGTCGACGCCTTCGAAGCGTCCGCAGACGATCACCGCGCCCGGCCCCGCGGCCAGTTCGCGCACACGCACCTGCGTCAGCGGTTTTCCACGCGGGCTCATCAGCAGCCGTGGCCGTGGATCGCCCGGTGGCGAGCTATGGTCGATCGCCTTGGCCAGAACGTCGGCGCGCATCACCATGCCGGCGCCGCCGCCGGCCGGCGTGTCGTCGACGGTGCGATGGCGATCGGTGGCGAAATCGCGGATTTGGATTGCTTCCAGCGACCATGTGCCGGCCTCCAGCGCCCGGCCGGCCAGTGACACGCCGAGTGCACCGGGAAACATTTCGGGATAGAGCGTCAGCACCGAGGCGGAAAAACTCACCGGTTGCCCCCGGCGTCCTTCGGCCCGCGCGGCCTGCCTTTCGGGTCGAAACCATCGCTGCCAGGAGCATCGCTGTCTTCGTCATCGATCAAGCCCGCCGCCGCCGGATCGATGCGGACGAAACCGTCCTTGATCGACACGTCAGGAACGGCAGCCTGCGTGAACGGGACCAGCACGCCTTTGCGCCCCGCCAATATCACGTCGAGGATATCGCCACCGCCGAAATTATGCACGGCGACGACCTTGCCGATGTCAGCACCGGTATCGTCCCGGACCGCCAGCCCGACGAGATCGGCATGATAGAACTCGTCCTCTTCGCCGTCGTCCGGCAGCATCGAGCGGTCGACGAATAATTCCGTGCCGGCGAGCGCCTCGGCAGCGTTTCGGTCGCTGATACCTTTGAAGCGCACCACCACGACGTTATTGGCCGGCCTGATGTCGACGATCTGGAAGGCGCGGCCGTCCCTGGCATAGAGCGGCCCGTAGTCGGCCAGCGCCAGCGGATCGCCGGTGAAGGTTTTCACGCGCAATTCGCCCTTGATGCCATGGGCGGCGCCGATCACGGCCATCTGGACAGGGTTTTGCGGTTTGGTCATCGGTGGAAAAATCCTTTGCCTTGCTCTAGCTCCACGCTCTTGTCATTTCAATGACGCGGCTCTTCACCGCTTCCTAACCCGGCTGCCGGAAGATCGCCCGGAAATGGAAGAGCGGCATATCGGAAGAGCGCAATGCAGGAATTCCTCATCCCGGCCAAGCCAGACCTTCAGGCGGCCCGCGAAAGCTGGCTCAAGATGCTGGCGCGCGAGCGCCGGCTGTCGCCGGAAACCGTGGAAGCCTATGAGCGCGACACGCGCCAGTTCCTGCACTTCCTGACCGGCCATTGCGGCGGCTCGCCCGGCATTTCGGATATAGCCGATCTGCGCCCGGCCGATCTGCGCGGCTTTCTGGCTGCCCGCCGTGCCGGAGGCGCCGGCGCCCGCACGCTCGGGCGGGGGCTCGCCGGCATCCGCTCGCTGCTGCGCTTTCTGGAGCGGCGCGGCCTCGTCAATGCGGCGGGTGCTGCGGCACTGCGCGCGCCGCGGCAGCCGAAGTCGCTGCCCAAGCCGCTGACGGCAAGCGATGCGAAACACGTCGTTTCGGTGGAAGGCCAGCTGGCGGAGCAACCGTGGATCGCCGCCCGCAACGCCGCCGTGCTGACGCTGCTCTACGGCTCGGGCCTGCGCATTTCCGAGGCGCTCGGCCTGTCCGGCGGCGACCTGTCGTCGCCTGATGAAACGGTGCTGCGCGTCACCGGCAAGGGCGGCAAGACGCGGCTGGTGCCGGTGCTGCCGATCGCGCTGCGGGCGATCGCCCAATACCGCCGGCTCTGCCCCTATCATCTCGATCCGAAGGGTCTGCTGTTTCGCGGCGCCCGCGGCGGCCCGCTCAACCCGGCCATCGTCCAGCGCGACATGGCCAAGCTGCGCTCGGCGCTCAATCTGCCGGACACCGCCACGCCGCATGCGTTGCGCCATTCCTTCGCCACACATCTGCTTGGGCGGGGCGGCGACCTGCGCACCATCCAGGAACTTTTGGGCCACGCCAGCCTGTCGACGACGCAGATCTATACCGGCGTCGACACCGCGAGGCTGCTCGAAATCTATGAAGCGGCCCACCCGCGGGCGTAGCCGACGCATGATTTCGCAAGTTGCAGCCAGGGTATGCGCCGTCGAACGATGTCCGAGACAATTTTGCCGCGCCGGTTAACCGTTTCGCCGTTCTTTGTCTCTAAAAGCGAGCCATGAAACGCGTCATTGCTATCGCCGACCGCACTGCCTTTGCTTCGCTGAAGCTGCTCGTCGCGCTGAACGTCCTGTTTTTCCTCTCTTTCCTCGTCATCGCGCTGCTCGCCGCCGGCAGGGCGCGCGCTGAAACCCCAGGGGCTGAAACCCAGGTCTGCGCCGGCGCCGACATGCTGTCGGCCTTGCAGAAGGACGACCCGGCCGCCTACCGCAAGATCGAGACGGAAGCGGCCGCGACACCGAACGGTAAGGGCCTGTTGTGGAAACTGGAAAAGGCGGGCGAAAGACCGTCCTTCCTGTTCGGCACCATGCACATGACCGACCCGCGCGTGACCGCGCTGCCGCCCGCCGCGCAAAAGGCCTTTGACGCCGCCGACACTGTCGTCATCGAGACCACGGAGGTGCTCGACAAGCAGAAGATGATGGCGGCGTTCCTGAAAGAGCCGGAGCTAATGATGTTCACCGACAGCACCACGCTGTCCTCGCTGCTGTCGCCGGACGATGCGGCGGCGGTGAACAAGGCGCTCGACGCGCGCGGCATTCCACCGGCGAGCGTTGCCAAGATGAAGCCGTGGATGCTGTCGACCATGGTCGCGCTCCCGGCCTGTGAACTGGCCCGCCAGGCCGGCGGCACGCCGGTGCTCGACATCAAGCTTGCAGAGGACGCCAAAGCCTCAGGCAAGGCCGTCGATGGGTTGGAGACCGTCGCCGACCAGCTTCGCGCCATGGCCTCGCTGCCGCTTGCGTTTCACATGAAGGGCCTCGTCGACACCCTGAAGCTCGGCGACAGGGTGAACGACGTCAATGAAACCATGATCGTGCTTTACCAGCGCGGCGACACCGGCATGCTCTGGCCGCTGTTTCGTGCCGTCCTTCCCGGCGACGAAGACGATTCAGCAAGCTATGCCGCCTTCGAGGAAATCATGATCACCAGCCGCAACAAGGTGATGATCGACCATGCCAGGCCGATCCTCGCCAAGGGCAACGTGTTCATGGCGGTCGGCGCCCTGCACCTCCCTGGCGCGGAGGGCCTGGTCGAGGATTTCCGCAAGGCCGGCTACACCGTCACTGCCGTCGACTGAGTTGCACGGTCGAGTTGCAGACCCGGCAAAGGCGTGATTCGGGGCGACGCTTTGCCCGAATCGCCGGAGGTTTGTCTCAGTACAGGACGGTCGAAGGGTCTAATTTGGCTCGATCACGGTGAGTTTTGCGAGTAAAGTGCTTGCAGACAAACGATTCCCGGCGAAGAATGCCCTGTTTTCGGCGTTTTCGATTCCTAGCGTGAAACCTGTTCAACGATTGCGCGTTGATGTGTGTTGATTGATACTTTTCATCCACGGAGGACACTTTTATGGCGAATCCAAACGACCCGTACACCACTCCGACCCCCCCTCCCAAGTCGGGTGGCGGCAGCACCGGTTGGCTGATTGCCCTGGTCGTCGTTATCCTGGCCATCGTCGCTTATTATATTTTTGGAACAAGCGGTGAGGCGCCAGAGCCTGGTGAACCGCCGGCTGCAACCACGCCGGCCCCGGCGCCAGCGCCCGCTGAACCAACGCCTGCCCCGGCCCCTGCAGAGCCTGCTCCTGCCCCGGCGCCGGCAGAACCAGCGCCCGCTCCGGCGCCAGCAGAACCAGCGCCAGCTCCGGCTCCGGCACCTGCAGAGCCAGCACCTGCTCCGGCCCCCGCACCAGCCCCGCAGTGATCGGCTGCTGACTTCAAATACGAACGGCCCGCTGAAAAGCGGGCCGTTTTTGTTTTGAGCCGTCAGATGGCTGCCGGAGTTCCTTGGGAAGGCCTACATGTGGATCGGCTTGAAGAAGGTCGCCAGTGCCGCTTCCTTCACCGCTTCCGACATCGTCGGATGGGCGTGGCAGGTGCGGGCAAGATCTTCCGACGAGCCGCCGAACTCCATCAGCACCGCCGCCTCGTGGATCATCTCGCCGGCGCCGAAGCCGACGATGTGGACGCCGAGCACGCGATCGCTCTGCTTGTCCGCCAGGACCTTCACGAAGCCGTCGGTGTGTAGCATGGCGCGCGCCCGGCCATTGGCGCTGAACGGAAACTTGCCGGCCTTGTAGTCGATGCCGGCCGCCTTCAGCTCTTCCTCTGTCTTGCCCACCGAGGCGATTTCCGGACTGGTGTAGACGACGTTCGGGATCACGCCGTAATTCACATGGCCGGCCTGGCCGGCAATGATCTCGGCCACCGCCACGCCCTCGTCCTCGGCCTTGTGGGCGAGCATCGGCCCGGCGATGACGTCGCCGATGGCATAGATGCCGGGGACATTGGTCGTGAGATGCCCGTCGGTCTTGACCCGGCCGCGCTCGTCGACCTCGACCCCGGCCTCCTTCAGCCCGAGACTGTCCGAATAGGCCCGGCGTCCCGTCGCGATCAGCACCGCATCCGCCTCGATCGTCTCGGCCGCGCCGCCCTTGACCGGCTCGAAGGTGACGGTGGCGCCCTTCTTGGCCTTGGCGACACCGGTCACCTTGGCGCCGAGCCTGAATTCTATGCCTTGCTTGGACAGCATGCGCTGGAACTGTTTGGCGACCTCGCCGTCCATGCCGCCGAGAATGGTGTCGAGGAACTCGACGACGGTCACCTTGGCGCCGAGCCGCGCCCATACCGAGCCGAGCTCCAGCCCGATGACGCCGCCGCCGACCACCACCAGGTGACCCGGCACCTTGTCCAGCGACAGCGCGCCGGTCGACGACATGATCACTTTCTCGTCAAATTCGACCTTGACGCCCGGGATGCCGGTGACATCGGAGCCGGTGGCGATGACGATGTTCCTGGTCTCGATCTCCTCGACCTTGCCGTCCTCGCCGGTCACCGACACTTTTCCGGCGGACAGGACCTTGCCGGTGCCGCGAAAGCTGTCGATCTTGTTCTTTTTGAACAGGAAGGCGACGCCGTTGACGTTGGACGCCACTGTCGCGTCCTTGTGCGCCATCATCTTTTCCAGATTGAGCTTCGGCGCGCCGATTTCGACGCCCAGCGTGTCGAAGGAATGACCGGCCTCAGAAAATATCTCGGAGGCATGCAGCAGCGCCTTGGACGGGATGCAGCCGATATTGAGGCAGGTGCCGCCGAAGGTCGGGTTCTTCTCGACCACCGCCGTCTTCAGGCCGAGCTGTGCCGCCTTGACGGCGCAGACATAGCCGCCTGGTCCCGATCCGATGATAACGACGTCATAAGCCATGATTTTTCCTTCTGGTCTGCACTCAGCCTTGTCTGGGATTAGCGGCCGCCGCCCACTTCCAAATTCGCGCCTGTCGTATAGGACGCCCCGTCCGACAGGAGCCAGAGAATTGCCGCGGCGACCTCTTCGGCGGTTCCCGCCCTTTGCATCGGCACGCCGTGACGCATCCTCTCGACGCGATCCGGCTGTCCGCCGGAGGCATGAATTTCGGTATCGACAATCCCTGGACTGACCGCGTTGACGCGAATGCCTTCGCCGGCCACCTCGCGCGCCAGGCCGATTGTGAAGGAATCGATCGCGCCCTTCGAGGCAGCGTAGTCGACATATTCGCCCGGCCCGCCAATTCTCGCTGCAATCGAGGAGACATTGACGATGGCGCCGCCGTTGCCGCCATGGCTGGTCGACATGCGCTTCACCGCTTCGCGGGCACAGAGCATGGGGCCAATGACGTTGATGCGCATCATGCGCTCCAGCCGTGCTCCGCTCATTTCGTCGACACGCGCCCTCTGGTCGACCACGCCAGCGTTGTTGACGAGCGCATCGAGCGGCCCGAAGACATGATCGATCCTCTCGAACATCGCCTGGATATCGGCCTCGCTGCCAACGTCGCCCTTGATGGCCAGCGCTTCGCCGCCGGCCTGTTCGATTGCCTCGACAAGCGCCGTGGCAGCAGCCTCGTTCGATGCGTAGTTGATCGCAACACGGTATCCAGCCGTGACGGCAAGCCTGGATGTGGCAGCGCCGATGCCGCGGCCGCCGCCGGTCACCAGCAGCACTTTTTTGGCCGCGCTCATTCCTGACAGCCCTTCAGCGAAAAAACGTCCCACGGCACCTTTGAAAACCCGTTGGCGCCATAGGCGGTCGACCTCTGCAGCGACGGTCCGAGGTCGGGAAAGATCAGGGTCTTCGGCGCATCGACGCCTTCGGCCGGCAGCAGAGCGACGTTGCCCTTGTCATCCGCACTGTAGACGACCCCCTCCCACAGCGTGCAGGCGGCGAGCTCGTCGCCGGTGACGTCACCTGTCGGGCATTTGTACATCAGCGAACCATGCGGCCGCGCCACGCCTTGCGTCCACATGACGATGCCGTCGAGCACGACATCGTTGTCGAGCACCATCTTGAAGGTGTTGGTGACGACAGCCGATCCCCCTGTCGGCCTGAAATCGATCTCGGCCGCGCTCTCGGCATCGCCATAGACGGCGAGTTCGAACGGGCATGCGGCAAAGGCTGCCGATCCCGTCTGCGCAACACCGGCCGCGCACAGCGTGAAAAACATTCCGGAACGCAAACGAGAGGAACTCATTCGGTGGCGCAGATCCATTCTCCGGCTCACCTCGACCGGGCCTAGAGATCGAGCACCAGCCGTTCCGGATCCTCCAGGCTTTCCTTGACCCGCACCAGGAAGGTCACCGCTTCCTTGCCGTCGACGATGCGGTGATCGTAGGAGAGCGCCAGATACATCATCGGCCGGATCACGATCTGGCCGCCGACCACCACCGGCCGCTCCTGGATCTTGTGCATGCCCAGGATGCCCGACTGCGGCGCATTGAGGATCGGCGTCGACATCAGCGAGCCGTAAACGCCGCCATTCGAGATGGTGAACGTGCCTCCCTGCATATCCGCCACGGAAAGCTTGCCGTCACGCGCAGCAATGCCCAGCCGGCCGATCTCCTTCTCGATCTCGGCTATTCCCATCTGGTCGGCATCGCGCACGACAGGCACAACGAGGCCTTTTTCGGTGCCGACGGCGACGCCGATATGGGCGTAGTTCTTGAAGATGATGTCGGTGCCGTCGATCTCGGCATTGACGGAAGGGATTTCCTTCAGCGCGTGGGTGACGGCCTTGGTGAAGAAGCCCATGAAGCCCAGCTTCACGCCGTGCTTCTTCTCGAACACGTCCTTGTATTTGGTTCTGAGCGCCATCACCGCGCTCATGTCCACCTCGTTGAAGGTGGTCAGCATGGCGGCGGTCGACTGCGCTTCCTTGAGGCGGCGGGCGATGGTCTGCCGCAGCTTGGTCATGCGCACCCGCTCTTCGCGCGACGCGTCGTCGGCCGAGGACGGCGCACGGGCGGCGACCGGTGCAGGGGCCTTCGGCGTCTCGGAAGGCTGCGACGGAGCGCCCCTGGCGATCGCGTCGAGCACGTCGCCCTTGAGCACCTGGCCGCGCTTGCCGGAACCCGAGATCTGGTCGACCGCGAGATTGCTTTCGGCCAGCAGCTTCGCCGCCGCTGGCGCCGGCGGCATCGCGCGTGCCTCGATCGGCCCGGCATCGCCGGCGATCTTGGCGGTCTCGGCCGCGGCTTGCTTGACGGTGGCTGCGGCGGTCGGCGCCGAGGCCTGCGATACCGCGTCCTGCTTCGGTTCGGATGTTGACGCCTTCGCGGGTTCGGGTGCTGCCGCCTTTGCCCCATTGCCCGCCGAAATCATGCCGAGCAAAGCACCGACTTCGACCGTCTCGCCTTCCTTGACGGCGATCTCGCTGAGCGTTCCTGCGGCCGCGGCCGGCACTTCGACCGTGACCTTGTCGGTTTCGAGTTCGACCAGCGGCTCGTCGGTGGCGATCGCGTCGCCCACCTTCTTGAACCATTTGCCGATGGTCGCCTCGGTGACGGATTCGCCAAGAGTGGGGACGCGGATTTCGGTAGCCATTGTGCCTGTCCGTTTTCTGTCGGTTCTGTTCTATTCGCCGAACTCTGTTCTATTCACCGAGCGCGTCTTCGAGCAAGGCGGCAAGCTGGGCGAGATGCTTCGACATCAGCCCGGTCGCCGGCGACGCGGCGGCCGGCCGGCCGGTATAGCGCACCCGCTGGTGCTTGGCGTCGATGTGCGCCAGCACCCATTCCAGATAGGGATCGATGAACGACCAGGCGCCCATGTTCTTGGGCTCCTCCTGGCACCACACCATCTCGGCGTTGCGGAAGCGTGACAGTTCGGTGATCAGCGCCTTGGCCGGGAACGGATAGAGCTGTTCGACGCGCAGCAGATAGATGTCGTTGATGCCGCGCTTCTCGCGCTCCTCGTAGAGGTCGTAATAGACCTTGCCCGAGCAGAGCACGACGCGGCGGATCTTCGAATCCTTGGTGAGCTTGATCGCCTGGCCGGGGAGCTGCTGGGCATCGTCCCACAACAGCCGGTGGAATGCGCTTTCGCCCGACATCTCCGGCAGCGTAGACACCGCCCGCTTGTGGCGCAGCAGCGACTTCGGCGTCATCAGGATCAGCGGCTTGCGGAAATCCCGCTTCAACTGCCGGCGCAGGATGTGGAAGTAGTTGGCCGGCGTCGTGCAATAGGCCACTTGCATGTTGTCTTCGGCGCAAAGCTGCAGGAAGCGCTCGAGCCTGGCCGACGAATGTTCCGGCCCCTGGCCTTCATAGCCATGCGGCAACAGGCAGACGAGGCCCGACATTCTGAGCCACTTGCGCTCGCCCGACGAGATGAACTGGTCGAACACCACCTGGGCGCCGTTGGCGAAATCGCCGAACTGCGCTTCCCAAAGCGTCAGCGCCTTCGGCTCGGCCAGGCTGTAGCCATATTCGAAGCCGAGCACGGCCTCTTCCGACAGCATCGAGTTGATGACCTCGAAACCGGCCTGCGCCGCCGACAGATTGTTGAGCGGGATGTAGCGTGTCTCGTCGCGCTGGTCGTAGAGCACGGAGTGGCGTTGTGAGAACGTGCCGCGCTCCGAATCCTGTCCAGACAGCCGGACCGGATTGCCGTCGAGCAGGATGGCGCCGAAGGCCAGCGCCTCGGCCGTCGACCAGTCGATGCCTTCGCCCGACTCGATCGCTTGGCGGCGGTTCTCGAGAAACCGCATGATCGTCCTGTGCGCCTCGAATTCCTTCGGCACCTCGGTCAGCTTCTTGCCGATTTCCTTCAGCGTCTTGACCGGCACGGCGGTCTTGCCGCGCCGCTGTTCGTCCTGGTTGTCGGCTGTGCGCAGGCCCGACCAGGCGCCATCCAGCCAGTCGGCCTTGTTGGGCTTATAGTGCTGGCCGACCTCGAATTCCTGCTCGAGATGTGCCCGCCAGTCGGCCTTCAGCTTGTCGAATTCGGCCTGGCTGATATGGCCTTCGGCGATTAGCCGGTCGGCATAGATCTGCACCGTCGTCTTATGGTTGCGGATGTTGCGATACATGATCGGCTGGGTGAAGGCCGGTTCGTCGCCCTCATTGTGGCCGAAGCGGCGGTAGCAGAACATGTCGACCACGACAGGCTTGTGGAACCTCATGCGGAATTCGATCGCCACCTTGGTGGCATGGACCACGGCTTCCGGATCGTCGCCATTGACGTGGAAGATCGGCGCCTCGATCATCTTGGCGACATCCGACGGATAGGGCGACGAGCGCGAAAAGCGCGGGTTGGTGGTGAAGCCGATCTGGTTGTTGATGATGAAGTGCAGCGTGCCGGCGACGCGGTGGCCGCGCAAGCCGGACAAGCCGAGGATTTCGGCAATCACGCCCTGGCCGGCAAAGGCGGCGTCGCCATGCAGGAGCAGCGGCAGCACCTTGGCGCGCTCTTCCAGCGGCACGATCTCTTCGCGGCTGCGGCCGAACAGAGAGTCCTGCTTGGCCCGCGCCTTGCCCATCACCACCGGATCGACGATTTCCAGGTGCGATGGATTGGCGGTCAGCGACAGGTGCACCTTGTTGCCGTCGAACTCGCGGTCCGACGAAGCACCGAGATGGTACTTCACATCGCCCGAGCCCTCGACCTCGTCGGGCGCGGCCGAGCCGCCCTTGAACTCGTGGAAGATGGCGCGGTGCGGCTTGGCCATCACCTGGGAGAGCACGTTCAGCCGGCCGCGATGCGCCATGCCGAGCACGATCTCCTTCATGCCGAGCTGGCCGCCGCGCTTGACGATCTGCTCCAGCGCCGGGATCAGCGCCTCGGCGCCGTCGAGGCCGAAGCGCTTGGTGCCCTTGTACTTGACGTCGATGAACTGCTCGAAGCCTTCCGCCTCGACCAGCTTCTGCAGGATCGCCTTCTTGCCGGCGGCGGTGAAGGAGATCTCCTTGTCGGTGCCCTCGATGCGCGCCTGGATCCAGGCCTTCTCCTCGGGATCGGAAATATGCATGAACTCGACGCCGAGCGTCGAGCAATAGGTGCGGGTCAGGATGTCGAGCATCTGCCGGATGGTGCCGAATTCGAGCCCGAGCACATTGTCGAGGAAGATCGGGCGGTCGTAGTCGGCTGATGTGAAGCCGTAGTTTTCCGGCGACAGCTCGTTGTAATCCTCGAGCTTGGCGATGCCGAGCGGGTCGAGATTGGCGTGCAAATGGCCACGCATGCGGTAGGCGCGGATCATCATGATGGCGCGCACGGAATCGCGCGTCGCCTGATGGACGTCGGCGTCGGACAGGGTAACCCCGTTCATCACCGCCTTGTTCTGGACCTTCTTCTCGATGTGCTTCTCGACGATGCCCCAATCGCCGTCGAGCGCCGAGACCAGTTCGCCATTGGCCTGCAGCGGCCACGAGGGCTTGGCCCATGAGGCGCCCTTGGCATTCTTGCGGACATCGCCGGCGTCGTCCTTCAGCGCCGCGAAGAAATCCTGCCATTCGGGGTCGACCGAAGCGGGATCGTCCTCATAGGTGGCGTAGAGCGCGTCGATGTAGTCGGCATTGCCGCCATAGAGGAAAGAGGTAAGCGAAAATTGGTCGTTGGCCTGATCTTGTCTTGCCATTTTTTCCGCGGAGCCTGGCTCCGTCTCCTGTTTTGGAAGGGAGTAGGGCCCTACTCCCTTACTGCCTTAACCTTTTATCGCTTCGACCAGCGTCGTGCCGAGCCGAGCCGGCGACGGCGAAACCTTTATTCCGGCCGATTCCATCGCCGCGATCTTGTCCTCGGCGCCGCCCTTGCCGCCGGAAATCACCGCGCCTGCGTGGCCCATGGTGCGGCCGGCCGGGGCCGTGCGCCCGGCGATGAAACCGGCCATCGGCTTCTTGCGGCCACGCTTGGCTTCGTCCTTGAGGAACTGCGCGGCGTCTTCCTCGGCCGAGCCGCCGATCTCGCCGATCATGATGATCGACTGTGTCTCGTCGTCGGCGAGGAACATCTCCAGCACGTCGATGAACTCCGTGCCTTTGACGGGGTCGCCACCGATGCCGACGGCGGTGGTCTGGCCGAGACCGACATTGGTGGTCTGGAACACTGCCTCATAGGTAAGCGTTCCCGAGCGGGAAACAACGCCGACCGAGCCCTTGCGGAAGATGTTGCCGGGCATGATGCCGATCTTGCATTCGTTGGGGGTCAGGACGCCGGGGCAGTTGGGACCGATCAGCCGCGATGTCGAGCGGTCGAGCCGCGCCTTGACCTTGATCATGTCGATCACCGGGATGCCCTCAGTGATGCAGATGATCAGCGGGATTTCGGCTTCGATCGCTTCCACGATCGCCTCGGCGGCGCCTGCCGGCGGCACATAGACGACAGATGCATTGGCGCCGGTCTTCGCCTTGCCTTCAGCGACGGTGGAAAAGATCGGCAAGCTCTCGCCCGCGGCGCCGGTCCACGTCTCGCCACCCTTCTTGGGGTGGATGCCGCCGACCATTTTTGTCCCGTGATAGGCCAGCGCCTGTTCGGTATGGAACGTGCCGGTCTTGCCGGTCAGGCCCTGCACGAGCACCTTGGTGTTCTTGTCGACGAGAATGGACATGGTGGTCCTTTTTACAAACCGTTGATGGAGGAAGGCTGCGCGGTCATCGTCAGGTCAGAGCCGCTTGAGATCGGCGACGGTGAGGTCGCTCTTGGCATTGCCGGTGTTGAGCGTCGTCGCCGGTTCGAACATCAACACCACCGGCTCCTCGCTCAGCGAGCGCGGCCGGTGCTCGACGGACCGCGGCACGACGATGAACTCGCCGCTGCCAAGCTCCACCGTGCCGTCGCGAAAATCGATGGCGATGCGGCCACGCAGCACCAGGAACGCTTCGTCCTCGTTGTCATGCGCGTGCCAGTCGAAGACATCGCCGAACTTGGCGATCTTGACCTGGGCGTCGTTCACGTCGCCGGCGATATGCGGATCGAAGACCTTTTTGATCTTCTGATCCGCCGCCTCGACGAGGTTTATCTTGTGCGGAGGCACCAGATCAGCCCTTCACGCTTGTGGATGGAGGTAAGGTCATAGAGGATTCCCCACTCGAGGCCGAGGGGTTCCAAAACGGAAAACGCCTGTGAACTTTTCGCCTACCGGCTTGTCGCAGATGGTCCCGATAACAAGGCATGCGGCGCTGCCGTCCCCAGCAGCCTGGCACTCCTTGTTTGCGTAAATCCGGACATAGTTTTGGTCCGCTAGATCGCCAAGAACCTCCTCCTTTGGCACCTCGATCAAAGCCCGCGAGCGAGCGTAGTCATCAAACTCTGCCATTCGAATCGTAGTTCCGAAGATCGCACAGATATCGAGCAAAGACTCATTCCCATTAGATCCGGCCGACTGGAGTATGACAAACGGCGCTAGGAGAGTTCCAGTCGTTCGGTCGAAAGTCTTCCTGCCATAGTCGTCAGAATCGATCGAAAATCCATTCTCCGTCGTCAATTGCTCCGCTTTGGTCAAATCGCCGTTTGATGCGATACAGATGTTTTTATAGAGCACCATTGCATCCGTAATCTCTTCCGCGTGCGCCGGCATGGCGAAGCAGCCGAGTCCAATTGCACACAGAAGTCGGGTCGAGATCATCGACTGCCCTTCAGCCCTTCACCGCCGCCACGATTTTCTTGGCCGCGTCGTCGAGGTCATCGGCCGAGACGACGTTGAGCCCGCTGTCGTTGATGATCTTCTTGCCGAGCTCGGCATTGGTGCCTTCCAGCCGCACCACCAGCGGCACTTGCAGGCCGACTTCCTTGACCGCCGCGATAACGCCCTCGGCAATGATGTCGCACTTCATGATGCCGCCAAAGATGTTGATCAGGATGCCTTTGACCGCCGGATCCTTGGTGATGATCTTGAACGCCGCCGTCACCTTCTCCTTCGACGCACCGCCGCCGACATCGAGGAAGTTGGCGGGCTCGGCGCCATAGAGCTTGATGATATCCATCGTCGCCATGGCAAGGCCGGCGCCATTGACCATGCAGCCGATATTGCCGTCGAGCGCGACATAGGCGAGGTCGTATTTCGACGCCTCGATCTCCTTCTCGTCCTCTTCGGTGATGTCGCGCAGCTCCATCACGTCGGGATGGCGGAACAGCGCGTTGTTGTCGAACGACACTTTTGCATCGAGCACGCGCAACCGGCCATTCTTCATGACGATCAGCGGGTTGACTTCGAGCAGGCTCATGTCCTTCTCGACGAAGGCTTTGTAGAGGATCGGGAACAACGTCTCGCCGTCCTTGGCGGCGTCGCCGTCGAGCTTCAGCGCGCCGTTGAGTTCTTTCAAATCATCCGCCGTTATGCCTTTTTCCGGGTCGATGGCGACGGTGATGATCTTTTCCGGCGTGTCGTGGGCGACCGCCTCGATATCCATGCCGCCCTCGGTCGAAACGACGAAAGCGATGCGGCCGACGGTGCGATCGACCAGCAGCGACAGATAGAGCTCGCGCTCGATGTCGGCGCCGTCCTCGATGTAGAGGCGGTTGACCTGCTTGCCCGCCGGGCCGGTCTGCTTGGTGACCAGCGTGTGGCCAAGCATTTCCTTGGCGTTGGCGACCACTTCGGCCACCGATTTCGCCAGCCTGACGCCGCCCTTGGCGTCGGGGCCAAGCTCCCTGAACTTGCCCTTGCCGCGGCCGCCGGCATGGATCTGGCTTTTCACCACATAGAGCGGGCCGGGCAGTGCCTTGGCGGCGGCTTCCGCCTCGCTTGCCCTAAACACCGGCACGCCTTCGGCCACCGGTGCGCCAAAGCCCTTCAGCAGCGCCTTGCCCTGATATTCATGGATGTTCATGCGCGTTGTCTCCAGATCACTTTACTGGCGGGTCACTTGGCGGCGGATCATTTGGCGGCGAGTTGCGGAGCGATCTTGACGCAAGCCTCGCACAGGCCCTGCACCGCCGCCACCGAATTGTCGAACATCTTCTGCTCGGCCTTGCCGAGCTCGATCTCGATGACGCGCTCGACACCGCCGGCGCCGATCACCACCGGCACGCCGACATAGGTGTTCTTGACACCATACTGGCCGGAGAGATGCGCAGCACAGGGCAGCACGCGCTTCTTGTCCTTGAGATAGGCTTCGGCCATGGCGATCGCCGAGGCGGCCGGTGCGTAGAAGGCCGAGCCGGTCTTGAGCAGGCCGACGATCTCGGCGCCGCCGTCGCGGGTGCGCTGCACGATCTGGTCGAGCTTTTCCTTCGAGGTCCAGCCCATCTTGATGAGGTCGGGCAGCGGGATGCCGGCGACCGTCGAATAGCGGATCATCGGCACCATGGAATCGCCATGGCCGCCGAGCACGAAGGCGGTGACATCCTCGACCGACACCTTGAATTCTTCGGCCAGGAAATAGCGAAAGCGCGAACTGTCGAGCACGCCGGCCATGCCGACGACATGGCTCTTCGGCAGGCCGGAAAACTTCTGCAGCGCCCAGACCATGGCGTCGAGCGGGTTGGTGATGCAGATGACGAAGGCTTTCGGCGCGTATTTCTTGAGACCCGCGCCAACCTGCTCCATGACCTTCAGATTGATGCCGAGAAGGTCGTCGCGGCTCATGCCGGGCTTGCGCGGCACACCGGCGGTGACGATGCAGACGTCGGCACCCTCGATGCCGGCATAATCATTGACGCCGGTCAGCCTGGAATCGAATCCATCGACCGGCGACGACTGCGCGATATCCAGCCCTTTGCCTTGCGGGATGCCCTCGGCGATATCGAACAGCACAACATCGCCGAGGTCCTTGAGGCCGATCATGTGGGCGAGCGTGCCGCCGATCATGCCCGAGCCGATGAGCGCTATCTTGTTGCGTGCCATGTCAGGATGTTTTCCCTTTAGACTGTGACGGCGCCCAAATCCCTTAACGAATTGGATGACGGCGTCGAGGAAGGAGGCCGGAATGCAGCGGGGAAGCCGCAAAGATTTCGCCGCACCCAATAGCCCCGGCGCATAGAATATTCAAACGATTATTTTGGAGTGAGATTTTTCAATCGGTTAGATGAGATGGGATTTACGTAAACGTCAAAGTTCGTAAGCCGACTTGGGAGAATTACGCAATGAAGATGGAAATAAGAAGGCTGTTTCCCGGCGATGACGCGCTTGTGATGCGGGTCGCCGAAGATGTGTTCGATGAACCGGTCAGGCTGGATTATTTCGCCTCATGGCCATTGCCGGCGGGACAGAGAGGGCGCGAAGGATCGCGACCTTCCGGAGACTATCTTCAGGCTCGAGCCTGCTGCGCTTCGGTCAGCGTCGCCTTCTGCCTCTCCATCCAGTCTTCCAGCCATTTGTGGCTCTGCATCTCGATCAGCCGCGACGCGGTGCGCTCGAACTCGAAGACCTCGTTGCCGCGCTTGGCCGTATAAAGCTTCGCTGGCGGCGCGGCGGCGCTCACCACCAGCCGCACACGATGGTCGTAGAGCGTGTCGATCAGCAGGATGAAGCGCTTTGCCTCGTTGCGCATGCCTTCGCCAAGCACCGGCACATGATCGATGAAGACGGTCGAGAAGCGGCCGGCAATCGCCAGGAAATCGCGGGCACCGAGCGGGTTTTCGCAGAGATCGGCAAAGGAAAACCGCGCCGCTTCGCCGGCGGCGCGCGGCACGACGACCTGCCGGCCCTTTACCGTCAGGGCCGCTGCCTGCGTCGGCCTGCCATGCGTCATCACTTCCCAGGCCTCGTCGAGGACAGCATCGGCGGCGGCATCGGCAGGGGTGACATAGACCGGCAGGCGGCTGAGCTTGTCCAGCCGATAGTCCTTGTCGGCATCGAGGGCAATCACCTGCGCATGCCGCTCCAGGATGCCGATGAAGGGCAGGAAAAGCTTGCGGTTCAAGCCGTCGCCGTAGAGATCCTGCGGCGCGACATTGGACGTGGCGACCAGCACGACGCCGTTGGCAAACAGCGCCGAGAACAGCCGCGACAGGATCATCGCGTCGGCGATGTCGGTGACGGAAAACTCGTCGAAGCACAGCACCCAGGCTTCCTCGGCCAACGCGCGGGCCACCGGCGCGATCGGGTCGTCTTCCCTGACGGTGCCCTCTTTACGCGCCTGCCGGTGCTTCTGGATGCGGTCCTGCACATCGGCCATAAAATCGTTGAAATGCACACGGCGCTTGCGCCGGACCGGCACCAGCTCGAAGAACATGTCCATCAGCATGGTCTTGCCGCGGCCGACGCCGCCGTGGATATAGAGGCCCTTGACGGCCTCGCGCGTCTCGCGCTTGCGAGCGAACAGCCAGCCCAGCGCGCTCGATTTGTGCGCCAGCCGTTTTGCCGAAATCTCGTCGATCAGCCGGTCGAGTGCCGCAACGACCCGCTCCTGCGCCCGATCGCGGTCGATCAGGCCTGACACAACCAGATGGTCGTAGCGCTGCCGGACGGTCGCATGGGTCTGAAGGCCGTCGCGCAGATGCATCGATCACGTCGTTCCGGAGCAATTCCAAGAAAAATGTGTAGCGGTTTTCTGTCCGAAATTGCGTAAAAACAAAAGAGAGCAATTCCGGGAAAAGCGTGTCGCGGTTTTCGGCCCGGAATCGCGTAAGAACAATAGGGGCGGGCGGGTCAGCCTCTTGTAAGCGAGATCGGCAGGCCGTTGGAAGTCTGGCCGTCGAATTTCTCTCCGCCCGAGGAATAGAGCCGTGCCAGCGTGCCGCCATTCGCGTCGTACAGCGTCAACTGCTTGCCGGCGACGTTCCAGGATTTGATGCCGTCGATCGGTGCCGGGCAATGCAGCGGTCCAGCCCGATAGCCGGAGCCGAATTTGGTTTGCGGCGTCGCCACCTGGCAGCTCTGGCCGGACACGCTGGCCTTCCACACGCCGGCGACACTGCTTGCGGTAAGATCCGGGGCTCCCGCCGGAGCCGTTCCGTCCGGCGGAAGCGAGGCGACCTGGGGCGTGCCTTGCGGCGCCGTCGGAAATTTCGACGGGTCGGCGGTGCCAGGCGACGCCGGCGGCGGCAGCTGGTTTGCGGTCACCTTGCCGGAGGGCGCGGCTTCCAGCGGCGCCGGCTGCTGGTCCATCGGCGAGAACCGTGACGTTGAACAGCCGCTCGCAAAGAGCGCGGCCAGCGATACGGCCAGCAGACCGGTTTTCGAAAAATTCATTTCAAACCTCCGTCGGATCCGGCCGGGCTGCCGTCCGCACAATATCTCCTTTACCAAGACGGAGAAGGTGGCAAAATTTCAACCCTGTATGGTTAAAATAGCATTTGCGGCGGCACCTGTTGCAACTTTGCCACAAATGCGTGCCGCCCGAAAACCTGCCCTGGGGGTCTGACGCGAGACTGCGCAGCGCTTTGCCAGGACAGGCCTGCCCTTGGCGTCCGGCCGCCAAATGCTTGCGCCAGCCCGCTTCGGTCCTATCTCTGATGAAACCGAACCTTGCCGGAGGCGAAATCTTGGCTGCGAGGAAAAGGGCGGCCAACCGCTACTATAGCGGGCCGCCCAGCGATCATTTCGACGGCACCTTGTTCTTCAATCCCAACGGCAAGTTGCCTGCCCGCTTTTCCGATCTTTTGAAGTGGCAGCTGGGCGGCGAACGCTCGAAATGGCCGTCGGCGAATCCAAGTCCGTTTCATCAGGCGACACCGGCCAAACGGATCGACGGCTCCGAACTGAGGCTGACCATGGTCGGCCATTCGACGCTGCTCATCCAGACAGCCGGCCTGAACATCCTCACCGACCCGGTCTGGTCGCGGCGCGCCTCGCCGCTCCCCTTTGCCGGGCCGAAACGGGTCAATCCGCCGGGCATCGCCTTCTCCAACCTGCCGCCGATCGACCTCGTGCTGGTCAGCCACAACCACTACGATCATCTCGACCTCGCCACGCTGAAGCGGCTGAAGACAAAGCACGACCCGCTGGTGCTGACGCCGCTCGGCAACGACGCCATCATCGACCCCGGCGTTCCCGGGATGCGGCTTTCCGTGCATGACTGGGGCGAGCGGGTCGAGATCGGCAACGACGTCGCTGTCCATGTCGAGCCGGTGCACCATTGGTCGGCACGCGGCACCCGCGACCGGCGCATGGCGCTGTGGGCGGGCTTTGTGGTCGAGACGCCGGGCGGAAAAGTCTATTTCGCCGGCGACACCGGTTTCCACGATGGCATTAACTACCGGCTGATGGCCGCAAGGCACGGCGGCTTCCGCCTCGCCATCCTGCCGATCGGCGCCTACGAGCCGCGCTGGTTCATGGCGCCACACCACCAGAACCCGGAGGAGGCGGTGCGAGGCATGCTGTTGTGCGACGCCGCCTATGCCGCCGGCTGCCATTGGGGCACGTTCCGGCTCACCAACGAGCCGATCGACGAGCCGGCAAGAAAGCTTGGCGAGGCCCTCGACGATCAAGGTGTCCCGCAAGAACGCTTTCGCGCCCTGCGTCCCGGCGAAGTCTGGGACGTGCCGGCGCTCTAGGCTGGCGACCCCAGAGGCCCCCGGGGGAACCCGGGACGTCGTAAACGCGTTGGTGGTGGTCCACAACCGTCGGCTGCGAGGGATTTCCCATGATCAAATGGATTGTCATTCTTCTGATAATCGCGGCCGCGGCCAGCCTGCTCGGCATGCCGGCATTGGCCGGAGCCGCCGCCACCGGCGCCCGCATTCTCATCGGCATCGTGCTGATCATCTTCCTGCTGGTCATGCTTGGCGTCTTGGCGGTGGCGTAATGCATGTCGCGCAAAAGTGCGTAGCGGTATTGCGATAACGACATGGATAAAACAAGAACCTAAAGCGCGTTGCATGAATCGGCTCAAACGCGACGCGCTTTAGCCGCATCCGCCCGAAAATCGGAATCGATTTTCAGGGAGCACGATGCGCAGGTTTAAAAATGTCAGAGCGTACTTTGTGCGTCCAAGGCGACGCACGTCGCGCTGGCGTCTCGCACTGGTAATTCCGGCCGCTATCCGCCATATAGGCGCCAAACCGGCATGAGACCTTTCGATCCATGGCAAGCACTGCCCCCTTCGCCAAGATGAACGGCATCGGCAACGAAATCATCGTTGCCGACATGCGTGGTCGCGCCGACCGGGTGGCGCCGGCTGCCGCCCTTGCGCTCAATGCCGATGCCGCGACGAAGTTCGATCAGATCATGGCGATCCACGACGCCAGAACGCCGGGCACTGCCTTTTTCATCGACATCCTGAATTCCGACGGAACCGGCGCGCAGGCCTGCGGCAACGGCATGCGCTGCGTGGTGCAGGCGCTTGCCGCCGAGACCGGCCAGAAGACATTCGCCTTCGAGACCGTCGCCGGCATCCTCAACGCTGAAGAACATGCCGACGGGCTGATCTCGGTCGACATGGGCAAGCCGCATTTCGGCTGGCAGGATATTCCGCTCGCCGAGGAATTCCGCGATACCCGCATGATCGAGCTGCAGGTCGGCCCGATCGACGCGCCGGTGCTGCACTCGCCCTCGGTCGTGTCGATGGGCAATCCGCACGCCATCTTCTGGGTCGATCGCGACGTCTGGTCCTATGAGCTCGACCGCTTCGGTCCGCTGCTCGAAAACCACCCGATCTTCCCCGAACGCGCCAACATCACCATCGCGCGGGTGACCTCGACCGAGACGATGGTCATCCGCACCTGGGAGCGCGGCGCCGGCCTGACCAAGGCCTGCGGCACAGCGGCCTGTGCCGCCGCCGTCGCTGCCGCGCGCACCAGGCGGACCGGACGCAGCGTCTCCCTGGTGACGCCCGGAGGTGGCTCCTTGCATGTCGAGTGGCGCGGCGACGATCACGTCATCCTCACCGGCGCCGCCGAATGGGAATTTTCCGGGAGCTTCGACCCGGCGACCGGCGTGTGGGCCCGCGACACCGAAAGCGCCGCCTGATGGCCGCGCTTGCCAAGAAGGGTCCCGCTCTTCCCAAAAGTGTTGACGTCGTCACCTTCGGCTGCCGGCTGAACACCTACGAATCCGAGGTGATGCGGCGAGAGGCGGAAAGCGCCGGCCTTGGCGCGCTGGAAGGCGGCGCCATCATCTTCAACACCTGCGCCGTCACCGGCGAGGCGGTCCGCCAGGCAAAACAGTCGATCCGCAAGGCCCGCCGCGAGAACCCGCAGGCCCGCATCATCGTCACCGGCTGCGCCGCGCAGACCGAGCCGCAGAATTTCGTCGCCATGGACGAGGTCGATCTCGTCCTTGGCAATGAGGAAAAGCTGAAGGCGCAGTCCTATCGCGCGCTACCGGATTTCGGCGTCAACGACACCGAAAAGGCTCGCGTCAACGATATCTTTTCGGTGCGCGAGACGGCCGGCCACATGGTCGACGCCATCGAAGGCCGGGCGCGGGCGTTCGTCCAGGTTCAGAACGGCTGCGACCATCGCTGCACCTTCTGCATCATCCCCTATGGCCGCGGCAATTCGCGCTCGGTTCCGATGGGCGCCGTGGTCGAGCAGGTCAAGCGGCTGAGCGGCAATGGCTATGCCGAGATCGTGCTGACCGGCGTCGACATGACCAGTTTCGGCGCCGACCTGCCGGGCAGCCCGAAGCTCGGCAAATTGGTCAAGACAATCCTGAAGCAGGTGCCTGACGTGAAACGCCTGCGCCTTTCCTCGATCGATTCGATCGAGGCTGACGACGATCTGCTCGACGCCATCGCCACCGAGCCCCGGCTGATGCCGCATCTGCATCTGTCGCTGCAGTCCGGTGACGACATGATCCTGAAACGGATGAAGCGCCGGCACAACCGGGATCAGTCGATCCGTTTTTGCCAGGATTTGCGCAAATTGCGTCCCGGCATCGTCTTCGGCGCCGACATCATCGCCGGCTTCCCGACCGAGACGGACGCCATGTTCGAAAAATCGCTGGAGATCGTCGAGGAATGCGGCCTGACGCATCTCCACGTCTTTCCGTTTTCGCCGCGCGAAGGCACCCCCGCCGCGCGCATGCCGCAGCTTCGCCGCGAACTGGTCAAGCAGCGTGCGGCACGGCTGCGCGCCGCCGGTGACACCGCCTATCGCAGCCACCTTTCCTCGCTCGCCGGAACACGCCAGTCGATCCTGGTCGAGCGCGACGGGCTCGGCCGCACCGAAGGGTTCACGCTCGCTGCGGTCTCCGCCGGCGCGCCGGGCGAAATCGTTGACGCCGCTATCGCCGGCGATGACGGTGTCAGACTGATCGCGGCGCCGCCTGCCGCCCGCGCCGCCTGAGACGCAAGAACATGGCTGGTTTTCTCAAGAAGATATTTTCGTTCGGCAAGAAGGAAGTGGTCGAGGAGCGGATCGACGAGACCGCACCGCTGCCGCCGATCAAATGGGATGCGCTCGAGGCGCTGAAACCGGCGGCCGAGCAAGCCGTTCCGGAATTTTTGAAACGCGAAGAGCCTTGGCCCGAAGCGGAAGCCGTCCCGGCGGTCGAGCCGGAAGCACCGCCCGCGCCGCAACCGGCGCCTGTTGAAGAGGCCGAGCCCGCCCCGATCATTCCCCCCGCGCCGGACGTCCAGCCGGAGCCTGGTCCGGTCGAGGAGTTGCAGCCGCCTGCCGAGGAGCCGGCGCCAGAGGAGATTCCGGCGGCTCCCGAACCAGAGCTGACGCAGCCAGAAATCGTGCAGACTGAGCCTCAGGCATCAGAGGTTGGCGCTGCCCCTCATCCGCCTGCCGGCACCTTCTCCCCGTATAGTGACGGGGAGAAGGGGGCGGATCGTTTCGCCGAGCTTCCTTTTGCAAGCGGCAAAGAAGAAGCGCCTGCGCTGACGCCCCCCTCTCCCCGTCCCTTGCGGGGAGAGGGTAAGGGTGAGGGGCAGCGCGGACCTGCGCAAGATGCCGCACCGCCAGCCGGGGCCCCCTTAACTGCGCCCGAGCCTGAGGCGCCGGCGGCCGAGATCCCGCCCCCCATTCGCCAGCCGGCGCCAGTCGAGGCAAAGCCGGTCCTTGCGGAGATTGCGCCCGAACCTGAAGCCATTCCAGCGCCCCACCCTCCCCTCGATGGGGAGGTAAAGCGCGAGCCCGTTCCGCAACCGCCACCGGAGCCAAAGCCGGCTCCCGGCAAGGTCACCGTCACCAAGAAGGTCGAGCAGAGAGCCGAACCGCAGAAGGGGCCGGAACCGGCGCCGAAACGCTCGTGGTTCCAGCGCATGAAGGAGGGGCTCGCCCGCTCTTCCCGGGAACTGTCAGGCAACATCGCCGGCGTCTTCACCAAGCGCAAGCTCGACGAGGACACGCTGCAGGATCTGGAGGACGTGCTGATCCGCGCCGATCTCGGCATGGAGACGGCTTTGCGCATCACCGATTCGCTGGCTGCCAGCCGCTACGGCAAGGACGTCTCCGAGACGGAAGTGCGCGCCATCATGGCGGCCGAGGTGGAGAAGGTGCTGACCCATGTCGCCTTGCCGCTGGAGCTCGACCTCAGCCACAAGCCGCATGTCATCCTTGTCGTCGGCGTCAACGGCACCGGCAAGACCACGACCATCGGCAAGCTGGCGGCAAAGCTGACCGACGGCGGACTGTCGGTGATGCTCGCCGCCGGCGACACGTTCCGTGCCGCCGCGATCGAGCAATTGAAGATCTGGGGCGAGCGCACCAGGTCGCCGGTCATCGCCTCGAAGCTTGGCGCCGACGCCGCCGGCCTCGCCTATGATGCCTTCGAACAGGCCAGGCAAGCCGGCTCCGATGTGCTGATCATCGACACCGCCGGGCGGCTGCAGAACAAGACCGAGCTGATGGCGGAACTCGAAAAGATCGTCCGGGTGCTGGGCAAGCTCGATCCGGAGGCGCCGCACACCGTGCTGCAGACGGTCGACGCCACCACCGGCCAGAACGCGCTCAACCAGGTCGAGATCTTCCGCAATGTCGCCGGCGTCAACGGCCTGGTGATGACCAAGCTGGACGGCACGGCACGCGGCGGTATTCTGGTGGCGATTGCGGCAAAGCACAAATTGCCGGTTTATTTCATCGGCGTCGGCGAACAGGTCGACGACCTCGAACCATTCTCCGCAAGCGAGTTCGCCAGGGCGATCGCTGGAGTGGCATAACAAGCTTGATCCCAAGAAGTTGCAGGCTTTTTGGACAGGATCATGCGCAAGAAGGAAAGCCTATGAACCCGCGCATCCTCGAACGCGACCCGTCCGACCCGCAGAAACAGAAGAAGGAAGGCGTCAATCCGCTGCTCAAGCTGGTGTTGGAGCTCGGCCCGTTGATGGTGTTCTTCTTCGCCAACGCCCGTGGCGCGTGGCTGTCGCAGAAATTTCCGGTGCTGGCCGAATTCGGCGGACCGATCTTCGTCGCCACCGGCCTGTTCATGGCCGCGACCGCGATCGCGCTGGCCGCGTCCTGGCTGCTCACCCGCACCTTGCCGATCATGCCGATGGTGTCGGGCGTCGTCGTCTTCGTCTTCGGCGCGCTGACGCTCTACCTGCAGGACGACATCTTCATCAAGATGAAGCCGACAATCGTCAACATGCTGTTCGGCGGCGTGCTGCTCGGCGGCCTGTTCTTCGGCAAGTCGCTGCTCGGCTACGTCTTCGATTCGGCCTTCAGCCTCGATGCCGAGGGCTGGAAGAAACTCACTTTCCGCTGGGGCCTGTTTTTCCTGTTCCTGGCCCTTGTCAACGAAGTGGTCTGGCGGAATTTTTCCACCGACGCCTGGGTTACCTTCAAGGTCTGGGGCATCATGCCGATCACCCTTCTTTTCACCTTCAGCCAGATGCCGCTGATCATGCGCCATTCGCTTGAAGGCAAGACCGGAACGGAAGGGAAGCCCGGCAAGTAACGATCAAGGAGACGGCATGGAATTCGTCACCACGCGCGAAGAGCTGAGAACGATCTACAAGACGCCTCGGCCGACCGACGGCTCGATCCGCAAGGAACTGAAGGCGCTGGATGGCCACAGCCGTTCCTTCATCGGCAAAAGCCCCTTCGTGCTGATCGGCTCCTCGGACGGCGCCGGCAATGCCGATGTGACGCCGAAGGGCGACAGGCCGGGCTTTGCCGCCGTGCTCGACGAGAAGACCATCGCCATCCCCGACCGGCCCGGCAACAACCGGCTCGACACGCTGGAGAACATTCTTCTCAACCCTTCGGTCGGGCTGCTCTTCCTCATCCCGGGCATGAACGAGACGCTGCGCGTCAACGGCGACGCCCGCATCACCGTCGATGCGGCTTTGCGCGAGCGGCTCGCCGTCGACGGCAAGGAACCGCAAAGCGTCGTCCTGGTGACGGTCAAGGCCGCCTACATGCATTGCGCCAAGGCCTTCATGCGCTCCGATCTGTGGAAGCCGGAAACCTGGTACGACCGCGCGACGCTGCCGACGCTCGGCCAGATCCTGCGCGACCAGCTGGCGCTTGCCGATTCGGCCGAGGCGACCGACCGCTGGCTGGACGAAGAATACAAACACACCATGTGGTAGTGTGCCCGACCACGAATCGCCCAAGCTGATCTCCATTCCTTTGCTCAACATCCTTGCAATCTCTGGCAGCCTGCGCGCCGCCTCAACCAATTCGGCGTTGAGCGCGGGTTTGGCGCAAAATGCGCCGACTGGCTGCCGCGTCATCGTCTATGACGGGCTTGGCCGGCTGCCGATTTTCAATCCGGATGACGAAGGCGAGCGGACGCCAGCGCAAGCATCCGCGCTGATCGACGCGGTCACCGCCGCTGACGGTGTGATCGTCTCCTGCCCTGAATATGCCCATGGCGTGCCGGGCGGGCTGAAGAACGCGCTCGACTGGCTGGTGTCGCGCGACGCCGCTGTCGCCAAGCCGGCCATGCTGGTGCACGCCTCGCCGCGCTCGCTGTTTGCCCGCGCGGCTCTGGCCGAGATCATGCGCACCATGTCTTTCGCGCTTTTTGAAGACACCGCGCTCGAAATCGCCCTGCTCGGCAAGAGGCCACCGGAGGTGGACAAAATCCTGTCGGAGCCGGCAAGCCAATTGGCAATGCACAACGCCATTTCGGAATTCGCCGATTTCATCCGGTCGCGTTAAGCGGCGGCCGCTGTGCTTTCTTGTCCCGGAGCGGAGCGACCGCGATCCCCACGGCCGCTCAAAATGTCTTTGCGCCGTTGACCATCAGCCGGACCATGTAGAGCGAGGTCGTGCCGGCGATGTAGAGGCAGTTCAGCTTGTTGCCGCCAAACACGCAATTGGCGACGACTTCCGGCACCTTGATCTTGCCGATCAGCGTCCCGTCCGGATCGTAGCAATGGATGCCGTCGGCGGCACTGGTCCAGATCCGGCCTTGGTCATCGAGCCTGAAACCATCGAACAGGCCGGCCGTGCAATCGGCGAAGACCTTTCCGCCTGAGACCTTCTTGCCGGCCCCGTCGACATCGAACACCCGCATATGCGCCGGATTCTTCGCGCCATGCGTGCGGCCGGTATCGACGACATAGAGCTTGCTCTCGTCGAGCGAGAAGGCAAGCCCGTTGGGCCTGACCATGTCGGTGATCACCGCTTCGATCTCGCCGGTGCCGGGGTCGGCCCGGTAGACATGGCAGGCGCCGATCTCGCTCTCGGCCTTGTCGCCCTCATAATCCGTATCGATGCCGTAGGTCGGGTCGGTGAACCAGATCGAACCGTCGGACTTGACCGCCGCATCGTTGGGCGAGTTCAGCCGCTTGCCGCGCCATTTGTCGGCGATGGTGGTGATCGAGCCGTCATGCTCGGTGCGGCTGACGCGGCGGCCCGAATGCTCGCAAGTGACCAGCCGGCCCTGCCGGTCGACGGTGTTGCCGTTGGAATTGCCCGACGGCTGCCGGAACACGCTGACGCTGCCGTCGGTCTCGTCGTAGCGCAGCATGCGATTGTTGGGGATGTCGGACCAGACCACATAACGGCCGGCCGCAAACCAGGCCGGTCCTTCGGCCCACCGGCATCCGGTGAACAGCTTGTCCACCTGCGCATTGCCGTTGAACAGCCGCGCAAAGCGTGGATCGAGAATTTCGTAGTCTTCGGCGGCCATGGTTTTCTCCCGGGTCATGCAAATCGTTGGTGCCGGCGCGATCAAGCCAGCCGGCGATCGATATGGCAAGATCGTTGATACCGGTCTCACCGCATCTTGACGGAGACGGGCAACGCCGCCCTTGCACAGATGGCAAAACCCAAATGACGGCCAATGCGCCGTTAACCGGCTATGCGCCCAGCGCAATGGTGCATTGCAACATCTTCTTTTTGCGATGCACCATAACTATGTCATGCTGCGTATCGATCAGGGAGGAACAACCTGCCGCGACAATGCGGCACAGAAGGAACCTCGCTATGATTCTCGACAGCCTCATGAGCCGCGCTCGCACCAGCATCGCCAAGCGCCGGCAATACAACCGCCTCATCGCCGAAATCGACTCGTTTTCCAGCCGCGATCTGGCTGACATGCGCGCCGACCGCAGCGAAATGCTCTACCAGGTCCACAAGCAGGTCTACGGCTAAATCTTCGGTCGACCTATCACGTTCGTAATCCTTGGGTGTAACGACGCAAAGCGGAGTGAAGACCCAAGGATGACGAAACGGCGGGGCCATCAGCCGGGTGCTGCCAGCGCCTTCTCGATCTCCGGCAGCAGCAGCGCTTGTGCTGAGCCCGGCGTCAGCGGGCCGACGTGCTTGTAGGCGATCTTGCCGTCCTTGCCGACGACGAAGGTTTCCGGCACGCCGTAGACCCCCCAGTCGATCGCCGCGCGCCCTGCCGTGTCGACGCCGATCGCCTGGAACGGGTTGCCGAGATCGCCGAGGAACCGGCGGGCGTTTTCCGGCTGGTCCTTGTAGTTGAGGGCGGCGATGACGAAGCGCTTGTCCTGCGACAGCGCCAGCAGCAGCGGATGTTCGTCGCGGCACGGCCCGCACCACGACGCGAAGACGTTGACGAGCGTGACCTTGCCGGCGAACTGCCTGGAATCGAGCCCCGGCAAATTCATGCCCTCCAGCGCCGGCAGATTGGTCTGCGGCGCCGGCAGGCCGATCAGCGCCGATGGCACTTCCGACGTGTCGCGGCCGGACAGCAGCTGCGCCAGGAACAGCCCCGCCAGCCCGAGGAAAATCAGCAGCGGCAACAGCACGATCAGGCGGCGTGAGCGCGCCGGCGTTTCCGTCTCCATGCTCATGATTTCCCCGCCTTGTCGGAGCGCCGCCGCACGCCGGACGCTTCCAGCTCGGCGAGGTCTCGTCTGCGTGCACGCTGGTCGAGCAGGATCCAGCCGATCAGCCCGGCCAGCACCACGGCCGTGATGGCATAGGCAGCGGTCACATAGAGCGCATGCGCGCTCATAGGGGTCGCTCCTCCGGTGCAAAACCTTTCAGCCGGACCATTTCGCTTCGTTCCAACATGCCTTCCTTTAACCCTGCGCCATCGGCTTCGCAATCGACAGCAGCGCCGCAAGCCTTTGACGCCCTGTAATCACCAACGATGGCCGGCCAAATCAGTCGGTTCCATGGCGCAGCGCCAACGCTGCCGCAACCGGCCCCAGCACGGCAAGAAACAAGGTCAGCGCGGCAAGAATGAGGAAAGGCTGCAGAAACGGATCAGGGTTCGCCACCGCGCCATAGCTTGCCGAGACGCCGAAGATCAGCACCGGGATGGTCAGCGGCAGCACCAGCACCGAGATCAGCAGCCCGCCGCGCGGCAGTGCTACCGCTACCGCCGCACCGGCCGCGCCGATGAAGGTGATCGCCGGCGTGCCGACCAGAAGGGTCAGCGCCGTGGCGCCGATGCCGATCGGCTCCATGTTCATGAACAGGCCGAGCAAGGGTGCGGCGATGACCAGCGGCAGCACGCTTCCTGCCCAATGCGCCAGGCATTTCGTCAGCACGGTCAGCGCCAGCATCTGCCGGTCGTCGCCGAGCACCAGCAGATCGAGCGAGCCGTCTTCCCGGTCGGCCTGGAACAATCGATCGAGACCGAGCAGGCAAGCCAGCAAGGCGCCGATCCACAGGATCGCCGGGCCGATGCGGGCAAGCAGATTGAGGTCTGGCCCGACGCCGAAGGGGATCGTGGCGATCACCGCGAGAAAGAAGATCACGCCGGTCAGCGCCCCGCCGCCGGCCCGGATACTCAGGCGAATGTCGCGCAGGAAGAGGACTAGCATGGTTTTAGATGCCCTTGCCCAGGCGGGAACGCCGACATTACCGAGTTTCCCCCATCCTCAATTCCTGTGCCCCCTCCAACCCCAGTGGCAGATGCGTCGCCGCAATAATGATTCCGCCCTCGTCCAGATGCTCCCGCATCAGCCGGCCGAATCGCTCTTCCGAAGCCTTGTCCAGCCCGGCCGTCGGCTCGTCGAGCAGCCACAGCGGCCGCCGGCTGACCATCAGTTTTGCGATCGCCGCGCGGCGGCGTTGCCCGGTGGAGAGATAGCCGAACGGCAGATGGCAGATACCGTCAAGCCCGACCATTGCCAGCGCCTCTTCGGCGCTCAAGAAATCCGCGCCCGAAAAATCGCGCCAGAAGCGCAGATTTTCCGCCACGCTCAGCGCCGTCTTCATCGCATTCTGGTGGCCGAGATAGTGGCAGGCCGAGGCGACCGACGGAAAATCCTCACCGCCACCTTCGACAAGCAAACGGCCTGCCGCCACCGGCAGCAGCCCGGCAACGACCCTGAGCAGTGTCGATTTTCCCGCGCCGTTCGGCCCGGTGACGATCAGCGCCTGGCCTTTGCCAAGGGCAAAGTCGAGGCCGGAAAAAACCGCCTCGCCGCCGCGTTCGCCGCCCAGATTTTCGGCGATCAGCCGCATTCCATGCCCGTCCCGAAAACATCGCTTCACGGCAGCTGCCGCATCGCACAAAATAGCCGTTCGACTGTCTAGAACTATTCCAGGAAATTCTCTATATGCGGGGCATCCGTGCCAGCGGTCGGCACGGGAAGCGAATTAGCGCCGAACCAGCGCACGCGCCGCCTTGAACGGCTCGGGTTGGCTGGGAACGGACAGCGGAAATGGCCGTACCCGCACCTTTGCGCGTGATTGCATGCCATCGGCGTCCGTTCCCTTTCAGGCTGAACAGACAAGGACGGATCGCACGTGTCAAAATCCCTCGATAGTTTCAATTGCCGCCGCACGCTGACCGCGGGCGGCTCCGACTATGTTTATTACGACCTCGTCGAGGCCGAGAAGAACGGCCTCACCGGCATCGCCCAGTTGCCCTATTCGATGAAGGTGCTGCTGGAGAACCTGCTGCGCAACGAGGACGGCCGTTCCGTCACCAAGGAGAGCATCCAGGCGGTTGCCGGCTGGCTGACCGACAGGGGCACCGCCGGGGTCGAGATCGCCTATCGCCCGGCCCGCGTGCTGATGCAGGATTTCACCGGCGTTCCGGCCGTGGTCGACCTGGCCGCCATGCGCGATGCCATGGCCTCGCTCGGCGGCGACCCGCAAAAGATCAATCCGCTGGTGCCGGTCGACCTGGTCATCGACCACTCGGTCATCGTCGATGAGTTCGGCACGCCGCTGGCTTTCGCCAGGAATGTCGAGCTTGAATACGAGCGCAACGAGGAACGCTACAAATTCCTGAAATGGGGCCAGCAGGCCTTCCGCAACTTCCGCGTCGTGCCGCCCGGCACCGGCATCTGCCACCAGGTCAATCTCGAATATCTCGGCCAGGTCGTGTGGACCAACACTGAAGGCGGCGAAACCACCGCCTATCCCGACACCTGCGTCGGCACCGATTCGCACACCACCATGATCAACGGCCTTGGCGTGCTCGGCTGGGGCGTCGGCGGCATCGAGGCCGAGGCCGCGATGCTTGGCCAGCCCGTCTCCATGCTGTTGCCCGAAGTCATCGGCTTCCGGCTCACCGGCAGGCTCAGGGAAGGCGTCACCGCCACCGATCTCGTGCTCACCGTCACCCAGATGCTGCGCAAGAAGGGCGTCGTCGGCAAGTTCGTCGAATTCTTCGGTCCGGGTCTGTCCAACATGACGCTGGCCGACCGCGCCACCATCGGCAACATGGCGCCCGAATATGGCGCGACCTGCGGCTTCTTTCCGGTCGATGGCGAAACCATCCGCTATCTCACCATGTCCGGCCGCGAGGAAAACCGCATCGCGCTGGTCGAGGCATACGCCAAGGCGCAAGGCATGTGGCGCGATACCGGGTCGGCCGATCCGGTCTTCACCGACCTGCTCGAGCTCGATCTCGGCAGTGTCGTGCCGTCGATGGCCGGCCCCAAGCGTCCAGAGGGCCGGGTCGCGCTTGAAGGCATTCCGGCCGGCTTTGTCAAGGCGATGGAAACCGAATACAAGAAGGCGGTCGAAATCAACAGGCGCTATGCCGTCGAGGGCACCGACTACGACCTTGGCCATGGCGACGTCGTCATTGCCGCCATCACCTCCTGCACCAACACGTCGAACCCGAGCGTGCTGATCGGCGCCGGGTTGCTGGCACGCAACGCCAACCGGCTCGGGCTCAAGCAGAAGCCGTGGGTCAAGACATCGCTGGCGCCGGGCAGCCAGGTCGTCGCCGAATATCTGGAGAAATCCGGCCTGCAGAAGGAACTGGACCAGATCGGCTTCAATCTGGTCGGCTTCGGCTGCACCACCTGCATCGGCAATTCCGGCCCGTTGCCGGCGCCGATCTCCAGAACCATCAACGACAAGGGCTTGATTGCTGCCGCGGTGCTTTCCGGCAACCGCAATTTCGAAGGCCGCGTCTCGCCCGACGTGCAGGCGAACTACCTCGCTTCGCCGCCGCTGGTCGTCGCCCACGCACTGGCCGGGACCGTGACCAAGGATCTGACCACCGAACCGCTCGGCGAGGACCGCGACGGCAACCCGGTCTACCTCAGGGACATCTGGCCGAGCTCGGTCGAGATCCAGGAGTTCATCGAGAGGAACGTGACGCGCGAACTGTTCGCCCGCAAATATGCCGACGTCTTCAAGGGCGACGAATACTGGCAGAACGTCAAGGTGCCGGAAGGCCAGACCTATGCCTGGGACAACAATTCGACCTATGTGCAGAACCCGCCCTACTTCGCCGGCATGACATCGGGCTTCGGCACGATCGGCGACATCAAGGGCGCCCGCGTGCTCGGGCTGTTCGGCGACAAAATCACCACCGACCACATCTCTCCGGCCGGCTCGATCAAGGCGGCCTCGCCGGCCGGCAAGTATCTTACCGACCATGGCGTCGGCGTCGCCGACTTCAACCAGTACGGCACGCGGCGCGGCAATCACGAGGTGATGATGCGCGGCACCTTCGCCAACATCCGCATCCGCAACCACATGCTGGGTGAGAACGGCCGCGAGGGCGGCTACACGATCCACTATCCGTCGAAGGAAGAGAAATCGATCTACGACGCCGCCATGGAGTACAAGAAGGAAGGCGTGCCGCTGGTCATCTTCGCCGGTGTCGAATACGGCAACGGCTCGTCGCGCGACTGGGCGGCCAAAGGCACCAACCTGTTGGGCGTTCGCGCCGTCATCGCTCAGTCCTTCGAGCGCATCCACCGCTCGAACCTGGTCGGCATGGGGGTCATCCCCTTCGTCTTCGAGGAAGGCACCTCATGGGCCTCGCTCAACCTCAAGGGCGACGAACTGGTCGAAATCGACGGACTGAGCGCCATCAAGCCGCGTCAGAAGATGATCGCGAAGATCACTTATGGCGACGGCACGGTGAAGAACATTCCGATCATCTGCCGCATCGATACGCTGGACGAGCTCGACTACTTCAAGAACGGCGGCATCCTGCAATATGTACTGCGCGATCTGGCAGCATAAGGTGAGGGAATAGGGAGTAGGGCAGTAGGGGCAGGAAACACCTCCCCTACTGCCTACTGCCTACTGCCTACTGCCTACTGCCCTCCCTTCCCGAACCTCGCCGCCGCCGCCAGCAGCACGCCGAGCATCAGCCCGTTGAGGATGTGCCACAGGAAATGCGTGCCGAGCGGGAAGCTGCCGCAGACCAGCGGATCGATCGTCCTGAAGATGACCGACACGACGAAGATCGCCGAGCCCGCCAGATTGTACCAGCCGGCGCGGTTGCCGCTCGCCGCCACCCAGGCGCCGAAGAAGGCGAGCGCCAGGAAGGGCGGCAGGTAGCCGGTCGTGCCGTTCGATGCCTGGCGCAGCCAGTCCGGCACGGCAAAGGTCAACAACCCGGTGACGGCATAGAAGGCGAAGAAGATGGCGATCGCCTTGCCCCATTTCATGCCGAGGAAACGGCGCAGGTTGAACAGCGTGTACGCCAGCGTGAACCCGGCGATCGGCAGCAGGTCGGCCCAGACCGTGGCATGGTTGGCAAAGGTGTGGAACAGCGCCGAGCCGATGCCGATCGCCACCACCCACCAGGCCAGCATTTCGGCGAAGATGCCTGTGCCGCGCCGGCGCACCTCCCGGACACCCCACAGCCCGGCGACAAGAAAAGCCATATTGGTCAGTGCGTTGACCGGTTCGGCCCAGAACTGTGGCCCGACCCGCTCGCAGTACAGGTCGACCGGCGTCAGGAGAGTTTGCCACATGCTGATTGTCGCCCGAATCGGTATCCCTGAAGTGTAGCCCGTCCTGGAGCGCCCTTGCAGTTGGCTGCAGCGGTAAAAGTTTCACCGCAACGTGACTTCCCGTTGACTGCCGCTTCTGCCACATATTTCGCCAACCAGAACAAAGCCGGCCATCACCGGCGGGAGTCGAAACGGCCATGACACCTCGAAAACCATTGCGGCTTGCGGTATTTGCGCTGGCCCTCTCGGTGCTTGCTGGCGCTGGACTTGCCGCCAATGCGCTTGCCGGCGAGGCCGACCGCTCCCAGACAGATAAATCCCTGGTCGGCCAGCCCTTGGGCGTGGTCGAGCTCTTCACCAGCCAGGGCTGCAGTTCCTGCCTGCCGGCCGATGCGTTTTTCGCCGAGCTTGCCGCCAAGGAGAACATCGTCGCGCTCGCCTATCATGTCGACTACTGGGATTATCTCGGTTGGAAGGACACGCTGAGCCGCAAGGAGAACACCGAGCGGCAGTATGAGTATATGCGTGCCTTTGGCAGCCGCTCGGTCTATACGCCGCAGGCCGTCATCAATGGCCGCAGCCATGTCAACGGCGCCCGCCGCGAGGAAGTCGACGGCGCGCTCGCCCGCATGGAAACGTCCGGCGAAGGCATGCAGGTCCCGATCGACGTCAGCCGGACCAGCGACCGCGTCATCATCGACGCCGGCGATGCCGGGAGCGGCCCCAGCGATGCCCATGTCGTCATCGTCTATTTCGACCCGCCGCAGACGATCAAGATCGGCAAGGGCGAGAACACCGGCCGCAGCATGACCTATTGGAACGCCGTCTCCGGCATCCAGACCGCCGGCATGTGGCACGGCAAGGCGCAGCGCTACGAACTGCCGATGAGCGTGATTACCAAGAAAGGCGGCTGCGCCGTGCTGCTGCAATCGGTGGGCAAGGACGGCATGCCGGGTCCCATCCTGGGCGCCGCCCTGATCCACAAGCCCTGAACTCCCTCCCCTTCTCCCACCAGGGTGTTTGGACCGGAGACATCGCGAACAGGTGTGCGAGGACATCGCGAACAGTTTTGC
>NZ_JBVVQB010000042.1:45006-61371 GCF_055811775.1 Mesorhizobium sp. WSM4844 | reverse complement strand
CAACGTCCTGAACTGCACGTCGCGCTTGCCTCTCGGCGGATTTGAAGCTCCCAAGATCGCGTGCTGTATCGCGCGGGCTAGCGGTTATTACCCGCCCTGCAACATTGGTCAGTGGCCCGTCCGGAAGGTCAAGGCGGTTACGCCGTTCCTCGGCCCTCCTTCCGTCGCGGGATGAACTTCCAGCTGCACGTGTCCGCTTGCTATCGCGATCCATTGCTCGGCTTCCAGAGTCGTATCTCTACCCCATGAGGTTACCACCGAAGCTTGATCCGCTAAACCAATATGGTGTTACACTTGTAGTCTCGCAGAGGCTTCTCCCAGCTCTCTGGGTCACGCCGAGAGCCGTCGATGAACAGGTGAGCACAAGGTTCGCGCACCTCTGGGGAACAAATCTGTAGACCGACGTTCCTCACTGCAATCTTATGCGACTTTTGGGCGAACAAACACCAAACAACACTACAAAGGCTCCGCTCAAATTCTACGGAATCCAAGAGACAAGATACAGACCGCTGATGGGTCCGACGCGGTACTCTAACTTGGGACGCGATGTCGGATGAGCGTGAGCCCTGTCGGCCGAAGGGCATTTACCGTGAGTCCTTCGGCGAGGACAAACCCATCGTCGTTCTTGCCGGCAAGCTCAATGCCAATCGCTGCCATGGCGCAGGTCACTGGTCTCCTCTCGCTGCGGCGCCAGATCATCGCTATCGACGTTGAAGGCCACGGCCAGGTCTGCGAGACACGCCCATGAACCGCGAAAGGAACGGCGATGACGTTGCCGCAGTCCGGCGCCTGGGGATAGTCCAAGCCGACGTAGCGGTTTGGCCGACCATCTGCACAACGGTAACATTTCCGTCGTTTCCGACGATTATAGGTTGCGCATCACTTCTGATTCGGCGGACCAGATGGCGGATTAGCGCAAGAAGCAAATCTTTCGTACGAGCAGCAAATGGCGGTGGAACGACCCGACGCCGGCCCCGTGCCTAAGAGCGCTACGGACTGGGGCATCCAGGGTCTGGCCATCCTGCCCGGTGATGTCCAGAAGACCCGACGCATTCGAAGCCCTAAATTTGAAGGTCTGCCGGCCGACGCCAGCACCATGTTCGAACTGCTGTCCGTCACCTGGAACAGGTTGTCGGCTCCAACGATCCGCGCCCGGCCTGGTGGCTGGAGGAAGGCGCAGCTCGCTCGCGCGCCGTTTGCAAGATCGACGCTTCTGGCGTCGATCTACAAAGGGCGCTCCGGCACTTGGAGCGGGTCCGGTTTTCTGGTCGCGCCGGGTATACTGTGCACCAACCATCACGTCCTCAACAGCAAGGAGGTCACCGCGCGCTGTTCGATTTCGCCGCCCTTCCCGACGGGACTGTGCGACAGGTCTCAACTTTTCACCTGCGTCCCGACCTCCTTTTCTGGACCAGCCCGGTCGTCGCAACCGGCTGCAAGGGCAGTCTCGATGTCACATTTGTTGCCGTCGAAGGCCAGCCCGGCTCGACCTTCGGCAGCATTCCGCTTCTGCGGCAAGCCTTTGTTGTAGCTGACGAAGACAAGCTGAATGTCATCCAGCACCTAAATGGACGCCTCAAGGAAGTCGCGATCCGCAACAACACGGTGGTGTTCCAAAACACCCAGGTCGTCCAATATCGGTCGGACACCGAGGCGGGCAGTTCGGGCGCGCCGGTAATGAATGACGGTTGGGAGCTCGTAGCGCTTCACCATGCGGCGAAAGAAGACAAGTCGAACGAAGGCATCAAGTTCTCGGCGATCGCCGCTGCTCTGGAACTGGAGGCGCAAACCGGCAACGCGAGATGCACCCGAACCGACAATGGCACTTGGCCTCGATCCTGTCGGCCCTCTACGAGCGCCTTGACGATGTGTGATCCCGATCGGCGGATGCACGCGGTCGGGCGACCTCAAGTGCCTCGCCGTCAGGCCCGCAAACAAGGCCGTTTCGGGCGGCAAACGTCTCGCACCACTCCTTCATCGCGTTCAGGACCGGCGCGAGCGTCTTCCCGAACTCTGTGAGGGAGTACTCCACGCGGGGCGGCACTTCGGCAAAGACCTGGCGTTCGACCACGCCGTCGGTCTCGAACTGTCGGAGTTGCATCGCGATGGAGCGCTGGCTCGGCTCGCCCACCATGCGCCGGAGTTCACCACGTCGTGGGCCGTTGAGGAGTTCGTAGATGATCAGCGGTTTCCACTTTCCGCCGGCCACGTCGACCGTCACCTCCACCGCACAGTTGTAGGCGAAGCTTCAATGATGTACTTTATACACCTATAGGCAAAAATATTGCCTACTTGCAAGAACACTTGTGGCATCGACATCCCTTTGGTCATTGGCAAAATGTCAGGAGACCGAGAATGAGAGCTGCTTTCTACGACCGGCAGGGCGCCGCGAAGGACGTCCTCCAGATAGGTTCTCTTCCTGATCCCGAGCCCCAGTTCGGCGAGGTCCGGGTCAAGGTGGCCGTCTCCGGCCTGAACCCCTCGGATATCAAGACGAGAACGGGCTTCGGCGGCAGGCCGATGCCCTTTCCCCGTGTCGTTCCCCATCAGGATGCGGCCGGGATCATCGACAAGGTTGGGCCGGGCGTGTCCGAGGAGCGGATCGGTGAACGGGTCTGGGTTTTCAAGGCTCAGACAGGCCAGGCGTTCGGATCCGCGGCCGAGTTCGTGGTGGTTCCGTCCTCCCATGCGGCCCCTCTTGCCGAGAATGCGTCGTTTGATGTCGGGGCTTCACTGGGCATCGCGGCCATCACCGCCCATCGCTGCCTCTTCGCCGATGGTGATCTGCGCGGAAAGCGCGTTCTCGTCCAGGGCGGCGCGGGAGCCGTCGGCACGGCGGCCATCCTCCTCGCCAAATGGGCGGGCGCCTGGGTCGCGGCGACCGTGAGCCGCGAGGAGCAAGCCACGGTGGCAGCGGCGGCGGGCGCCGATCTCGTGATCAACCGTCATCAGGAAGACATCGCTGAACGGATCAGGGCCGCGACCGGCGGCCGTGGCGTCGAGCGTATCGTCGACGTCGATTTGGCAGCCAACGTCGAGGCCGATATCGCCTGCCTCGCTCCGAGCGGCGTCGCGACGGCCTACGCGACGGAGGATCCGACGGTCAGGTTGTCGATGCCGTTCCTATCGACGATGTTCGGGGGCTATGCCTTCCGCTTCGTGTTCTTCTACACGATCCCTGAGGATGCGTTCCGCCAGGCAGTCGAAGAGGTCTCCGCCTGCGTGGCGGCTGGGGCCTACTGGCCGCAGATCGCGATGAAGCTGCCGCTCGACCGCATTGCCGAAGCGCATGAGGCACAGGAGAGGGGCAAGGCAGTCGGCAAGATCCTGATCGAAATCTGATCTGATCTTGCATTTTGGCGACGGAGCGTGCCACCCATCCCTCACTCGGGGTCGGGGCACATGTGCTGATTTCCTGCACGGCCTAAAAGCGGTCGTTCAGGAGATCGTCAACGGGCGGCTTCGAAAGCGCCGCCGGTAGTCGTTGGGCGTCAAGCCGACGATCCGGATGAGCACTTTCCGGAGGGCGCCGGGATCGGATGACCACCGGGGTTCAGCCGCAGGCCAACACCATGTCGGGATACGAGACCCAGTAGGTGCTGGGAGGATGACCTCGTCGCTTTCGCCGACGGTGCCACCAAGGCGTTGTAGATGACCTGCTTCGGTCCCAACCGTCACCTGATCGAGGTCGCAACGGAGCTTTGCGATGATGGCCTGGCGCAGCGCCGGCGCAGCGTTACGGGCGTGTACCGCGTCTTGCCTGCTGCGAGCGCGGCCACGACCGCATCCTTGGGCCTCCTGTTGGCGCACGAGCGCGAGCAGTTCCGGAGCGACCGCGCGATCGAAGGCCGCGACGCCATCCTCGTCGCCGAGAACGACATCCCCGGCATGACCACCATGCCGTTGGCAGCAACGGGAAGGTTGATCTCGCCGCGCAGCGAGCAAAGCGTTCTTCCTCAAGGCACTCGAACCGCTCGGTGTAGCTGTTGCCTCGGAGGGGACGCCGACGTACGGTGTCGAGCTTGGCCCGAAGGGTAAGGCTTCATTGTGCATGTACCAAACCCAGGAGAAGCCGGCGCATCTTCACGGCCGAGAATCGCCAGCAAGTCGAACTTTCTATCGCGCGGCTCTGGAGGCAGGTTGCAAAGACAATGGTGCGCCTGGTCTGCGCCCGCACTACCACGCGACCTACTATGCAGCTTTCGTCATTGGTCCGGACGGGCACAACATCGAAGTGGTTTGCCACGAACCCGATGCCTAACCCTTCCATCCAGGGGACGTCCACAAGCGGGGCTTCGCTGACTTGCGGCCGCCCCGCATAGCAAACGTCGAATATGTGCTTCCAGCCCAGATGCATTTGACTATCGCCAAAGTGCGTCTAGCTGGACGCGTCACAACATCCGCCCTTGGAGACCAGACGAGGCCGCCTGATTACTGACATACGGCGCGAAGCGGCCATTCACCTGCAGGAGACAAAGGTCGCCTTCGGTGAGGGGCGTGAATTTAATGACGTCACTGGCTCGGATCGGCGGAGACACTGCGCTCCAACCCATCGCACAGTGCCGAGGGTCATATAGACCAACGCGCCACGGCTCACCCCGGTTGTTCGCAAGCAGTCCTCGAGTTGGCCCGCGTGGATTCGCATGTCCTCCTCCGATGGCGCGATGTCGCTTTCCAATCAAGAACGACCGAGACGCGGCCATCGTCCATAGCGACGGCATCGATCCGGCCGGCAAGCGCTGGTGTGGTCGCTCTCGATTTCCATCTCAGGTCTTGCAGGATCGAAAGTGTCCGACGTGCAATCGGATGCGTGTGTCACTTGGCAGTTAATGAGGGTCTTCCTCAATTTGTGTGGTTCATCCGCTGTTAGCGACGCTATCGCTATGGGCGGGCATGCGAACGAAATCGAAATGGTCGCCCGGCCCAGGGGGCAGAATTCTGGGTGTCGCGCTCACTGATGATCACAGTTGGGTTGTTTCCGCTGCCGGACCAGCGATCGGCATTTGCCCCGATTGTGGCCGGCGAAGCCGAAGTCGGCATGGCTGGTCCAACCGCACCTTCAGGATCTGCCGGTCCAGGGCAAGCCCGTGACGGTGAAGCTCCTGCTGAGCCGCTGGCGATGTGCACATCAGAAATGTGAGCGACAAACGTTCACTGATCGACTCCCGACGGTTGCTTCCCCTTATGCGCGCAGGACAACGAGGGTCGTGGAGATTGTCGGCTTGCTCGGCCATAGCACGGGTGGACGTCCTGGCGAACGCCGCATGCAACGGCTCGGCATGCCGGTCAGTGACGGTCGGAAACACTGGACCCCTGGATCGACGATGCAATCGACTCCGACATCATTCCGATCATGCGATACGCCCGTGTTTTGCGCAGAGACATCGATGCCGTCAACAACGCCATCGAGCTGCCCTGGAGCAACGGACAGGCCGAAGGTCAGATCAACCGCCTCAAGACCATCAAGCGCGCAATGTACGACAGGGCAGGCCCCGAACTGCTGAGAGCACGAATGCTGCCACCGCGCCACACAAATTGAGGAAGAACCCAGTTAACTGCCAAGCGACAGCAGAAAATCCTCCAGCGAAAGTACGTCCTCGACCATCCCGATCCGCCCCTTGCGGCCTTGATAGTTACATTTTCGATAGTTACAAACGCAACAACTTGGATCGTCAAGCCTGTCTGCGGGCGGCGATCTGTCGAAACCTGAACGGGAGGTTCACATGCTGGTCAATGACGTCTCCCTGCGCGGGCTGATCCCGGTGGAGCTTGCAAAGGGATTCGGTTTCTTTCAGTCAAAGCCGTCTTCCGCCTTCTCACCGGTGGCGGTCACCCCCGGGGAGCTGGGCGATGCCTGGGACGGAGGCAAGCTGCACCTGCCGCTGGCCGTGGACTTGAACGGCAAGCCCTTCGGCCGCGCCAACGCCGCCATCGACATGACCTTCGATTTCCTACGCTAATGGCCCACGCGCCGAAAACACGGCCGCTCGCCGCCGGCACAATCATCGGCTCGGGCACGGTATCGAACAAGCTCGGCGATGGGCCGGGCAAACCTGTCTCTGAAGGCGGCGTCGGCTATTCCTGCATCGCCGAGATCAAAATGATCGAGACTATCGAGCAGGGTGCGGCAAAGACACCTTTCATGCGTTTCGGCGACACGGTCCACATCGAGATGAGAGACAAGGCCGGCCACTCGGATCTTCGGCGCGATTGAGCAGACGGTGCCGCAACACAAGAAGGAAGCCTGAGACCATGGCCAAGCAATTCGCATCTGTCGGCGATATGGCAGAGAAAAAGATCTCCTTCACCGAGATCGGCCGCGACTTGTGGGCCTTCACCGCCGAGGGCGACCCGAACACTGGTGTCATCATCGGCGACGAATCGGTGATGGTGATCGACGCTCAGGCCACGCCCCGACTGGCCGGCAAGGTGATCGAGAAGGTCAGGACCGTCACCGACAAGCCGATCAACTATGTCGTGCTGACGCACTATCACGCTGTGCGGGTTCTCGGCGCTTCGGTCTATGGCGCGCAGCAGACGATCATGTCGGAGAAGGCGCGCGCCATGGTCGCCGAGCGCGGGCAGGAGGACTGGGACTCCGAGTTCGGCCGGTTTCCGCGCCTCTTCCAGGGCCACGAGTCGATCCCCGGCCTGACCTGGCCGACGCTGACCTTCAACGACCGGTTGACGCTCTATCTCGGGAAGCGGCGGGTGGACCTTGAATTCCTTGGCCGCGCGCATACGGCAGGCGACATCGTCGCCTTCGTGCCCGACGCCAACGTCATGTTCACCGGCGACATCGTCGAGTACCATTCGGCCTGCTATTGCGGCGACGGCCATTTTGCCGACTGGCCGCGCACGCTGGAGGCGATCCGGTCGTTTGACCTCGACGCGATCGCGCCGGGACGCGGCGACGCGCTGGTTGGCGCGGAGAAGGTCAATGCCGCGCTCGACAACACTGCCGATTTCGTCAGTTCCACCTACCGGCCGGTGGCGCGGGTGGCGCAGGGCGGTGGCTCGCTGAAGGAGGCGTGGGACGCGGCGCGCGCGGCGTGCGATCCGAAATTCGCATCCTACGCTATCTACGAGCACTGCCTGCCCTTCAACGTCGCCCGCGCCTACGACGAGGCGCTCGGCATCGACATGCCGCGCATCTGGACCGCAGAGCGCGACCGACAGATGTGGGCGGAACTTCAGGGCTAGCAGTCCGGATGCGACCCGGCGGGAGGACACATGGCAAAGATCTTCGAGACGCCGCTTTATCCCTACAGGCGCTCCCCTGATCAGGACGCAATCGCGCCAGTGCGCCGTCCGGTTGTTGTGGTAGGCGCCGGGCCGGTCGGTCTAGTCTGCGCCATCGATCTCGCCCGCCAGGACATTCCCGTGGTGGTGCTGGATGAGAACGACAAGGTCAGCTTCGGCTCGCGCGCGATCTGCTTCGCCAAGCGGCCGCTGGAGATCCTGGACCGGCTGGGCTGCGGTGAGCCGATGGTGGAGAAGGGCATCGTCTGGAACGTCGGCAAGGTGTTCTTCGGGAACCGCCGGGTCTACGAGTTCAACCTGCTGCCGGAGGCCGGCCACAGGCGGCCGGCCTTCATCAACCTGCAGCAGTACCATTTCGAAAAATTCCTCGTCGACCGCGTGTGCGAACTGGAGGCGGAAGGCAGGTCGATCGAAATCCGCGGCAACAACAAGGTCACGGCGGTCGAACAGGATCGCGACGGGGTGATGCTCTCCATCGACACGCCGGAAGGCCCTTACCGCCTGCGTGCCGACTGGCTGGTCGCCTGCGACGGCGCCAACTCGCCGATCCGCGCGATGATGGGGCTCGACTTCATCGGCCGCGTGTTCGAGGACAATTTCCTCATTGCCGACGTAGTCATGGACGCCGAGTTTCCGACCGAGCGCTGGTTCTGGTTCGACCCGCCCTTCAACCGCAGCCAATCGGCGTTATTGCATAAGCAGCCCGACGGCGTCTGGCGCATCGACCTCCAGCTCGGTTGGAACATCGACAAGGAGCGGGAAAAGCAGCCGGAGAACGTCATCCCGCGGCTCAAGGCAATGCTGGGCGAGGACGCCAAATTCACACTCGAATGGGTGTCGATCTACACCTTCCAGTGCCGGCGCATGGAGAGTTTCCGCCACGGCCGGGTGCTGTTCGCGGGCGACTCGGCGCATCAGGTCTCGCCTTTCGGCGCGCGCGGCGCCAATTCCGGCCTGCAGGATGCCGACAACCTGGTGTGGAAGCTGAAGCTTGTGATGGACGGCAGGGCGCCCGAAAGCCTGCTCGACAGCTACGATACCGAGCGTATCCATGGCGCTGCCGAGAACATCCTCAACTCCAGCCGGTCGACTGACTTCATCACGCCGAAGTCGGAAATGAGCCGGATTTTTCGCGATGCCGTGCTAGATCTGTCCGAGCACTTCGCCTTCGCGCGGCCGCTGGTCAATTCCGGGCGCCTGTCGGTGCCGTGCACCTATGGCGGCTCGCCGCTCAACGGCCCTGACGCGCAGGGGCTGCCGCCGCGCACCCAGCCCGGCTCGCCGGCCGTCGATGCGCCGATAAAGGGCGGCTGGCTGCTCGACCGGCTGGGCGACCGCTTCCAACTTCTTACCATTGAAGCCGAGGCGCCCGACCTGATCGAAAGCGGCGGCATTGCGGCCGAGCGGCTGGCCCTGTCGGCTGCGGACGATCCGACCAACGCGCTGCGAGAGCGCTATCTCGGCGATGCGGGTTCGGCGGTCTATCTGTTGCGCCCCGACCAGCACGTCGCGGCGCGCTGGACCGCGTTCGACCGCGCGGAGGTCGAAGCCGCGCTTGCGAAGGCCACGGGACGCTGACGGGAGAAACCGGCGATGACGACACTCAATACGGCTCCGAACATTCCGCAGCCGGACGATTTCTACGCCGAGCTGCTGGCTCTGCACGACGGGCGAAGCAAGGCCGAAAGTGACGCCATCAATGCGCGGCTGGTTCTGCTTCTGGCCAATCATATCGGCGACGGCCGGGTGTTGAGTGATGCGCTTAGGGCGGCGGCGGACCCACCGAAATAGGAATGATGACAAGGGAGGACGCAGCTCCGGGTGGAAGTGTCCGGAGCAGGGCCAAGGCAGAGAAGCCATTCCAATGAAATCGAGAGAATTCACCACGTCGCCTATCGCTGTAAGGACGCGAAAGAGGCCGTCAACTGGTGTGTCAACAACCTCAACATGGACTTTGCTCGCCATCGCCGAAGACCAGGTGCCGTCGACCCACGAGCACGACCCTACATGACGTCTTCCTCAACGCGGGCGACGGGTAACGTGCTCGCCTCTTCGAGTTGCCGACCAAGCCGGAGATGGGCCGCGACCCGAACACGCCGAAATGGGTCCAGCACATCGCCTTCAAGGTCAAGGATCGCGACACGCTCTTGGCCTTCAAGGACAAGCTGAAGAAGAACGGGATCGATGTGCTGGGCGTCACCGACCATTCCATTTTCCATTCCATCTACTTCTTCGACCCCAACGGCCACCGGATCGAGCTGGCCTGCCCGGATCCGAAGGAAGAGGCGATGATCGAGAGGCTCGAAGCGGTGAAGTGGGATCTGGAGGAATGGTCGAAAACCAAGCGCGCCCGGGAGCATACCGAATGGCTGCATGCCAAGGAACTGTCCAAGGCATGAACCCGGACAGCCGGCCGCCATCTGAAAGGGGCGCCACATCGCGGGATCGGACCCCGCGATGAGCAAGCGTGTCCTCTACGACTACTGGCGCTCGTCGGCGAGCTATCGGGTGCGCATCGTGATGAATCTGCTCGGCATCTCCTGCGAGACGGTATCCGTGCACCTTCTGAAGAAGGAGCACAAGACGCCGCAGCATCTCGCTCAACCCGCAGGGACTAGTGCCGGTGCTGGAGATCGACGGGCTGAGGCTGACCCAGTCGCTCGCTATCATTGAATATCTGGACGAGACACGCCCGGGCTCCGGCCTGTTGCCGCCGGACCCAGCCGGGCGCGCCCGTATACGGGCGCTGCTGCCGACATCCATCCGGTCTGCAACCTTGGCCCTGTCAGCCATTGTGATGGCCCTGACAAAGGGGGGCGAAGAGGTACGCGTCGCGTGGATGCGGAAGTTCATCGGCGAGGGGCTGGCCGCGTTTGAAACGCTCCTCGAGAGTCCCACGACAGGCCTCTTCTGCCACGGCGAGCTGCGGCACCAGGCACAGATCGGCCATGTGTAACGCCCATCGCTGGAATGCGGACATAGGCGCATTGCAGCGCGTCAACGCGATCGCACAGCGTTGTGCGAAACTTCCGGCGTTCGAGGCCGCCGCTCCCCGAAACTGACCCAACCAAAGCGCACTCTGGCAGACCGTCGGCAGCGGGTCGAACCGGATTCGTTCCGCTGTGGCGACGCCCTGTCAGGCGGCGCTTTGTTCCAAACGCTGCTCGCGCATGCCCATGTACCAGTCTGCGAATTTCGAGATGCGCTTTTCCTGGGTGGAGTATCGGCCAGGCCTGTAAGCGGAGGAATTGACGCCCTTCGGCTCCGTCAATGCACGACGAACAGGAACCTCGAATCCCTGAATGTGCTGCTCTCCGGCGGCCATCACACGAGTGCTCCGCCGCCGAAGGAGAAGAAGGAGAGGAAGAAACTCGATGCCGGGAAGGCGATCGACAGGCCGAAGACGATCTGGATCAGCCGGGCGGAACCCACCTGCCATGTCGCCAAAGGCAAGGGTCAAGCCCGTGGTAATGATGATGATAACCGCGACGATCTTGGCGACGAGTCCCTGCACCGACTCCAGGACCTGCTGCAGCAGCTGTTCCCAAGGCAAGCCGGAGCCCGCCGCGCAAGCTGGGACCGTGAGAACAAACGCGAGCCCGGCGGACCAAAGAAACCGAAGCTTCTTGCACATGAATTCCGTTTCAAAACAGCTGAAGTTGCGGGAGCGTCAGTTGGGTGACGGCGTAATCGCCGCTGGCCTCTGACCGCTGGACCATGGTTCGTCCGGTTTGACGACCGACTTTTCAGCGCCGTCGGCTGGGTAGCCAGCGTCGCCCGCCGCCACCGAGACCGGCAACTGCTACGCAGAAGGACGAAGCCGAAGCCACACATCCATTCCGTAAATCTTTCTATCTAACAATTCGATTTCCCCGATTATCTGATGAGGAATATGAGGGCGCCAGGTGGCGTGGTGGGTTGCATCATAAGTAGGTCCTCGCGTCCCGAATGGCTCATCGGCACCGATCTCGAGGATTGGATGGCGGGTGACGAGGGCAATGACCGGCTTGAGGGTCGTCGCGGCAATGACAAGATCGAAGGTGGCGATGGCGATGATCACGGCATCGGCGGCGATGGAAATGACCGAATCTGGGGCGGAACGGGCGACGACTATCTTCGCGGCGACAACGGCCGCTTCCAACCGCGCCTCGTCGGCGAGGATCATGACAACCTCTCCGGCGGTCCCGGCAACGATGTCCTCTACGTGGGTGACGGCAAAGACAATTGACGGGGGGGCGGCAATGACACGTTTCTGTTCCAGTTCCACAATCCGATCCACGGAGTAGTCGAGGGGACGGGGGACATTACCACTATCAGCGATTTCAACGCGAAGGAGGACACTTTCGCCTTCGATGCGGTGGGCCGCGGCGACGACGGTTTTGGCGCGAACTTCGTCAACAACGCCGCCGCAAAGTCTGGCAGCCCGGTGAGCAGCTTCTACAGCGGTCCGTCTGCGGGTGCGAAGGGCGAGCATGTGGTGGTGATCACTGACGATTCTTTTGAGACTGCCTCCGACGCAGCGCGTAAAATCTCCGGCGAGGCCGTCGGCGACATCATCGTCTACTACTGCCACGACGATTTTAGCAAAATGGCGAAGCTGGCGTATGTCACCGCCCGCTGACAGCAACGCCGCTGATTTGCGCATCAACCGAGGAGTTTTCGCAACGTGTTCGTATCCTTCTTCCCGCAGCCGAAGCCTTTTTTCATCTCGGCCGCCGTCTGGAGCTTTCTGCTCGTCCTCCTGTGGTTTTTCGGCGGTGAGCACCTTGGCACGATGCTCGGCATGCCGCCGGTCGACCCGCAGGCCGCCCCTGTCATCAGCCCAGTAAGATTCCTTACGCCGGCATTTCTCTGGTTTTACGGATATTTCTTCGCCGGTATGGGCGTATTCTACCTTTTCTGGGCGCTGTATTCCCCGCATCGCTGGCAGAACTGGTCGATCCTTGGCTCTGGTTTGATCATTTTCGTCACCAATTTCATCGTCCAGCTCAGCGTCGCGCTCAATGACTGGCGCGGCATGTTTTACGACATGGTGCAGAGGGCACTCACCACACCGGGCTCCGTTTCCCCTGCCGAGCTTTACTACGGCGTATGGCAGTTTCTGTCCTTGGCCCTGGTCTATATGAGCATTGCCGTTCTGAACGTGTTTTTCGTCAGGCACTACGTGTTTCGCTGGCGCACCGCGATGAACGATTATTTTACCGCTTACTGGCCGCGGTTGCGCCATATCGAAGGGGCGTCGCAGCGCGTTCAGGACGACACGATGCGCTTCTCCGGCACAATGCAGGGGCTCGGAGTTAACTTCATCGACTCCATCATGACCCTGATTGCATTCCTGCCCTTGCTGGCCTCCCTTTCCCTCCATGTCTCGACGCTTCCAATCGTCGGCGCAATCCCTTATCCGCTGGTCATCGCGGCGGTCGGGTGGTCGCTGTTTGGCACCGGCTTGCTGGCAATCGTCGGCATCAAGCTTCCCGGCCTGGAATTTCGCAATCAGCGCGTTGAAGCCGCGCTGCGAAAGGAGCTTGTCCTCGGCGAGGACGATACGGCACGAGCGCAGCCACCAACGCTGGCCGAGCTTTTCAGCAATGTTCGGAAGAACTATTTCACGCTATACGCTCATTATGTCTACTTCGACATGGTCCGCTATCTCTATCTCCAAGTCGACAACGTTTTTGCTACCTTTCTTCTTGTTCCGACCTTAGCTCTTGGCAAGATAACATTTGGCGTTTTCCAGCAAATTGTCACCGCGTTTTCCCAAGTCGCCAGTTCGTTCCAATATCTCGTGAATTCCTGGCCGACCATCGTCGAGCTGATATCCATCTACAAACGCCTGCGCGCCTTCGAGGCGACGCTTGAAGGGGCGCCGCTAACGGAAATCGACCAGGACTATTTGGCGCGAGAGCGGGCCGGCTTGCGCCTTGAGGATCAGCCGGTAAGCTGAGCGTGGCGGGCGGCGAGCGCTTCTAGTCAGCCGCCCACCGACGTCTGCTTTTCGCCATCACGTCGCCGTGAAACATAGTCGCGATAGCTGATGCACTCGACATCGGGCTTGGTGCAGACCTCGCCGGCAAAGCGCTCCAGCGCATGCCAGTAGGCGCCGTCATTCATCAGCGTGAAATTGAACCGAGTTCCAGCGGAATGCGTTTGCCCTGGTACTGCATATCGAAGGCGATGCGGAAGGCGTCTATCTGGTCGGCGAATTCGTCCGCCTTGCTCGGCCGCTCGAAGCCGCCGGAATGCCTGACATAAAGATGTAATCCATCGCGATCACCCGCCTTGTGTCGGGACCTTCCGGAATCTGCGGCAGCGAGAAGCGTGTGATGCCGTCGTGGGTCGGTGGTCGGGCAGTGCCGCACGACACACTGCTCCCGTCGAACAGATAGCCCGCTGAGAGGTTTCCATGTTCTTGAGGCGGCTCCGAACCGGCTGGACCGACGATGACGTCCGCTCCGTCTACATGATCCGGCAGACTGGCAAGTCCAAGAGCTGCATATGGCGTTGGCAGAGCGCTTCGCCGCCGAAGGCTTCAAGGGCTGTTGCGCGACGCGGCCCTCGCGTATTGCGGCTCGGGGCCCCGAAGCCCGCCGAGCGCGGTTCTGGTAAGGTCGTGAGAGGAATCGGGCGACGGGCCAGAATCATGAAATCCATTGCGGCATTTTAGACATTTCAGTAACAAATAAGTTAACATTCTTTCAATTGAATTTTGGGGCTTGTTATTCAACAATTAGGCGGCCGACCCGCGGCAGGATCAAGCGGGTTAGTCGAAATCCAATTTTGCTGGTGCTTGTTGAGGGATGAGACGCTACGCATTTTGCGCGAATCTGCAAATGATTTTGTAGCTTTATTACTAATGGTTCTTTATGGAGTTGTTTTCATGCGCGTAGAAAACGATCATTGCGGTGTGATCGGTGTGTCGGTCGCTCCCACCCAACTTGATAGTCTGTCTGCTGCGATTCTGCAGCAGGAGGGATGGCGCGAGTGTCGCTGCCAGGCAATGTGGTGACCTGGGCGGCAGGCCGTCACCAGAAATCGGGATGTTAGCTGCATGGAAAAGGAGTTGACGGTTTAGGAGCGGGATGCGGCGCCAACGCACTCCGGAATCAGCCGAGGCGCGCTCGTGGGTTCGGCTTAGCCGAGAGGGGAATCCGCGAAGCACAACTCCAATTGACCAAGAGGTGAAAGCCGCGCCAGGGTATCTCTCCGCCTGTCGCTACGAAGCTGCTGTAGGCAACGCTGCTTCAAACGCAAGAACTCGCCGGACGCGATGATGTCAGTGGTCCTCGGCCTCTCGAAGGCCATATTGATTTCTTCGTGGATGCGACCTGGCTGTGCCCTACATGACGATGATTCGATCCGAAAGCAGGAAGGCTTCGTCGATGTCGTGACGAAGACGACCGTCGTTTTGAACTGCTCGAGCAGCAGTTCCTTCATCCTGAGCCGTGTAGCCGAACGGAGACAGTCGAGAATGCTGCCAACGGGATTGTGCGCGGGATCAAGGAGCCTGCGAGGGCTGGAGCGCGATCGGTGAGTGGAGGGGTATTCCTCTGAGCGTCTTCCTCCAGCATGTTGGCGCGGACATGACAGCCAAATATGTCGGCTTCAAATGCGGACCGCTATTATTCCAGTATCGATATGCCGACAGCACTGCACCCGCAAACCATCCTGGCGCTCGATTTCGGGAAGGATTCTTGCCGCTCAAATACCGATGAAGCTTAGGATGTCGACTAAGCTCGGCTTCAAGAACTCCAAGCATATCCTAGAGGTGTTCGTCGCCAATGATTATCCGGGCGGCTACTGGGAAGACCAGGGCTCCAACTGGTTCAGTGGGCTGTGAACAGCTCCGCCGCCAGCCTTGGGTGCCGCAAACTTCCACGATCGATTGATAGGCTATTGACCCGCGGCGGGTGTACCCTCAGCGATCATGCGAAGATCGTGTGACTGTCCAAGTTTCGCAAAAACGCAGGCATCCCACAGATGGGGCACTCGGCTGCTGCGGGTCACCGTCGACGACAGTCACACTTACTGATCTCGATATAATTGTGAGCCTCGGTCTTAAGAGCAGCAGTGCTGACCTCAAGCTCCTTAACCGATGTCGAAATGAGTTTGGCCGCGGGCATGGCACGCGCAAGCGGCGCACCCTGGCCAGCCCATTGTGCTCCGAATCCGCGCTCATTTCTTGCTTTTGCAGCAGCATGCAGCGCCTTTCCAGCATCGTAGGCGATCTCTGGGCAAACGGACCCCTACGATCTGCCATCAAGATCCGCCGACGATTGGGTCTGACTGGCCCCTTTTTTTGCTCCACCTTTCTTAAGCCCGCTGCAGTTGTCGGACCGGCTCTGGTCCTGCCGGCTGAGGCCGTGAATGCACATCAGACGCCACTGCCATGAAAGCCTGAAGTGCCGCGGAGAGATCCTCGTCGCTCCGCGTCACGAAAACAGTCGGCGCCGACCGCAGATTGTCAGGTAGCTGGTGTATGATGACCTGTCCGTCGGCTGCCGCATCCCCCGAGGTAGCATGGTCATCTCTACGCCGGCGGCGACGCAGCCGATGATCCCGTCCATTGTTCCGAGTTCCATCCAGCGGACATGCGTTACCCCACACGCCCCCAGGAACGTGTCCATGCGCCGGCTATAGGAACAGCCCGATCTGGCGGTGCGGCCGCCTCAACTCCGGCGTGCCGAGAGCCGGCCGCTGCGAAAGCGTCGGCCACGATGCTGTTGAGGTCACCCGGTCCTGCGGGGCCACCCTGGGTCGCTGAAAAAAGACGAGGCGGCTTGATCATCCTGCCGTCGCTGAAGCACTTCGCTCACCCCTGTTCCAGTCGCAGAGCCTGCTCTGGATTGGTTGGCGACTCGTCAGCTTGATCGAACAGCCTCCGGGGCGTCTCGAGACCCCCGGCTGACGCGGACTCCGCATCGCGAACCCGTTGCAAAGCGCAGATGAGATTGCGTTTGTCTGGAAACAACGTCTCGGCGAATTTGATCCGCGAATCGTGATCCAGCCCAGAGATCGTCAGGCCCCGACTCTCAAGCGCCTTAGAAAATCTGCGAAGACTACGACCGTACTCAGCACGGCTGCTTGGGGCCAACCTGCTGTCAC